>NZ_KV836260.1:0-113795 GCF_001838285.1 Corynebacterium sp. HMSC074C03 | reverse complement strand
CCCATTATCGGGGACACTCACAAGGTAACGGGCATCCAAAGGCTGGGGCAAAATAACCACGCCCGGGAAAGGCGCACATTTTGTCCTTGAACTCCAGAAACAATGGGCTGCAAATGTGAAACTGTGTGAGTTTATGACACTTTCATGCCATTTTTTGGGTCATTTTTGACATAAACGTAGTCAGTAACTCGCATTGGCCCGCTGCCGCTAAACATAAACGCAGTCGGCGGATTCTAGGGGTCGTGGAAACACAAAAACCCTCGGCCAGGAAAATTCCTGGCCGAGGGTTCTACTTGGGGTGACTGACGGGACTCGAACCCGCGACACCCAGGATCACAACCTGGTGCTCTACCAACTGAACTACAGTCACCATTACCGCATTAAATGAACTGTTTTCTCAGTTCATCTCTGCAGCGAACTATATGGTAGCCCACAGTGGGCTGGAAACAAAAACAGCAGGTCAACCCGGATAAATTTGGAAAGGGTTAGGGTTTGGGGCCGTCGTAAAGCGAGCTAGCCGCGAATTTCACCGTACTTTTCTGTGGATTCCTTGCTTGCGGCGGAAACAGCGTCGGCATCGGGGCCAGGGTGGGGTAGGAGCATGGCGCGGCGGTAGTAGTCCAGCTCGCGGATCGACTCCTTGATATCTGCGAGAGCTCGGTGAGCGAGACCCTTTTCTGGAGCGCCCTTGAGAACCTGGGGGTACCAACGGCGGGCCAGTTCCTTGAAGGAAGAGACATCAATCATGCGGTAGTGCAGGTGCTGATCGAGCTCTGGCATGTAGCGGTGGATGAACTTGCGGTCGGAAGCAATCGAGTTTCCTGCCAGCGGAGCGGTGCGGGGCTCGGGAACCCACTGGTGGATGTAGTCCAGAACAGCTTGTTCGGCGTCGGCGACATTTGTCTTGCTTGCGCGAATCTCCTGATCCAGGCCGGACTTTGCATGCATCTTGGTGACGAAATCGTCCATCTGTGCCAATTCGGTCTCGGACGCGTGCACGACGATGTCCACGCCTTCTCCAAGCACGTTGAGGTTGGCATCGGTGACGAGAGCCGCGATTTCGACAATGACGTGGCGCTCGGGCTCGAGGCCTGTCATCTCACAGTCAATCCACACAATTCGGTCGAGCACAGTGGAGAGCTGGAGATCGGGATCGGGCTGAGCCATGATTTCACCTTTCGCTGAGATTCGGCATGTTTCTCCAGTGCGCCCTATTTTGTGCCCGGACGGGGCTGTGGGGCACGTGTTGACTACGCCCAGCTTAGCGATGTGGATTGTGATGCGGTTGGGCGCGTGGATTGGCGCGTGGTTTGGCGCGTGGTTTGTGGAGCGAACTGCGGGGAAACGAAATTAACTGGAAAGTGAGGTTTTAGAATTGGACAACGTGGCATGAACTAAATCGACCTATTTGCCTGATAAAATTACTTCTGAATTCGGATTTCAACGGGAGAAATAGTTACATGGATGAGACGAGTCGTGTTGGCGACGCTGCTCAAAGCAACACCGCGGCACAGAAACCATCCGTCGATGATGTCATCATTGCCGCTGCGCGTGAGAGCGTAATGACTGTTGGCTTGCGTAGGACTTCGATTGCAGAAATTGCTCGCAAGGCAGGGGTTTCGCGGCCGACTGTATATCGCCGTTACGCCGATATTGGCGAGCTTCTCGCGGAAGTGACCAACCGCGAAATCCTGCACATGCTTGAGGGGCTCCGTTATGTCCCGGGCGATTCACGCGCTCGTATGTTGCTGCGTATTCGAATCGTCGTTCAACGCATCATTGAAAGTGACTTTTTCCCTGGCCTGGTCAAGACAGATCCCGACCGCGTCTTAGAAGCGCTCACTGGGGAGATGAGCGACACTCAGCTGGAAATTGTGGAGAAGTTTATTCTCCCCGGTGTCCGTCACGGGCAGGAAGACGGCACTATTCGCGAGCACGATCCATATCTGCTGGCGCGAAACATTTACCGTCTGATTCAGACGATGGTGTTGGTGTGGCGTCCGGATGGCAAGGGCGCGACGCTAGACAAGAAATCTGTCGAAGAGGTCGTCGACATGGTTGACCGCTACTTGCGTCCGGATCCTGCGGATAACAAGAAGAACTAAGAAGTAAAAAACCCGCCTGATGCTGGTATAAAACCAGGCCAGGCGGGTAATTTTTGCGCCCCCAGAAGGATTCGAACCCTCGACCAATCGGGTAGAAGCCGACTGCTCTGTCCACTGAGCTATGGAGGCTAGCTAAGAAAAGCATTGTAGCGTCTCTAATGTAGCCAATCACAACCGGTTCTCATCCCAGCGCTGTTACCGGTTCTGTTCTAGGGACTTTGGTCGCTAAGCTTAGGGCTATGACTGCCACAACCAAGGCCGAGACCTCTCCGCCTGTTAGCAAGGATAAGAAAGTCCGTAAATCTGCTGGTTGGTACGTTGTTTTTGTGCTTATCGGCGGCGTTCTAGCTGGTTTGCTCTCGATGGCGTTCAACATGGATTCGCGCGCCACGTTGGGCATTCCTGATCCCGGCACAATCACTACCTTCGGGTTCCCATTCGCCAAGGCGGCCGGTGAGTTGCTCGCTTGCCTCGGTGTCGGCTCGTTTATGCTCGCCGCTTTCGGTACGAAGCAGCGTGCCGACGGCACTTTGGGCCTCGACGGCTACACGGCATCCCGCACGGGTATGTGGGCCATGCTCGGCTGGGGTCTCATGGCGCTGATGGAGATTCCACTGGTTCTCTCCGATGTGTCGGGCCAGCCGCTGTCGACGACGATCCAGCTGAGTAACTGGGCTGTGTCCTTGGAGCAGACCAAGGAGGGCTTGGCGTGGCTGTGGGTAGCTATTTTTGCGGGCATTGTGGCGCTTGGTTCATCGCTGACTCGTAAGTGGATTTGGCAGCCGGTGTTCTTCGCCATCAGCTTGGTGTCGATGATGCCGTTGGCTGTTGTGAGCCACAACGCCTCCGGTGGTGCGCATGACTACGGCACCAACTCCTACATCTGGCACTTGACTTTCACTGTGTTTTGGGTCGGCGGTTTGATGGCATTGGTTGGCCACGCGCGTCGTCGTGGTGAGTGGATGCCAGAAGTCGTGAAGCGCTACTCCTTCGTGGCGTTGGTTGCATTCATTGCAATGTCTGCCTCTGGCTTCATTAACGCAGCCATCAACATCGACTGGTCTGACCTGGTCAGCAATAACTACGGCATCATGGTGCTGGTCAAGGCGGTGCTCACCATCTTACTGGGCCTGTGTGGCTATGTGCACCGCAAGATCACCATCCCGGAGATTGAGCGCGCTCAGTCGAATCGCCCGTTCTGGCGACTGGCCATTGTTGAGGTCATCATTATGGCGCTGACGATCGGCGTTGCCGTGGCTCTCGGCCGTACTCCGCCGCCACCGAATTTCTCTGAGCAGGCCGGTGGTGAGGGCCTACCGTCCATTACGCAGATGCAGGTCAAGCTCGGCTACAACCTGGAGATCCCATTCGGCTGGGAGGCCATGTTCACGCAGTGGCGCTTTGACATTTTCTTCGGCTCTGCCGCCATCATTGCCGCGTGGATTTACCTGTACTGGCTCTACTTGCTGAAGAAGCGTGGAGGAACCTGGCCACTGTCCAACACCCTGTGGTGGCTCGGCGGTTGCGTCACGTTGCTGTTTACTTCGTGCAGCGCCCTGGGCGTGTACATGCCGGCTCTGTTCTCGGTTCACATGATTGCCCACATGCTTTACTCCATGGGTATCCCGGTCATGCTGGTGCTGGGTGGGCCGGTCACGCTCGCGCTGCGTGCGCTGAAGCCGGCCGGCCGCGACGGTTTGCCGGGTATTCGTGAGTGGCTGGTGGTCTTCATCAACAATCCGGTGTCGCGTTTCCTCACGCACCCGGTGGTGGCAACTGTGCAGTTCGTTGCAGGGTTCTATCTGCTCTACATGACGCCGATTTATGACTTCCTGGCAGACGAGCACGCCGGTCACGTGTTCATGAACATCCACTTCTTGATCTCCGGTTACATCTTCTACTGGGTCATTATCGGTGTCGATGCTGCGCCACAGCAGATTGAACCGTCGGTCAAGCTGGTCACGCTGATGGGTTCGTTGCCGTTCCACGCTTGGTTCGGTATTTCGCTGATGCAGTCGCAGAAGGTGCTTGCCGAGACCTACTACGCCAGCCTGGATCTCCCTTGGGCAGTCAATCTCCTGGAGGATCAGAACGTCGGTGGTGCCGTCGCGTGGGCCGCCGGTGAGGTTCCGCTCTATATCGTCACCGTTGCGCTGTTTGTGCAGTGGCGACGTTCCGATGAGAAGGATGCAGCACGCTACGACCGCGTCGCAGACCGCAACAACGATGAGGAGTTGGCTGCATACAACGAAATGCTCGCGCGTATGAGCCAGCAGGTCGGTGTCGGTGGCGAAGATGAGCGCGACTACTACACCTCAGAGGTTGACGCGCAGCATCCGGTGCACATGGACAATCCGATTGATGCCTCGAAGAGGCGTGGAAGGTAGCGTCGTTAAGCAGATTTCGTTCGCTTGACGACGAGGATTGCTGCGACCTCGCCCCTTACCTTCATATGAAGCCTGTGGATAGTTGTCTTTTAGACGAACTTATCCACAGGCTTTTTGTTTGCCTCTTTCGCTTGCCTCCCGGAGCCGGAAAAGTAATTGGCACGGCACGAATGAGACATCTTCGGATTATTCGGCCGAAGTAGGTAAACGCTTTCTTTTGGGGGAGGAGCCCGATGTCTGAGGCAGTTATTACCGTGGTGGGCAATGTGGTCCATCATGTGGAAAATCGAAATACCAATTCTGGGGCAAAGGTCTGCAAGTTTTCTGTGGCATCCAGCAAGTCATGGAAGGGGGAGAATGGTTGGGAGCAGTCGGAGACGTCATATTTTGATGTTGAATGCTGGGGCAAACTAGCCGAGAACGTGAATAACACGGTGTGGAAGGGCCAAGCCGTTATTGTCCACGGTCACGTTCGTACGGATCGTTGGGAGGGCGATGATGGTACGAAGCATCAGCGCCAGAAGATCATTGCTAAGGCGGTGGGGCCGAATCTGCGTCGTCACCTGGCAACGGTCAAGACTATGACTGAGAAGCCGCATGAGTCGCCGACGGGTCTTGGTGAGGCTTCTGCTGGGGAATCGGACGCCTCGGTTACCGAGACAGTGCGTACATTCAGCGCTGGTGCTGGCGACGCTAGTGAGGCTGGGAACACAAGTGCAGCTCGTGCTGAGCAGCAAGAAATGGCTGGTGCAGGAGCTAGTGCGCCGTTTTAGTGACGGAGTTAGTTGGCCAGTTCCAGGCAAGGAGTTAGTTGGTCGTTCTAGAGCGGATTAAAGGGAGTGCCGCTAAAAGAGGGGAGGGGTATTTGCTGCATGTGAGATGACGCTGCTGAGAAAGGGGAGGGACCGCATACGATTCAGCAGCGTTATCTCGCAGCTAGTTTTGCTAGCAGCCTGGCAGAGATGTTGGTGGGAAAGGATTGCGGGTACGCCCATGTAGATTGTGCCTTTTGGTTCCTATGCGTAACCTCTACAGGGATTGCTTATTTCCTTTTTACGAGGGGACGAAATTCCACCATGGGTGAGTTCATCTACCAGATGAAAAACGTGCGCAAGGCGCACGGCGATAAGGTTATTCTCGACAACGTCACCATGGCGTTTTACCCGGGCGCAAAGATCGGCGTGGTCGGTCCGAACGGCGCAGGTAAGTCGTCGATTCTGAAGATTATGGCTGGCCTGGATCAGCCGAGTAACGGTGAAGCTTTCCTGGAGCCGGGCGCCACTGTTGGCATCCTGCTGCAGGAGCCTCCGCTGAATGAGGAGAAGACCGTTCGTGGCAACGTCGAGGAGGGCCTCGGCGACATCTTCGAGAAGAAGGCTCGTTTTGAAGCCATCGCCGAGGAGATGGCCACCAATTACACCGACGAGCTCATGGAAGAAATGGGCAAGCTCCAGGAGGAGCTCGACGCCGCTGATGCTTGGGAGCTGGATTCCAAGATTGAGCAGGCAATGGATGCACTTCGCTGCCCGCCGGCAGACGAGCCGGTTACTCACCTCTCCGGTGGTGAGCGTCGTCGTGTAGCACTGGCTAAGCTGCTGCTCTCCGAGCCGGATCTGCTGCTTCTCGACGAGCCCACTAACCACCTGGACGCCGAGTCCGTGCTGTGGCTCGAGCAGCACCTGGCTAAGTACCCGGGCGCTGTCCTGGCCGTGACTCACGACCGTTACTTCCTGGATCACGTCGCTGGCTGGATTTGTGAGGTCGACCGCGGCAAGCTCTACCCGTACGAGGGCAATTACTCGACTTACCTGGAGAAGAAGGCTGAGCGCCTTGAAGTTGCAGGTAAGAAGGACGCCAAGCTGCAGAAGCGCCTGAAGGATGAGCTGGCGTGGGTCCGCTCGGGGCAGAAGGCTCGCCAGGCCAAGAACAAGGCCCGTCTGGAGCGCTACGAGCAGATGGTGGAGGAAGCCGAGCAGTACAAGAAGCTCGACTTCGAAGAAATTCAGATTCCGACCCCGCCGCGCCTGGGTAACCAGGTTGTTGAGGTCAAGGACCTGGAGAAGGGCTTTGATGGCCGCGTCCTGATTAAGGACCTGTCGTTCACCCTGCCGCGTAACGGCATCGTCGGTGTGATTGGCCCGAACGGTGTTGGTAAGTCCACCTTGTTCAAGACCATCGTGGGGCTGGAGCAGCCGGATTCCGGTGAGGTCAAGGTCGGTCAGACTGTTCAGCTCAGCTACGTTGACCAGGGCCGTGAAAATATCGATCCGGAAAAGACCGTCTGGGAGGTTGTCTCTGATGGTCTCGACTACATCGTGGTCGGCCAGAACGAGATGCCGTCTCGTGCGTACCTGTCTGCCTTTGGTTTCAAGGGCGCGGACCAGCAGAAGCCGTCGAAGGTTCTCTCCGGTGGTGAGCGCAACCGTCTGAACCTCGCGCTGACCCTCAAGCAGGGCGGAAACCTTATCCTCCTGGATGAGCCGACTAACGACCTTGACGTCGAAACCCTGTCTTCGCTGGAAAACGCACTGCAGAACTTCCCGGGCTGTGCCGTGGTCATTTCCCACGACCGTTGGTTCCTGGACCGCACCTGTACCCACATCCTCGCATGGGAAGGCAACTTCGAAGAGGGCAAGTGGTTCTGGTTCGAGGGCAACTTCGAGGGCTACGAGAAGAACAAGATTGAGCGTTACGGCGAGGAGGCTGCACGCCCGTCGCGTGTCACTCACCGTCGCCTGACCCGCTAATCAGTTTCCCGCGAATCTGATCTTTGCCAACGGCAACGCCCGGAACCGTGTGGACTGGCTCGCACCAGTGCACAGGTCCCGGGCTTTCGCGTTATTTGCAGGTTCGTAGCTCCAGAAAACGCCTATAGTTCTGGGTATGACTGAATCAGCACCATTTCGTACCAACGTCGCTATCCGCTGGTCTGATTTCGATCAGTATGGTCACGCTAACAACACCGCATTCCTGGAATACGCCCAGCAGGCTCGTCTGGACTTTGTGATGCGCGGCCTCGGCGGCGGGGCAGGTATGCCTGCGGCAGTGGTGCGTCGCCTGGAGATTGACTACGTCCGCGCTATCTTGCCGGACACCCAGGAAGTTGTGGTTGAGACCGAGATCATCAACTTCGGTCGCACCTCTTTCACACTCCGCCAGACTATCTCCGACCAGCATGGTCACATCGTGGCTGTGCTCGAAACCGTGATGGTGATGTTTGATCTCAAGACTGCGAAGGCAGTCGAGCTCTCCCCGTCTGCCCGCCGTGAACTGGAGCGTTTTGCAGCTCCCGCAATCGAAGACAACAAGGAAGACCAGGACAAGTAATTCGCCGTGACCACTTCTCATCCCGCTGCCGAGCTGACCTTCGGCACTCCCGATGCCCTGAAGAACCTGGGCGTCCTAGCCCATAAGGCCTACGCCCTCGACGAGAACACGTTGCTTCGCATCCGCGCACGAAAGACCGCCGCCGGTATCAGTTCCTCGCCCGAGCCCACCGCTGCGCCAGCAATGTCACAGGTATGGGTGAAGACCCCGATCGGCCCGCTCGCCATGCGCACAATTGCGCTACACGCGCTTCCCGACGACATCATCGTCACTGCCGCGGAGATTAAAGACATCGCAGTGCGTGCCTTTGCGCAGGCAAAATCATCCGACAATGCGGAGGACAAGGAAGCTTCGCTCACCGCGCTGCCGTATCGGGTGCATGCGCAGTCGGCGTCCTCCTGGCCGGGATTCTTGCCAGTTCCGGAAGGATGGCAGGTTGTCGACTATGTTCCGGCCACTGCTTTCCGGACTCTCGAGAAGCAGGGGCGCGCGGTCGCGGTGGAATCTTCCGGCCCCATGGGTATGCCGCCATCTCTGCTGGATCAGAAGGTTCTCACTGTCAGCGGAGAGGCCGGTGAAGCCGCCGTTGACTCAGGGGAGGGGCAGTCGCAGGAGACGTCGAAAAGCGTTGTCGACGTGACCATGCGGGATGTGTTTGCGCTGTGTGCGATGGGCTTCATTCCAGAGCAACCGGATGAAAAAGAGCCGGTGCGCGTGTCCACGAAGGGACGGTGGCACCGGCTGGATGGGCGGTTTGGCTCGATCTTTACGCTCGAGTCCTTTGGCGTGCTGCCGCTACTGAACTAGCGGGGCTGCTGAATTAGCCGGGCAGGGGCCTAATTCCTACTGCGCGTCGAAGCGGTTGATGAGCATGTCAGCGACCTGCACCATGTGGTTCCACATGGCTTCGCGTTGAGGGCGGGGGAGCTCTTCATCGGAAATGTCTGCGAGTGAGGCGCTCATGATCTCCAGCCAGCGGCCGCGTTCGGCTTCGCCGATGGAAAACGGCATGTGGCGCATGCGCAGGCGCGGATGACCACGCTGTTCGCTGTACGAACGCGGCCCGCCCCAGTACTGGACGAGGAACATGCGGAGTCGATCCTCGGCGCCCTCCCAGTCATCGCTGGGGTACATCGGGCCGATGAGGTCATCGGAACGCATACGCGTGTAAAAGCCATGGACGATGCGATTGAAGACATCCTCGCCGCCGACGGAGTCAAAGAGCGTCTGAGAAGTTGTCATGGCACCAAGTCTATCGACTTGATGCCACGAAAACGATAACGACCAAAGTGCCGGCCGAAATCACTTGCTACTTCGCGTCGAACTCGCGGGCGCGAAGAGCAAGCTTCACCAGGAACTGCTGCTCAGAGATGATTCGCTTGACCGGCGATGCAGTCTCATCGCTGTCGAGCAGGCGCTGAGCGGCCACAATTGCCTCATCGCTGATCTCCCAGGTGGGGTAGAAGCCCTCGAGCAGAGTCTGGGCCGTCTCGGAGGAGAACTGCTTCCACCAGCTGTTGGCAACGGCGAAGAAGTGCTCCGACAGCGAAGTCGCCGACTGCTCCGCGTTGATGGTGGCGCGGGAGTCGTCGTCAAGCGCCTGTGCGAGCACCTCACCCGAGCCCGGCGCGTTGAAGCCGGCCAGCAAGTGGCGAATGACAAGGTTCGACGGGGCATCGTTGCCGGAGACCGTCGCCTCTGCCCAGACGCGGGACTTGTTGGCGAGCGTCGGCACGGAGGCGCGGCAGGCGATGGCGGCCTGCGCACCGAGTGCCGAGTTGTCGGTCTTTTCAAGCTTTGCGATGGCTTCCTCGCCCTCGAGACCGGCGGAAACCAGCGGCTTCAGGGCGCGCCACTGCATGTCGGTGTCTACCGTGACAGCTGGGAAACCAGCCTTGTCTGCGTCGCCAGTGTAGATGGCGCGCAGTGCGTCAACGACGTCGCTATTCGACGAGCCCACGGTGGTCAAAGCGTTAACGAAAACCAGGGCGCGGTCGGCGTCGGTTTCCTTCTTCGCGTAGTCCAACAGGCCCTGAGCCAGCAGGTCGCGGCCGGTGGAATCAGCCCACTGTGGATCGGCGTAGACGTTGACGGCGCTGACCGCCTGAGCGATGACGCGCTCCAGGACGGAGAGCTTGTCCTCGCCCGGGATGCCGCGGAGCACCAAGTTGGCGAAGTCGCGAGCGCGCATCTGGCCTGCGCGAACCATCTGCCAGGTCGCGGACCAGCACAGTGTGCGTGCCATTGAATCGGTGAAGGCGCCGATGTTGTCGATGACGGTGGCAAGCGAGCCTTCGTCCAAGCGGATCATGCTGTAGGTGAGATCGTCGTCGTTAACCAGCACGACATCGCCGACTGGGGTATCGACCAGTTCTGGGATTTCGGTGCGGGCACCACGGACGTCGATTTCCACGCGCTTGGTGCGCTCGAGTACGGCATCCGATCCGGTGCCGCGCAGGTTGTAGATACCCACGGCGATTCGGTGATCGCGGAGTTCTCCGGCACCCGGCTCGGCACCTTCCTGTATGACTGCGAAGGAGGTGTACTTACCGGCCGACTGGCGGAAGTCCGGTGCCAGGGTGGTGATGCCAGTAGTGGTCAGCCACTGATCGGCCCAGCCAGACAGATTGCGACCCGAGGCCTCAGAGAGCGCGTCCAAGAGGTCCGCGAAGGTGGCATTGCCAAAGCGGTGACGGGCAAAGTGCATACGGGCACCGGCGAGGAAAGCATCCTGACCAACGTAGGCGGCCAGCTGCTTGAGGGTGGACGCGCCCTTGGCGTAGGTGATGCCGTCGAAGTTCTGCTCGACGGTGTCAATGTCGCTGGCGTCGGCGGCAATCGGGTGCGTCGACGGTAGCTGATCCTGCTTGTAGGCCCAGGCCTTTTCGACGTTGGCGAAAGTGGTCCAGGCGTGGCTGTAATCGGAAACCTCGACCTGAGCGGCGGCGGCCGACCAGGTGGCGAAGGACTCGTTGAGCCAGAGGTCATCCCACCACTGCATGGTGACCAGATCGCCGAACCACATGTGAGCCATCTCATGCAGGATGGTGTCGTTGCGGCGCTCGTAGAGGTAATGGGTGGGCTTGGAACGGAACACGTACTCGTCGCGGATGGTCACGCAGCCGGCGTTTTCCATCGCGCCCATGTTGTACTCCGGGCAGAAGATCTGGTCGTATTTACCGAACGGGTACGGCTCACCGAAATGCTTGGCGTAGAAGTCGAAGCCTTCCTTGGTTTCCTTGAACAAGGTGTCGGCATCGAGGTATTCGGCGATGGACTGGCGGCAGTAGAGTCCCAGTGGAATGGTCAGTTCGCCATCCGGCTGGTGCTCAGCAGGGGTTTCCGGGTGCGGTGCGACAGTGCCGGTCCACGAGTCAGTGACCTCGTGCCACGGGCCCGCACAGACTGCGATGAGATACGTCGACAGCGGAACATCCACCGAGAAGTCGAAGGTGTCGGCCTCATTGCCGTGGACATCGGTGGTGGCGCCGGTCTTGGCCACCGAGTTGGAAATAACCTTCCAACCCTTCGGTGCCACGACGTGGATTGAATACGTCGCCTTCAAATCCGGCTGGTCAAAGCAGGCGAACACGCGCTTGGCGTCGGCAGTTTCAAACTGCGAGTACAGGTATGTTTCGCCGTCGGCAGGATCCTGGAAGCGGTGAATGCCCTGGCCGTTGTTGGTGTAACGGCAGTCCGCGTCGATAACGACGGTGTGGTCACCTTCGGTCAGGTCCACGTTAATGCCGGTCTCGCTGGCATAGCGAGCGGCCTCCGTGGCATCGACGCCGTCGATGGTCACACTCTTAACAACCGCATCACGCAGATCAATAAAGGTGGAACCAGCGCGCTTCGCCGTCAGAGAAATTGTGGTCTTGGAAGCGAATGTTGGTGCGCTGTGTGGCCCACCGACGGGTGCGGTAGTGAGGTCGAGAGAGATGTCGTAGTGGGACACCTCGAGCATGGCCGCACGCTCGGCGGCCTCGGTCCTGGTTAGGTTCGTGGAAGTCATGCGACAAGTGTAACCACGACCCCGGATTGGGAATCGGGCGGTAGCGGGGTGAGCGGGGCGACCTCGGCTTCCTCGCTCATTCCGCGTCGATTGGGGGCGGTCGCATTGGCGGTCGGTTGAGCGAGATTTTGGCTTCTTCAGTATGCGAGCAAAGCCAAGTGTGAATACACTTCGTTTCATGTACGAACTAAGTGATGATGCAAGCAAGGTTGAACGGGTCAACGCGGCGTGGGATCGCATTGAGGCGAAGCTTGGCGACGATGCCCTGGAGGCTCCGGCGACAGAAGCGGAACTGGATCAGCTTGAGGCTGACCTCGGAGTAAAACTGCCAGACTACGTGCGAGCTTCGTGGCTGCGGCACGCGTCTGTAGACGGTGAGCCGTGGGACGGTGGCTGGATTGCGCCGCCGAAGTCGATTCTGAACGACTACAAGCTGTGGACTCAGCTGCAGGCAGACGGCGACTTTGATGATTTTGAAGCCGAAGGCATGGACAGCGCCGACTCGGATGGCAAGTGGTATCACGAGGCATGGATTCCGCTGGTTATGGACTTCGGCGGAAACAACTACTGCCTGGACATGCGCTCGGGGAAGATGGTTTCCATGGACCACGAGGTGGGCCCGGAGTTCCTGGACTACGCCGACTGGCCTGCCTACCTGGAGGCCACCGCTGATTGTCTGGAGGACACGGGCTTGCCCTCGCGTGGTTAGGATCCTCACATGGCCACTGGGAAGTCCCGGAGGGAACGAACCGCAAATAGGCGGAAGAATCATGAATGCGAGCCGAAAAATTCCGCCCTATAGTCGTTGATAAGTCAATCAATGCTTTAGGAGGACTTTCACATGAGCAATCGAGACAAGGTCACTTTCTACTTCGACGTTTCCTGCCCGTTTTGCTGGGTGACGTCGCGCTGGATTAAGGAAGTCGAAAAGGTCCGCGACATCGCGGTCGAGTGGAAGCCGATGAGCCTGTCGGTACTCAATGAAGGCCGCGACGAGCTGCCGGAAGAGTACAAGTTCATGATGCAGTGCAACTGGACCCCGGCACGCCTGTTTAATGCAGTGTTCTCCCAGGATGGTCAGGAGGCCGTCGACAAGCTCTACACCGCGCTGGGCACGAAGATTCACAACGAAAACCGCATCGATCGCCATGCGCATGTCGACGAGCCGGAGCACGCATTCGACGAACTGATTAAGGAAGCCCTCGCAGAGGTTGGACTGCCGGAAGAGCGTCTGGCACAGGCCCTGACCACAGAGTTTGATGAGCTCATGCGTGAAAACCACGCAGAGGCCATGAAGGAGGTCGGCAACGACGTCGGCACTCCGGTGGTCAAGCTCAACGACGTTGCCTTCTTCGGCCCGGTGCTTACCCGTATCCCATGCGGCGAAGAAGCCGGCAAGATTTTCGACGGCTCGGTTGCCGTGGCCAGCTACCCGTACTTCTTCGAAATTAAGCGCTCTCGCACTGAGGACCCGCGCTTCGACTAAGAAACCTGTAGCAGCTGGGGCATGCGGCTAAGAAACCTGAGCGGCCCCAGCTTCGGCATTCTGCCCGGTAGAGGCCTGCCGTTCTTCTTCGCTCATGGCAGCCCACCGTGGCGGGATGTAGATGCATGTCGGATCGGATGCCGTGTAATCCCCGGTCAAAGCGTAAGCAGTCGAGCGGGATCCACCGCAGACGCTGTGGTATTCACAGACGCTGCACTTGCCGTGCCAATTATCAGGATCGCGGAGAGCCTTAAAAGCCGGCGAGTTGGAATAAATCTCTTGGAAGGGTGTTGCCTTTACATTGCCGCAGTGAAGCGGCAGGAAACCATTGGGGTAGACATCGCCGATATGGTCAATGAAGGCAAAACCTGACCCGGAATTGACGGCCATCGGGGAGCGCGGTCGGCGTGGCTTTTCCGGTTCAGCGCCGAGCAGCTTTGTCGTTTCCTCGGTCAAGTAGCGGTAGAGCTCGCCGCCCTCATAGGGTGGCAGCCCTTTTTCTTTCGCTTCCTCCTGCTGCATGACGACGCGCCGATACTGCGGCGCCTCCGTCGTCTTAATGGCAATTCGGTTGGACACATCCGATAGCCAGTGAAGAACATCCTCGCGTTCCTCCGGCGACAATGCGCCCAAATCTGCGCCGCGACCAGTGGGAACGAGGAAAAAGACGTACCACATCTTGGCTTGCATCTCCATGACAGTCTTCAGCAGCGCTGGCGCCTCATGAATATTTCCCTTGGTCAGGGTCGAATTGATCTGCAGCCGGTAACCGGCCTCGTTGATGTGCGGAGCCATTTCAAGCGTCTTTTCAAAAGTCCCCGAAAACCCGCGGAACTTATCATGGGTCTGGGCGGTCGCGCCATCGAGCGACATCGACATCGCCTTACCTCCGGCCTCACGCAGCGACTGAATCCGCTCCGGCGTCAACCGCGGAGTCACCGACGGAGACAGCGACATATTCAAACCGTGCTCTGTGCCGAATCGCACCAATTCTTCCAGGTCATCACGCTCAAAAGGATCGCCGCCGGTGAGCACCACAAGAGGCTTCGGTTTGCTATACGACGCCAAGGTCTCCAGCAGCATCTTGCCCTCGGCGGTCGAAAGCTGGTGCGGGTGCGGTTCATGTTGCGCATCCGCACGGCAGTGCTTGCAGACTAGGCCACAAGCCCGCGTGACCTCCCAAATGACAATAAATGGCTTCTTGTTGATGTCATGTCGAACCGTTCGCACCACCGGTGCGTGATGATTCCCATGGGAGCCATGAGCTTCCGGATCGACTTGGAAGTGAGCCTGTGGCGCAGGAGACACGGTAAAAGCACCCAATTTCCGGTTTCGAAGACAAGCTGAGACGCAAATACAGTCACTTTTCACCCTATTCGGCTGCGCAGGAGACGTCGTCAAGCAATACCTAAAACGGGTGCAGACACCGTTTAATCCGTGGGAACCGCTAGACTTGCTGCCATGCGTATTTACCTTGGTGCAGACCACGCCGGTTTTGAGATGAAGAACCTGATTAAGGCCCACCTGGAGAAGGCTGACCACGACGTCGTTGACTGCGGCGCTCACACCTACGACCCTGCAGATGACTACCCAGCATTCTGCATCGAGGCGGCTTCCCGTACCGTCGCCGATCCGGGCAGCCTGGGCATCGTGCTCGGCGGTTCCGGCAACGGCGAGCAGATCGCTGCTAACAAGGTCAAGGGCGCTCGTTGTGCGCTGGCTTGGTCGGTGGAGACCGCAAAGCTCGCCCGCGAGCACAACAACGCTCAGCTGATCGGCCTTGGCGGTCGTATGCACTCTGAGGAAGAGGCTCTAGCCATCGTCGATGCTTTCGTCTCCCAGCCGTGGAGCGAGGAGGAGCGTCACCAGCGCCGCATTGACATCCTGGCAGAGTACGAAAAGACTGGCGTTGCCCCGGAGCTGCCGGAGGCTTAAAGGGTTGTTGTTCGCTATCTGTTGATAGGAATAAAAGGGTCTGGTTCCAGAAAACTCTGGAACCAGACCCTTTTCATATATAGGCGGAGTATGAATTGTCGTATGACAACTCCAGAAGCGCATCGCCGAGTAACTGTTGTGCTATTTCCCGGGTTCGAGCTCTTGGATGTATTTGGACCGGTTGGCCTTTTTGGCCATGTCCCAGAGATTGAGGTCGAATATGTCGCCCACATTTCTGGTCCGATAACCAGCGCTCAGGGGGCGCAGGTTATTGCCACACGTTGTGCCGCTGACCTCGAAACGGTCGATATTCTTCTAGTTCCTGGCGGAGCCGGGAGTAGAACACTAGTTGAGGATGCAGAGTTTTTGGACTGGCTTCAGAACATCGGATCCCGGGCGCGGTTAGTGGCATCGGTTTGCACGGGCTCGGCACTGCTCGCTGCGGCTGGGCTTCTTGAAGGAAAGCGGGCAACTAGTAATAAGTTGGCTTTTGAGTGGGCTACCTCGTTCGGAAACGAAGTGACGTGGGTGAAAGAGGCTCGATGGGTTGAAGACGGAGATCGGTGGAGCTCATCAGGAGTCGCAGCAGGTATGGATATGGCTGTTGCTTTAATTAGCAGCATCCTTGACGAGGAAGCTGGTCGATTCGCCGCCAGAAAAATTGAGTATCGGCCTCAGACAGACGGCACTGTCGATCCTTTTGCGGATTTAGCGAAATAGCGGCGCCGGGCTTTTTCTAAATATCGAAACCGTCGAATCCGCCGTCGAAAAATCCGCCGCCGTCGCCGCCGCCGTCGCCGCCACCGAAGAGGCCGTCGAAGAAACCTCCGCCGTCGCCTGCGCCACCGGCATCTGCACCGCCGCCACCGAAGTCGCCGCCAAGGTCATCTCCACCGAAATCGTCGCCACCGAAGTCTTCGGCTCCAAAGTCCTCGGTGCCGCCGAAGTCGTCGGCGCCGGTGCCCATGCCGCTGGCGAACTCATCAGCGCCGTAGGCAACGCCGGCCATACCGTGGAAGAGAGTAGAGAACAGCAGCATCGAGCCTGCGGTCCAGACACCGGTGCGGAGCGCGGACTTCCACCAGGGCTCGGAGTACCAACCGGCCGGAACCGGACGGCCAGCGACACGACCACCGGGGTAGTAGTTCGGAGTTTCCGGGGTGGCGTATGGAGAGGCGGTAACCGAGTGGCCTTCGTGCTCAATGGTGCGAGTTTCGGTCACAGAACCAGCGGCCTTCTGACCCTCCAGCGGTGGCAGTGTCGGCCCCGCCGGCAGGCCCATAATTTCGCGAGCCGCATTGATGTAGTGCAGACCCTCCAGCGCCGATTCGCGGGCCATTCGCGCCTGTGCCGGGGTGCGCGCAGTAGAAATCTGCGAGGAAGCGGCATTGTAGCGCTCGGATGCGTCAGCAAGAGCCTGCGTGGAAGCCGAATCGGTGCCAGCCAGGTTCAATACCTGTGAGCCCAGTCGCTCAATCCATCGGCGGGCGTCTGCGACGGCGTCTTCCAATTGATTGTTCTGGCGAGCATCAAAGGCCCTGTTTGAACGGTTTTGAGCCATCGACGCGATGATAATTGCGCCGCCGACGGTGATCGCGATCAGAATTAAAGCCCCCATGGGCTAGGCCTCCAAAAAGGAAATTGCGGGTACTGCTTGTAATTACTTGAGATAACGCATGTAGAGCGAAAAAAGTTCCCGAGCTGACATATCTGTCCGACAGATGTAGCTCGGGAACCAGGAAATGATTGGGTATGGGTAGGTATCTATGATTCGGCGGAGTCGGTGCTCTTGGTGCGGCTCTTCCGATTGGCGTGCCATGCGCGAACTTCTTCGGAATCCCACAGGGTCAACCCATGAAGCTTCGCGACGGGTTCAGGAGCCTTCTTGCGGCCAGCGTAGCTGGTGAAAGTGCCACGTGCGGTGCCGGAAAAAGCAGCGCATTCGACCGCGGTCCATAGTTCGTGTCCAGTATCGGCATCGATAATGGTGGGCTTCATGGTGCCCAGAGTACCCGTAGCACTGGATCCTGAACAGAGGTCAGAAGAATTTCTGGCCCCCGGACGTCGGCTCAGAAAGTAAAAACCGGGAGCAATGCGCCCGGTTGCGTGGAGGGGATGACGGGAATCGAACCCGCGTCTTCAGCTTAGAAGGCTGACCAGTGGGGTTCCTAACGTGATTTTTGATTTTTTTTTTGGGGGGGGGGACATCGTCAACAACGGGCCGGGGCTCCGATTCGTTCCAGGGGGAGCGGATTTTTCGCGAACGATCCGGTTGCTCTACTCGGTTGCTTTACGACGACCCCGTCGACGCGCGAAACCCATAACATTTTGTTTGAAAACCAAAAACTAGGCGTGATGTGTGACATAGGATGTCGGCATGTCAACCAATGTGCCTGCCAATGACCGAACTCTCCATCCTCAGCCGCGCACGTCGCCGCTCGCGAAGCCGTTGCATCACGACGTCGATCTGCGGGGTCTGCTGATCGGCACGGCGTCGGCCGCCGGGCAGATCGAGGGCGGTGACGAGAACAACGACTGGTTCGATTGGGCCCGCGAGCCCGGCAACATCGCCGATGGTTCGACCCCGCTGCGCGCCACCGACCACTGGAACCGGTGGCGGGAGGACAACGAGCTCATGGCGTCGCTGGGTCTGCCCATCGCTCGCATCGGCGTGGAGTGGGCGCGTATCGAACCGCGGCCGGGGGAGTTCGACCATGCGGTGCTGGATCGCTACCGTGAGGAGATTGCCGACCTGCGGGACAAGGGGATTCGTCCGCTGGTGACGCTCCATCACTTCGTCAATCCGCTCTGGTTCGCTCGGCGCGGCGGCTTCACCTCCGATGAATCGCCGGCGGCTTTCCTGCGCTATGCGGAGACGACCGTGCGGGCGCTCGACGACCTCGTCGACGAGTGGATCACCGTCAACGAGCCGAACGTGTACGCCACCCAGGCGCACATGTTCCGCTCGGGCCCGCCGGGCAACCGCTCGTGGGGCGACACGATGGCCGTGCTGCGCAACATGGCGGTGTCCCACATCCGCGGTTACGAGGTCATCCACGGCATCCAGGGGGATCGGGCGAAGGTCGGCATCGCCCACCACGCACGGGCGTTCGCGCCGCGCAATCCGCGCAACCCCATCCACCGCGGCCTGGCGCGGATCAATCGGCATCTGTTCCAGGACATCGTCGCCGACGCGCATCTGGCGGGGAAGTTCCATCCGCTGCTGGGCGGGGCGAAGGTCGGCCGCGGGTTGCCGTCGGGCCGCCACCACGACTTCCTGGGCCAGAACTACTACTCGCGCACGGCCGTCGACAAGTTCGACGACGGCACCTTCGTCGGGGCTCCGGTCAACGACCTCGGGTGGGAAATCCACCCCGAGGGCCTGGTCGAATGCGCCCGCGACCTGAACGAGCGTTTCGGCGGACCGGTCTGGATCACCGAAAACGGCACCTGCGATCTCGGCGATCTGGAGCTGTCGGTCGGTGGCGTGGACGCGGGCGTCGAAAAGCCGAATCCGGCCGGGGACTACGCCAACCCGGACGCCGGGGCTGCCGACCGCAGGCTGGAGTCGTTCCGGCCGCGGTTCATCCTGGAGCACCTGCGGGCCATCGCCGAGTCGGACGTGCCCATCGAGCGCTGGTACCACTGGTGCTTCGTGGACAACTGGGAATGGGCCGACGGCGAAGAGCCGCGATTCGGCATCGTCCACCTGGACTACGAGACGCAGGAACGGACGATGAAGCCGTCGGGCCGCCTGCTGGCCGAGCTGGCCCGCACCGGGCGGATCACCCCGGAGCTGCACCGGCGCTACACCGCAGGCCGTCGTTACCCCGTCGCGGACGAACACACCGACCCCAACGTGCGGGCGCAGCCGCCGGAGCCGGATGGGGTGCAGGGATGAGCTCCTCCGAACACGCCGACTCCTCCGAACGCGCCATCTCCGACGTCGGGCGTTTCACCGCCGACCCCGCCCAGCGCACGCCGGTGACCACCGGCTGGATCGTGCGGTACGGCCTGCTGTACCTGGGGCAGAACATCTCGTGGGCAGCGCCGACGCAGCTGTTGTTGGCGCAGCAGATCCTCATCTGGCATCCGGGGGAGAAGGAGGAGAAGTTCGCGCTCCTCATGGCGGTCGGCGGGTTCTTCTCCATCATCGGGCATCCGCTGGCCGGGTGGTTGTCGGACCGCACGGACACGCGCTGGGGCCGCCGCGCCCCGTGGATCCTCTTCGGCGGGCTGGCGGCGGCCGGGTCGCTGGTGTTCCTGGGCGCCGCGCCGGGCTTCATGGCGTTGACCATCGGGTGGGCGGTGTTCCAGCTGGCCATCGCGGCGTCAATCAACGCGGCCCAGGCGGTGGCGCCGGATACGGTGCCGGACAATCAGTACGGCGTGGTCTCGGGTGTGCTGGGACTGACGTACACCCTCGGCGTGGTGCTGGGCACCGTCGTGGCCACGGTGTTCGACCTGGGGCTGGCGTACATCGTCACCGCGGCGCTGCTGCTGGTGCTCATCGGCCAGTTCCTGCCGGGCTTCCGCGACGTGTCCCGGGTGCGGTCGCAGGCGGCCGCATCTCCGGTGCTTGACGACGCCGGCGGGGACGCTGACGCCGTGGTGCCCGCCGTCGCCGAGGTGCCCGGAGGGCTCTACCGCGACTTCACGTGGGTGTTCATCGCCCGGTTCCTGGTGACCACGGGCAACTCGGTCGCGTTGTTCTACCTGTTCTATTACCTGCGCGATCACATCGGCCACCCCGATCCGGATGCCGGCGTGCTCGTCCTCACCGGCGCGTATGCCCTGTGCGTCATCGTCACCGCGATCCTGTCGGGCAAAGTGTCCGACAAGATGGGCAAGCGCCGGGTGTTCGTGGCGTTGTCGTCGATGGGCGTCGCCGGGGCCTGCGCGATCATGGCGTTCGCCGGGAGCTTCGCCATGGTCGTCGGCGCGGCGGTGCTGTTGGGTCTGTCGTGGGGCGTGTTCATGGCCGTCGATCAGGCCCTGATCAACCAGGTGCTGCCCAAGGCCGATGAGCGCGGGCGTGACGTGGGCGTCATGAACCTCGCCGTCGCCGGCCCGAACATGGCCGCCCCGGTGCTCGCCGCCTTCGCGTTGGCGAACCTCGGCGGGTACCCCGGCCTGTACGTTTTCGCGGGCGCGCTCACCGCCGTCGGTGCGGTGCTGGTGTACCGGGTGCGGTCCGTGCCCTGATCTCCGTGCGTTGAACAGCGTGCGGCCGGTGCCCTAATCTTCGTGCCTTGAACGGCGTGCGGTCGGCGTTACGGTTTGATACCGTTCGTTGCAGTCGATGAAAGGTGTTTATCCCCGTGCGCCCCACGAAGAAGTTGTCCCCCGCCGCATTCGGCGCAGCGTCCCCCGCCGTCTCCTCTGTGGAGACCGGTGCCGAGGCCCGGTCCGCGAGCCGAGTCTCAGCGGCCCCGTCGTCCCGGACGTCCTTCGTCCGCAGGGCGTTGGCCCCGGTCACGGCGCTCGCGCTGGCGGGCACGTTGCTGTCGGTGCCGCAGGCGTCGGCCGGCGGCTCCGCCGGTCCGGCCGATCTCGGCGGGTTGGACTGGGGCGCGTGCCCGACCGCGGCGATGACCGCGCCGGGCACCGTGTGCGCGGACATCGACGTGCCACGTGATTATTCCGACCCGGAGGGCGCGACGATTTCCCTCACTGTCAGCCGGGTTCCGGCGACGGGGGAGCGCCGTGGCGTCATCGCAGGCAATCCGGGCGGCCCCGGCGGCGACGCGTTGGGAATGTTCTCCGACGAGGCCGTGAGGATGCCGACCGCCGTCCGGGAGCACTTCGACCTCATCGCCGTCGAGCCGCGCGGCCTGGCCTGGGGCACCCCGCTGAACTGCAACGTGGCGGACATCCCGATGACGGGTCTGCTCTCCGGGCAGGTCGGCGCGATGTACGCCTCCTGCGAAGCCAACGAACCGGGATACGCGGCGACCATCACCACGGAGAACACCGCTCGCGATCTCAACCATGTCCGCGACGTGCTCGGCCAGGACGTCATGCACCTCTACGGCCTGTCCTACGGCACGGATCTGATGAGCACGTACGCGACCCTGTTCCCGGACAAGACGGGCCGGATGGTGCTGGATTCCTCGGTCGATCCTGCCGACCGTTACTTTCGGCTCGGAGACTCGCGCGAACCGTGGCGCCGCGAGGCTCTCAACGCGATGTTCCAGTGGATTGCCGACCGTGACGACGAGTACGGCCTGGGCACCACCGCCCTGCAGGTGTACGCGCGCTGGTCGCAGCGCATCAACGAGGAGGTTGGCGCGCCGGGTCAGGTCTACCCGCCGCCGACGCAGGTGGGCGACGTGCCCGCCGCCTTCGCCGACGACCCGGAGGCGTTCATGCAGCTGGCCGACGGCGTTCTGCCCGTCGCGTGGCGCAGCCATTCCTTCGCGGCGAACCTGATGCGCCCCGGCGCCGGCAATCAGTCGGTGCTGCTGCAGCAGACCTTCGCGGCGACGTACTCGGAGAGCATGTGGCCCGACATCGCCGACGCCGTGGTCACCGGCGAGGTGGAGACCCCCGAACTACCCGAGGGCGTGACCCCGGAAGACATGATGGCGCAGACCGAGGCGATGGGAACCATCGAGCGGGCGATCATCTGCAACGACAACGTCACCGCCGCCGACCCGTCCCGCATTCCCCGCACGTACCTCGACCAGTTCACCGGCGGCGACATCTTCCGCCTCAACGCCGATGCGCTGTCGTCGGGGCAGCTATGCCTCGGCTGGCCGGGGCAGGGCGCTGCCGTGGAACTCAGCGGCGACGCCCTCGAGTCGAAGCCGCTGCTGCTCCACTACGACCGCGATGCGGCGGTGACCGGCACGGGCGGCCGCGCGATGCAGGCGGTCATGGGCGGCGAGCTCATCGAGCTGCCGGGCCACGGCCACGGCGTGCTCGTCGCCCACAACGACGCCGACGAGATCGCCAACGTCGTCGCCGCCCACTACTTGGGCTGACCGGTCATGCCGGGCTGACCGGTCCGAGATTGGGCCGGCTACTTGCCCTTCGCCTCGTGGCCTTTCTGCCACTCGCGCACGTCGTCGGAGTTCCGCGGGTTCAGCCCGTGGAGCTTCGCCGCCGGCACCGGCGCTTTGCCACGGCCCGCATAGCTGGTGAACGTGCCGCGCGCGGTACCGGTGAACTCCGCGCATTCGGCGACGGTCCACAGCTCGACGCCGGTGTCCTTGTCGATGATGCGAGGATTCATGCCGCCGGGACTAGTTGTGCGTGACGACGGCAAAAGACCCGACATGACAGTGCCACCGACTTGTTACCGACGCTGTATGAAACCGTGACGCGCGCACGCGGTCGTGACATGCCTGTGACGGATTTCGGGACGGATCCCGTCAAAAAGAAGAACACCCTCCGACGCTGGCCGGAGGGTGCTTTCACATGGAGGGGATGACGGGAATCGAACCCGCGTCTTCAGCTTGGAAGGCTGAGGTATTAGCCACTATACGACATCCCCATAGACAGAAATCCGGTTTAGATGCGCACTCGCCTCAACCAGACCGTGTCTTGGTACAAGGCATATTAACTCGTTAAAGCGCACATACAAAAATCGATGCCAGGTTTTTCTCGAAGGATTTAAAGAAAAGTGGCTGTGGCCGGGAAAAACAGAAAATGAAACTAAAGCAATATGGGGTATATGAAACAGGCGTATAGCCGTTGATTACACTGTCACACGACTCAACAAAGGGGCAGTCGTTTTAGGCGGCTTCTTTGGAGGGTCGGCCGACGAATGGAGTGTTTGCAGTAAACGAGGCCGCCAAAAGCAGTGCCGAGGTGATGCAAACGCCCTGTGATATGCATGGATTTCATGAAACCAGTAGTAGTTGGCAGGTTGGCTCTCGATGGCGTCGTAAAGCGTTTTCAGACAGAGTAATGGCCTGGTTGAACGCGTGGTTTTGTGATTTCGTTAATCGTCAGGTAAATCTATACGGGTCCGTTGTGGAAACGCGATTTCGCGACTATGAGGGCCCCGGTGCAGATGCTCCAAAGGGGTTTCTGCTAGGTTTCGAATGACGCATACGGGGTATGGCGCAGCTTGGTAGCGCGTCCGCTTTGGGAGCGGAAGGCCGTGGGTTCAAATCCCGCTACCCCGACCAGTATCACGGGCACTCCCGTGGTCTATGAATTAATCATCGAGTTGCAGGAGAGTGCACCAGTGAAGTCTTCCGTTGAGAAGCTCAATGAGACCCGAGTGAAGATTACCGTCGAGGTCCCGTTTGACGAGCTGAAGCCAGAGTTCGACAATGCCTACAAGGCACTGGCTCAGCAGGTCCAGATTCCGGGCTTCCGTAAGGGCAAGGCACCGGCAAAGCTGATTGAGGCCCGCTTCGGCCGCGGCCCAATCCTGGAGCAGGTGCTCAACGACATGGTTCCGTCCCGCTACGACGAGGTCGTTCGCGAGGAGGAGCTGAAGGTTATCGGTCAGCCTGAGGTTGACATCACCAAGCTGGAAGACGGCGAGCTCGTCGAGTTCACCGCTGAGGTCGACGTCCGTCCGGAGATTGAGCTGCCGAAGTTCGAGGACATCGCAGTTGAGGTTGACCCGCTGGTCGCCGACGAGGAAGCTGTTGAGGCTGAGCTGCAGAACCTGCTCGCTCGCTTCGGCACCCTGACCGGCGTTGAGCGCGCAGTTGAGAAGGACGACTTCGTCTCCATCGACCTGTCCGCCACTATCGACGGTGAAGAGCTGGAAGAGGCTTCCACCGAGGGACTGTCCTACCAGGTTGGCTCCGACGATCTGATTGACGGCCTGGATGAGGCTGTTGTTGGCCTGTCCCAGGGCGAGTCCAAGGAATTCACCACCAAGCTGGTTGCTGGCGAGCACGAGGGCGAGGACGCTCAGGTCACCGTTACCGTTCAGTCCGTCAAGGTCCGCGAGCTGCCGGAAGCTGACGACGACTTCGCTCAGATGGCTTCCGAGTTCGACACCATCGAGGAGCTGAAGGAAGACCTGGCACGCCAGGTCGAGAACACCAAGAAGGGCGAACAGGCTCAGCAGGTCCGCGACAAGGTCCTGGCTGCCGCAATGGAGCAGACCACAATCGCTCTTCCGGAGGGTGTTGTCAAGGAGCAGGTCGAGGGCCAGCTGCAGCAGCTGCTGGGTCAGTTCGGCGGCGACGAGAAGGTTCTGAACTCCATGCTGGAGGCCCAGGGCACCACTCGTGAGCAGTTCGACGAGGACTCCAAGAAGTCCGCTGAGGAAGCTGTTCGCACCCAGCTGTTCCTGGATGCACTGGCTGAGGAGATCCAGCCGGACGTTTCCCAGCAGGAGCTCACCGACCACATCCTGTTCACTGCTCAGTCCTACGGCATGGACCCGAACCAGTTCATCCAGCAGATTCAGCAGTCCGGCCAGCTCGGCAACCTGTTTGCAGACGTTCGCCGCGGCAAGGCTCTGGCCACCTCGATCCTGAAGGCTTCCGCCAAGGACACTGAGGGCAACGAAATCGATCTGAACGAGTACTTCGGTGAGGTCGAAGCTGAGGCTGAGAAGGCTGAGTCCGACAAGGCTGAGGACAACTCGGCTGAGTAAGCCCCGCCGTTAGCGCGACGCATTCCTTATGCTGCAACGCTTATAGCGAACAAGGGCCGTTCCTGAAACAAAGGGACGGCCCTTTTCGTTACCCTCTAGTGAACGACAAACTCGCACACGTACGAAGAAGGAGTACACAGATGAGCGATAACGCCCAGATGTCGACGAACACGGTTTTCGACAAGCTGCTCAAGGAGCGCATTATTTGGCTGGGTGAGCAGGTCGACGACGAGATTGCCAACAAGCTCTGCGGTCAGATGCTGCTCCTGGCAGCTGAGGACCCAGAGGCGGATATCTCGCTGTACATTAACTCCCCGGGTGGCTCCGTCACGGCCGGCATGGCCATTTACGACACCATGCAGTTTGTTCCGTGCGACGTGGCTACCTACGGCATGGGCTTGGCAGCTTCCATGGGCCAGTTCCTGCTCGCCGCAGGTGCTAAGGGCAAGCGTTACGCACTGCCGCACGCCCGCATTATGATGCACCAGCCATCTGCAGGTATTGGCGGTACCGCATCCGACATCACCATTCAGGCTGAGCAGTTCGCTGCCACCAAGAAGGAGATGGCTCGTCTGATTGCGCAGCACACCGGTCAGCCGGTCGAGCGCATTGAGGAAGACTCGGACCGCGACCGCTGGTTTACTGCAGCTGAGGCTAAGGAATACGGCCTGGTTGACCACGTCGTGACCGCTCTCAAGGACACCGCACGCTAAAAGCGGACAGTAGCGAATAATTAGAGGCGATTTAATCAACATGGAGATGAACAATATGCAGATGCCGCAGTCGCGCTACGTGCTTCCTTCTTTCGTGGAGCACTCCAGCTTTGGTGCTAAGGAATCCAACCCATACAACAAGCTCTTCGAAGAGCGCATTATCTTCCTCGGCTCCCAGGTCGATGACACCGCCGCTAACGACATCATGGCCCAGTTGCTGGTGCTTGAGGGCCTGGACCCGGATCGTGACATCACGATGTACATCAATTCCCCAGGCGGCTCCTTCACCTCGCTGATGGCCATCTACGACACGATGCAGTATGTGCGTCCCGACGTGCAGACCGTGTGCCTGGGCCAGGCTGCCTCCGCGGCAGCCGTGCTGCTCGCTGCGGGTGCACCGGGTAAGCGTGCAGCTCTGCCGAATGCGCGCGTGCTCATTCACCAGCCGGCTACCCAGGGTATCCAGGGTCAGGTTTCCGACCTGGAGATTCAGGCGAACGAAATCGAGCGCATGCGCAAGCTGATGGAGGAGACGTTGGCTCGCCACTCCGGTCGCACTGCAGAGCAGATCCGCAAGGACACCGACCGTGACAAGATCCTGACCGCTGAAGAGGCCGTCGAGTACGGCATCATCGACCAGGTCTTCGAGTACCGCAAGCACAACGCCTAAAAGGAGACATGGTCTCTTTGGAGTGCTGCGCACTGGCCGTCGTAAAGCGCCGGGCGAGATCGCGTGAAATTCACCTCGCCCTGGCGTGGAAGCCGGTATTTGCGCACACTCACGGTAGGCTGGTCTGAAGCAGTTATTGGCAACGAAGCGGAAAGGCGGCGGCGGGAGCCTCATGGCGCGTATGCAAGAAAGTGCGGATTTGCTGAAGTGCTCTTTCTGTGGAAAGAGTCAGAAGCAGGTCAAAAAGCTGATTGCCGGACCTGGTGTGTACATCTGTAATGAGTGCATCGAGCTCTGCAACGAGATTATTGAAGAGGAGCTCAACACCGGCGGCGAGGCAACTGGCAACGACGACCGCCTGCCGCGGCCGATGGAAATTCGCGACTTCCTCGATGAGTACGTCATCGGCCAGGACATGGCAAAGCGCACGCTGGCCGTCGCAGTCTACAACCACTACAAGCGCCTTCGTGCTGCAGAGACCAAGTCGGACAACGACGTCGAGCTGCAAAAGTCGAACATCCTCCTGCTGGGGCCGACAGGCTGTGGCAAGACCTACCTGGCACAGACGCTGGCGCGCAAGCTGGATGTGCCGTTCGCAATCGCTGACGCCACCAGCCTGACCGAGGCCGGCTATGTCGGTGAGGATGTGGAGAACATCCTGCTGAAGCTGCTGCAGGCTACTGATTTCGACGTCGAGAAGGCGCAGCGTGGCATCATTTACGTCGATGAAATTGACAAGATCTCGCGTAAGTCTGAAAACACCTCCATCACCCGCGATGTCTCCGGTGAAGGTGTGCAGCAGGCGCTGCTGAAGATTCTCGAGGGAACCGTAGCCGCCGTGCCCCCGCAGGGTGGGCGCAAGCTGCCGAACCAGGAGTTCATTCAGTTCGACACCTCCAATGTCCTGTTCATCGTCGCCGGTGCGTTTGCCGGTCTGGAGAAGGTCGTGCAGGAGCGCGTCGGCAAGAAGGGTCTGGGCTTCGGCGCAGATGTCACCTCGGCTAACGACGCGGACATGAAGGATCCATTCCGCGACGTGCTGCCGGAGGACCTCGTTCGATTCGGCCTGATTCCTGAGTTCATTGGTCGCCTGCCCGTCATCGCATCGGTCACCAACCTCGATGAGGACGCGCTGGTTCGCGTACTCACCGAACCCAAGAACTCCCTGGTCCGCCAGTACCAGCACCTGTTCGACATGGACGGTGTGCGCCTCACCATCGACGATGAGGCACTGCGCGCCATTGCTGCCAAGGCGATTAGCCGCAATACCGGCGCCCGTGGTCTGCGCGGCATCATGGAAGAAATCTTGGTTCCCGTGATGTTCGAAGTACCAGAGCGTGACGACGTCGCGGAGGTCATCGTCCACAAGGAATGCATCACGGACGGTGCAGCGCCAGAACTTGTTGAACGCAGCGAGAACAAGAAGACTGCGTAGAGGTAGCTGAAAACCCGGTTAGAGTAGCTGCTCTAACCGGGTTTTGGTGTCTGTATGGAGCCCTAGTCGTCCATGCCGTAGATGTCGCGGTAATCCGGGGCATCATCAGCAGCCAAGTCCTGAGTCTCTGGGTTGGGCTGATCGCCATAGACCTCTGCGCCAAGCGCGGACGAGTTCGCGCCATGGGAGGCCAGCAGGGAAGTGTACGAGCTGCCCGGTTCGTTGCGAGGCGAGGATGTCAACAGGCTGGTCACGGTGTCCTGTGCGAACTCACGCAGCTTGTCCGACAGCACCGTCGACTGCATTTCAATGCCGTAGAGGTTTTCAAAAGTTCGTTGGTGCAGGGTGGGGAAGGTGGCCAGCGACAGCACGAGAATATAAAGATCAAGTGCGGAAATGTCAGTGCGGAATGCACCGTAATCGCGGCCGAGCAGCAAGATGCGGTCAAACTCCAAAACAATTGGGCTCTGACCACCAAGCCCAGTCACGCCTTCAAGCGGCAGGACTGGGTGTAGGTTTTCCTGGATGATGAACCGCACGGCGAGTGGGTTCGCCGAGAAATAGTCGTAGATAACGCCGACTACATGCTGCAGGGCTTCCACCGGCACATTGGAGTGCGGACGCAGGTCGTCGTCGTCAGGCCTTACGGTCTCCAGCACATGTGCCCACGTCGCCCTGTAGAGTCCCAACTTGTCACCACAGTGGTAGTGAAGCATACGCTTGGAGACACCAGAGGCGGCAGCAATGGCATCCAAACGGGCATCTGCATACCCCTTTGCGGTGAATTCTTGAAGTGCTGCCACCAAGACTGCATGGGGGATTGCATCAGAGGAGCCTGGAGACTTCATGAAAATCCTTTGCTTGGACTAGAGAGCGACTACGGGGTTTTGGCTATCTAACGGGGGTGAAATTGGTCAGTCGCGGACTTCCTTCTAGTGAAATGAGTACACGACCGTAAGTCATGCCTAATGCTATCCGTTTTTCAGAATTGTACTGAGCCCGTCGCCCCCGTCTGCGCCAATTCTGCAGTCGCATTAGAGTGGGCAGCGAATTGATTCTCTCTCGAGAAAGGCCTGTAGTGAACAAGACTCCCGTAAAGGTTGCAGTTACCGGCGCCGCCGGACAGATTGCTTACTCCCTGCTCTTCCGCATTGCCAGCGGTTCGGTTTTCGGCCCTGAGACCCCGGTTGAGTTGAACCTGCTGGAGATCACTCCGGCGCTGCACGCCACCGAAGGCGTCGCCATGGAGCTGTTTGACTCCGCCTTCCCACTTTTGACTGGCATCAACATCACCGATGATCCGGCAAAGGCATTCGACGGTGCCAACGCCGCATTCCTGGTCGGTGCAAAGCCGCGTGGCAAGGGTGAGGAGCGCTCCGCACTGCTGGGCGCCAACGGCAAGATCTTCGGCCCGCAGGGCGCGGCACTTAACGATCACGCAGCAGACGACATCAAGGTTCTGGTTGTCGGCAACCCGGCTAACACCAACACCATGATTGCCGCTTCCCACGCTAAGGACATCCCGGCAGAGCGCTTCACTGCCATGATGCGCCTGGACCACAACCGTTCCCTGTCCCAGCTGTCGCAAAAGATTGGTGTTCCGACCACTGAGATCAAGAACATGATCGTCTGGGGTAACCACTCCGCAGACCAGTTCCCGGACATCACCTACGCCACCATTGCAGGCGAGAAGGTCTCCGACAAGGTTGACGCTTCATGGGTCGAGCAGGACTTCATCCCGCGTGTCGCCAAGCGTGGCGCAGAAATCATCGAGGTCCGCGGTTCTTCCTCCGCAGCTTCCGCTGCAGCTGCCGCAGTTGACCACATGCGTGACTGGGTGACGGGTACCCCAGAGGGCGAGTGGGTCTCTGTCGCACTTCCGTCCGATGGCTCCTACGGCATCGACGAGGGCCTGGTTGCTGGTGTTCCGTGCTACGCCAAGGACGGCGAGTGGGTTCGCGTTGAGGGCCTGGATCTCTCCGAGGTGCAGCGCGCTGGCATCGAGCGCAACGTCAAGGCACTGCGCGAAGAGCGCGACGCAGTTAAGGACCTGCTGGTCTAAGAGCCGCTTAACGCCTGTTTAAAGGTGCCCTCTTGTGATGGTTTCACAAGAGGGCGCTTTTATTTTGTGCGGTAATCGCCGGTTGGCTCGGGACGTGAGTAAAGCTTGAATTCGGCGGTGCGTAAGTCGCCGATAGCAGATATGGGTTGGGGCGCAAGGGTCGTCGTAAAGCCCCTGGAAAAACAAATCCGGGCAAGGCGCTAAGATGTGACGCGTGACTGAGAACAACGTGGACCTAAACAGAGCAGATAAGTTGCCCAAGTCGTGGAACCCGGCTGACGTGGAGTCGGACCTGTACCAGGGCTGGGTAGACGCTGGCTATTTCGAGGCTGATCCGTCTAGCTCCAAGCCGGCTTACTCTATTGTGCTGCCCCCGCCGAATGTGACGGGTCAGCTGCACATGGGCCACGCACTGGACCACACTTTGATGGATGCGCTGGTGCGCCGTAAGCGCATGCAGGGCTACGAGGTGCTGTGGCTGCCGGGTATGGACCACGCGGGTATCGCAACGCAGACCAAGGTCGAGGCGATGCTGAAGGAGTCCGAAGGCAAGGACCGCTTCGATTATGGCCGCGAGGAGTTCGTGGAGAAGGTCTGGGAGTGGAAGCACGATTACGGCGGACGTATCGGCAACCAGATGCGCCAGATTGGTGACTCCCTGGATTGGTCCCGTGAGCGCTTCACTCTGGACGAGGGCCTGTCCCGTGCGGTTCAGACGATTTTTAAGGAACTGTTTGACCGCGGCCTAATCTACCGCGCCAAGCGCATGGTCAACTGGTCGCCGGTGCTGCAGACTGCGATCTCGGATATTGAGGTCAAGTACGAGGACGCTGAAGGCGAGCTCGTCTCTTTCCGCTACGGCGATGGGGAAGACTCCATTGTTGTGGCGACGACTCGTGTGGAGACGATGCTGGGCGACGTGGCAATTGCCGTGCACCCGGAGGATGAGCGCTACACGCACCTGGTGGGCAAGGTTTTGGACCACCCGTTCCGCGAGGACCTGAAGATTCAGGTCATCGCCGATGACTATGTGGACCGCGAGTTCGGTACCGGTGCGGTGAAGATCACGCCGGCACACGATCCGAATGACTTCGCCATGGGCCAGCGCCACGACCTGGATATGCCGGAGGTCATTGACACCACTGGCCGTATCTTCAACACTGGCACGCGTTTCGACGGCATGGATCGTGCGGAAGCCCGTACTGCGCTGACGGAGGCGCTGCGTGAGCAGGGGCGCATTGTCAAGGAGGTCCGCCCGTACGTTCACTCGGTCGGCCACTCGGAGCGCTCGGGTGAGCCGATTGAGCCGCTGCTGAGCCTGCAGTGGTTCGTTAAGGTCGATGAGCTGGCCAAGATGTCCGGCGATGCTGTTCGCGAGGGCGACACGGTTATTCACCCAGCTTCGCAGGAGCCGCGCTGGTTCGACTGGGTCGATGACATGCACGACTGGTGTATTTCCCGCCAGCTGTGGTGGGGCCACCGCATCCCAATTTGGTACGGCCCGAATGGCGAGGTCGTCTGTGTCGGCCCGGATGATGAGGTTCCGACGGGCGAGGGCTGGACGCAGGATCCGGACGTGCTGGATACCTGGTTCTCGTCTGCGCTGTGGCCGTTTTCCACGATGGGTTGGCCGGAAGCCACCCCAGAGCTGGAGAAGTTCTACCCGACATCCGTACTGGTCACCGGCTATGACATTCTGTTCTTCTGGGTCGCGCGCATGATGATGTTCTCGACCTTTGCTGCCACCCTGGCTGATTCACCGCTGGGTAAGGGGCGCGACGGTCGTCCGCAGGTGCCGTTTAAGGATGTCTTCCTGCACGGTCTGGTCCGCGATGAGCAGGGTCGCAAGATGTCGAAGTCCCTCGGCAATGGCATTGACCCGCTGGACTGGGTCCGCGACTACGGTGCGGACGCACTTCGCTTCACGCTGGCGCGTGGCGCTAACCCGGGCTCTGACCTGCCGGTCGGTAATGACGCCGCTCAGAGCTCCCGTAACTTCGCTACCAAGCTGTTCAACGCCACCCGCTTTGCGCTGATGAACGGGGCCCACGTGGGCGAGCTGCCGGACCGCGACCAGCTCACCGACACCGACCGCTGGATCCTGGACCGCCTGGAACAGGTCCGCGCCGAGGTTGACGCTGCGCTGGATAAGTACGAGTTCTCCAAGGCTAACGAGGCCCTCTACCACTTCGCATGGGACGAGGTCTGTGACTGGTACCTGGAGATGACCAAGGTTGACTTCCCGCGCCTGAACGACGGCGAGACCATGACCGAGGAGCAGGCCGCCCGCGCTGCCTCCACTCGTCTGGTTCTCGGCCGCGTGCTGGATACGCTGCTGCGTCTGCTGCACCCGTCCATGCCGTTCGTCACGGAGACGCTGTGGAAGGCGCTTACCGACGGCGCGGAGGGCTTCGAGGATTCTCTGGTTATTTCCGCCTGGCCGGATGCCACCATGACCACCGACGGCGCTGCTGTCGACGAGGTTGCCGCACGTCGTATTGCCGATGCCCAGAAGTTGGTCACCGAGCTGCGTCGTTTCCGCAATGACCAGGGTGTGAAGCCGTCGCAGCGCGTGCCGGCACGCATGAACCTGGCGGATGCTGATCTGGCTGCTCAGGAAGAGATGATTCGTTCGCTGGCTCGTGCTGAGGCACCGGAGGATGGATTCACCGCTACCGCTTCCATTGAGGTGCGCCTGTCTCAGGCCACGGTTCTGATCGAGCTGGATACCTCCGGCACCGTCGACGTGGCCGCTGAACGCAAGCGCCTGGAAAAAGACCTGGCCAAGGCCGAGAAGGAACTGGCCGGCACCGAAAAGAAGCTCGGCAACGAGGCCTTCCTGTCCAAGGCTCCGGAGCAAGTCGTGGAGAAGATTAAGACTCGCCACCAGTTCGCACTGGAGGAGATTGACCGCATTAAGGCTCGTTTGGAGGGACTTCCGCAGGCATGACCGAACCACGGGATATCGAACCTCGGGGTGCTGAATCACACGATGAGATTGCAGGGGAGATTCGTTTGAATCTTGGCGGCGAGGACGATTCGGTGGCGCAGGAAGAGTCTGCGGTGCGAGAAGAGTCCACCGCAGCGCCTGAGTTCGAATTCGATCCGGCTGACTCCCAGATCGTCGAGGACCTTGAGCCTCGCGAAATCGCCGGTGTGATGGCCGATGATCGCATGCCCGATGACATGCGCCTCGGTGAGGTCTCCGTGTCCGAGGAAGGCCTGAGCCTGCCGGTCGATGTGGACCGCCCGGTCAATGAGCCGGCCCCGCTGGAGGCCACCGCCGAGGAGCTGCGTGAGCTCGCAGAGATCGAAGCCGAGCTGGATCAGCGTTGGCCGGAGACCAAGATCGACCCATCGCTCGAGCGCATCGAGATGCTGATGGACATCCTCGGCCATCCGGAGCGCGCAACCCCGGTTATTCACGTTGCCGGGACGAACGGCAAAACCTCCACGGTGCGCATGATTGAGTCGCTGGTGCGCGCTCTCGGCCGTCGCACCGGACGCACCACCAGTCCGCATTTGCAGCTCGTCACTGAGCGCATCGCCATCGATGGCCAGCCCATCCATCCACGCGACTACGTGCGCATCTGGCGCGAGATTCAGCCCTACGTGGAAATGGTTGACGCCAAGTCCGCCGAAAAGGGCGGCCCGCAGATGAGCAAGTTCGAGGTCCTCACGGCCATGGCCTACGCTGCCTTCGCCGACGCTCCTGTCGATGTCGCCGTGGTGGAAGTCGGCATGGGCGGCACATGGGATGCGACCAATGTGGTGGAGGCCGACGTGGCAGTCATCTGCCCGATTGGTCTCGATCACACGGAGTACCTCGGCGATACCCTGGCTGAAATCGCTGCTGAGAAGGCCGGCATCATCAAGTCGCGGTGGAACAAGGACGACCTGCTCACACCACCGGACAATGTCGCCATTGTTGGCGAGCAGGAACCGGAAGCAATGGACGTCGTTTTGCGCCGTGCCGTGGAAATGGATGCCTCGGTCGCCCGTGCTGGGGTTGAGTATGGCGTCGTCAGCCATCAGCTGGCGGTCGGCGGGCAGAACCTAACGCTCAAGGGCCTGGCCGGCGAGTATGACGACCTCCATCTGCCACTGCACGGTCCGCATCAGGCGCGCAACGCCGCCACAGCGCTGGCCGCGGTGGAGGCGTTCTTCGGCGCAGGTCCGGGACGTCCGCTCAACATTGATGCGGTTCGCGAAGGCTTTGCGACGGTCGCATCGCCCGGCCGCCTGGAGCGCGTGCGTTCGACCCCGACGGTGTTTATCGATGCCGCCCACAATCCTCACGGTGCCCGTGCGCTACGCACGGCGCTCTCCGCTGAGTTCGACTTCCGCCGTGTCATTGGTGTGCTGTCGGTGTTGGGGGAGAAGGATGCTCGTGGGCTGCTGGTGGAGCTGGAGCCGTACTTCGAAGAAGTGGTAATCACCCAGAACACCTCGCCGCGTGCGCTGCACTACGACGACCTGGCTGACCTTGCGGAGGAGATTTTCGGCGAGGAGCGCGTGCATCGCGTGCCAACTCTGCCGTCCGCCGTTGAGCTAGCTGTCGCGCTGGCTGAAGAAACCGACACCGGTGACGGTATTGTCTCTGGTTCCGGTGTGATCGTCACTGGATCGGTTGTTACCGCGGGCGAGGCCCGGACACTATTTGGAAAGGACCCGCAATGAGTGAATCTCAGGCGAGCCAGCCACAGGACAATGGCGCGGAGGATTACACCGCTGCCGACCGCGAGGCCCTGCGCGCCTACCGCGAGGGGCGTGACCTGAGTGAAGGCGGCAAGTATGGCCCGCTCGGTGCGGGACACGATCCGGCTAAGGACCCGCTGAAGGGTCTGCGCGGTGTTATGTCCGGCACGCTGATTATGCAGGCTATCTCGGTGCTGCTTGGTCTGACTGTGGTCACGCGCATTCCCGACGGTCAGATTAACCAGACCTTCTCGGTTACGTACATCACCATCCTGGGCCTGGCTCTGATTGCGATGGCTTTCCTGCAGAAGCAGCCCTGGGCGCTGAAGGCCAACATTGTGCTGCAGGTCTTTGGTGTGCTGGCTATTTTCACACACGTGTCGATGGGCGTGGTGGGTATCTTCTTCGCACTAGTGTGGGCCTACATTCTGCACCTGCGGAAGAACCTCATCCAGCGTATGGAGCGCGGTCTGTTGACCACCCAGCACTCGTAGATCTCCCGCGCTCGTAGTCGCGCTGGGTTACGCTGCACATTTCACCCCGCTGCACCACCACTCCGGTGCAGCGGGGTTTGTCATAGTATGATGCTCACCATGACTGAACGTACTCTTATTCTGATCAAGCCGGACGGCGTTTCCCGCGGTCTGGTCGGCGAAGTTATCTCCCGCATCGAGCGCAAGGGCCTGAAGCTGGTCGCGCTTGACCTCCGTGTTGCTGACGAGGCAACTGCGAAGGAGCACTACGCAGAGCACGTCGATAAGCCGTTCTTTGGTGAGCTGGTTGATTTCATCACCTCTGCACCGCTGGTCGCTGGTGTTATCGAGGGCCCGAACGCAATCGCTGCTTGGCGTCAGCTCGCTGGCGGCACCAACCCGGTTGAGGCCGCAACCCCGGGCTCCATCCGCGGTGACTTCGCACTTGAGGTTGCTAACAACGTTGTTCACGGTTCCGATTCCCCGGAGTCCGCTGAGCGCGAGATTGGTATTTGGTTCCCGAACCTCTAAACGTTGACGGTTCAGCATTGACCCGTAAGCGTTGAACTGGCGCCGAACTGAGCAAGCAAATTGTTTGCCGGTTCGGCGCTTTTTGCTTGTCGACGACCGTGGGGCGGCTCTTCAGCGGGTTGCAAATGTGAATGCAGGCGCGGACTGCAAATGTGAAACTGTGCAAGTTTATGACTCTACCGGCCATTTTTCGAGCCATTTTTGTCATAAACGCAGTCAGTAACTCGCATTGGCCCGCCTCCGCCAATGTCGGTGCGCGCCACCTGCTCGATATGTGCGACAATGGACAGCAGCAGTTGTGCCCGGGAGTTCGCTCCGGTGGATGAAATATTCCGCATGTGATCGCTGAATCCCCGAGTCAGCCGGAAGGCCTGCCAATAAGACTTTCATAATTGTTCATCGTTTTCGGCCCTCTATCTGCGCATATGGCGCAAATGAAGTGGCTGTCGCAACATCGTTGCTCCGCCTGGGTTTCAAGGCCACAACGGATGTAGGCGCACATGGAATGACAAAGAGTGCGCTTCCTGTTGTCGAGTTTTGCGTGGTGGGGTGTCAAGGAGAAACAAATACAGTGGCAAATTTCAGCCAGGATGTTGTCGCTAAGGCACGCGAATTTGATCGCGAGTCGGCGGCTCTGAAAACCCGAGTCCACCACCTGGCCAAGAGCCTGGGGCTGACCTCGAAGGAAACCATCGAAGCACTGGGGCACGCGGGGATTGTCGTAAAGTCCGCTGCGTCCACCATTAATCAAAATCAGCTCGACGCGGTGCTGAATTTCATCGGCGAGCATCCAGAGGATGCCTCGCTTAACGACGGATCCGCTGCGACCAAGCCAACCGGCGAAGAGTCAGCTCCGAAGAAGGACGCCGCAAAGCCAACAGCTGATACCAAGGCTGCGAAGGGAAAGCAGTCGGCAGATAAGCCGAACGCGGCGGATGAGAAGTCGGACGAGCAAACCGCAGCTAAGTCCGAGAAGAAATCAGCTGCTAAGAAGAGCAGCAAGAAGTCGGCTGCGAAGAAGGCCACAAAGAAGGCCACAAAGAAGGCTGCGCCGAAGGCAGAAAAGAAGGTCGACCAGAAGGCAGCTCAGAGCGAAGTGGAGTCGGACGCAGCGCCTGCTGAGGAAGTGACCGAGAAGAAGGACACCAAGAAGGCCTCGGCTAAAAAATCCTCGGCAAAGCAGAGCGCAGAGAAGCAGGCTGAAGAGAAGCAGAGCGACGAAAAGAAGAGCTCGACTAAGAAGCGGGCAACGCGTAAGCGGGCTGTGAAGAAGACCGCTGGAGCTCCGGAAGAAACCGCAGCGAAGGACGAGCAGAAGGACTCGAACTCGGTCGTCGAGGAAGCGGTTGAGGCTGTAGTTCAGTCGTCATCGAAGAAGACTGCAGATAAGAAGGCTGCAGATAAGAAGGCTGCCGACACCGTAGCCGAGACCGCTGAGAAAACTTCCGCTGAGAAAGCGTCCGCCGAAGCACCTGCTGCAAAGAGCGCTGCAGTGACCACACGTCGTGGTCGCCGAGTTCGCCGTGCGGTCCGCACGACCAGCGCTCCAGTGGCAGAGGAGACTCGGGAAACTCAGGAAGCGCAAGGACCGCAGGATACAAAGGCAACTCAGGGCGAAGCCCTGCAGGACATCGAGCCTCCGGTAGTCCCGGAGCCGCCGGTTGCGGAAGAGCAGACTGCGTTTGCGCCTATCTTCCTGGCTCCGCAGGCTGTGCCGGCCACGGCCAAGAATTCGGCCACCGAGGATGCAGCTTCGGCTGACAGCGGTGCCTCCAACCAGGATTCCGATGACAACGCGGGGGAGGGGCAGGACGGCTCGTCGTCAAGCGAAACGGAGCGTCAGCCGCGGCCGCGCCGTCGCCGTCGTGGACGTGGGCGTCGTAATGATGATGCTCAGCAGGCGGAGAAGACCACCGAAAAGGCAGAGCGCGAGGAGGCGGAAACCCGCGAGGCGGTCGAAGAGCCGCAGGCGATCAAGGGCTCGACTCGCCTGGAGGCGCAGCGCCGTCGCCGTATTGAGCGTCGTGAGGAGTCGCGCAAGCGCCACGTGATCTCGGAGGCTGAGTTCCTGGCTCGCCGTGAGTCGGTGGAGCGCACGATGGTGGTGCGTGAGCGCAAGCGCCATGACCACGCGGGCATTGTCACTGAGGTGGGTGTGCTGGAAGATGACCTGTTGGTCGAGCACTTCGTTACCTCTGACACGCAGACCACGCAGATCGGCAATATCTACCTCGGCCGCGTGCAGAACGTCCTACCCAGCATGGAAGCGGCGTTCATTGATATCGGAACCGACCGCAACGGTGTCATTTACGTAGGTGACCTGAACTGGAAGCTGCTGGGCACGAAATCGCGTTCGCGCAAGATTGAGCATGCGCTGAAGGCCGGCGACCAGATTCTGGTGCAGGTGTCCAAGGATCCGATTGGTCACAAGGGCGCGCGTCTGACCACTCACATTTCGATGGCTGGTCGGTTCCTGGTCTACGTGCCGGGCGGCCGGAGCGCGGGTATTTCCCGCAAGCTGCCGGAGCCGGAGCGCAAGCGCCTGAAGTCGATTCTGAGTGAGGTTACGCCGGAGGGCTCAGGCACGATTATTCGCACCGCGGCCGAGGGCGTGTCCAAGGAGGCCATCGAGGCCGACATTAAGCGCCTGGAATCGCAGTGGCAGGAAATCTGGGAAGCCTCCGAGGCGGCGAAGGCGAAGCGCGGGGCAAAGCCGATTGCGCTGTACGAAGAGCCGGACATGCTGGTCAAGGTCGTCCGCGACGTCTTCAACGAGGATTTCTCGCGTCTTGTGGTGGAGGGCGACCGTCCGTGGAACACAGTGACGGACTACATCGGCGACCTGGCACCGGAGCTGGAGCCGCGTCTGCAGCGCTACTTCGCCAAGGAGCACGGCGGCGCTGATGTCTTCGAGCACTTCCGCATCGATGAGCAGCTGGCCAAGGCACTCGACCGCAAGGTCTGGCTGCCCTCGGGCGGCACGCTGGTCATCGACCGCACCGAGGCCATGACGGTCATCGACGTCAACACCGGGAAGTTCACAGGTGCTGGCGGAAACCTGGAAGAGACGGTCACTCGCAACAACCTGGAGGCCGCTGAGGAAATCGTCCGCCAGATGCGTCTGCGCGATCTGGGCGGCATGATCGTCGTCGACTTTATCGACATGGTGCTGCCGGAAAACCAGGACTTGGTGCTGCGCCGTCTGAAGGAGGCGCTCGGCCGCGACCGCTCGCGTCACGAGGTCTCCGAGGTCACCTCGCTCGGCCTCGTCCAGATGACGCGCAAGCGTCTGGGCACAGGCCTGCTGGAGACCTTCTCCACGCCGTGTAGCTGCTGTAATGGCCGTGGTCTGATTATCCACATCGACCCGGTCGAGCAGGACAATCAGGGCCGTGGTCACAAGAACGGTCGTCGCAACGAAGAGCAGGGTAAGTCCAAGCGCCGCAACAAGTCTCGCTCGGAGCACAATCCGGCCAACCACCCGGCCGCGCTGGCCATGCACCGCGATCAGGGCGACCAGGCAGGAGCTTCCAAGGCAACGCTTGACGACGACACGGAAACCAACCAGCGCGATAAAGACGCAGCCGACAAGCGTGTCGCAGCTGCTGTCGAAGCGGTCATTGTCTCTTCTGGGAACGATGAGCCGAAGCCACCGCGTCGTCGCCGGGTTCGTAAGAGCCAGGGCCGAAACGATGAGCAGCGACAGGACGGCAATGGTCGTCAGGAGCGCCGCGAGCGTGATGAGCGCAACGAGCGTTTGGAGGGCTCCGATGACCTGGCTGCTCTGGCTGCCGCAGCTGTTGCGGAAGCCCGTGAGAAGGATCCGGAAGAACCATCGGATGACCGTTACATGCCGCAGGAGGGACAGCGCCGCCGCCGTCGGGCTACGCGTCGCCGGGTAGCGGAGCATGTCGCCGTTGATTCGGCTGCACACGACGCTGATGACCGCGACGAAGAGCATGGCAATCGCAGCAAGCGTTCGGAGCGCCCGACCCGTGCTAAGCGTGCCGAGCGCACCGATAACGGTGGCGGCCGTGGAGGCCGTGGCGACGCTGAACGCTCCAGCAGCGCCAGTGCTCGACGTCGCCGTCGTCGCGCTGTTCGTCGTACGGCTGTGGATGAGACCACTGCGCCTCAGACCGAGTCCCAGGCAGCTTCCACCACAGATGTGCGGGAGCCAGCCGAGGATGACAAGGGTGGCAACGCTAACAAGACCGCCAAGGCTGTGGCCACGGAGTCCCAGACCTATGAGGAGGCTAAGGAGGCGTTCGAGCGTTCCCCACGCCGTCGTCGCCCGACTCGCGGTAACTCCCGCTCGGATCGCGCACCGCGTCGCGAGGACTTCGAGTCCACTAAGTCAAAGGCGGACGCAGAAGGCAGCAAGGGCGGAGATCGTGCCAAAGACAACCACGATGACAGCAACCGCAGCGCCAACCGCAGTGGCGGTGGCCGTCGCTCGGGCAAGTCACGGGTTGAAGTGGTAGCGGTCCAGGGCACGGGAGCTCGCCGTAATCGCCGTCGGGCGGTGCGCAGGGTCTCGTCGCAAAGCGATGCTGGAGCGACTGCGTCGAAGCAGCGACAGGGCGCTTCAAACCGCGCTACTAAGCCAGAGCAGAAGCAGGCTAATCGCGGTGCTGCGGCGCCGCAGACGAAACCGGCCAATCGTCGCCGCCGAGTGCGTCGTGCGGTGCGCCGAAGCGGCCGGAACTAGGTATTAAAAATCTGGAATAAGGCCAGATAGGAGGCTGTTTTTCGTTCCCTAAAGCAGGGAGTGGAAAGTGGCTTCGGAAACTGCCCGAGAAGACCGTGAAAACCAATGGGGGACAGGGTCTTACTCGGGCAGTTTGTAATTTAGGGGGATTCTTCGCTACTCTTGACCAGTCGCTGATTAGTAGGCGTATCTGGTCATGCCCGCTGGTGCTTGAGGCGCTGGCGGTAAGGAAACGGCCGGAGCGGGGAAATCTACTCGGATTTCGCTTTCGGGTCTTTCGGGTATGTCCCTGAAGTGTGATGCACGCGCAACTAATCGCAATTCCATTGTCCAGTCAAGGAATTACAAAGATTCCTTGAGTCGAGTTTCTCAGATAAAGGGGTAGCCCTCCTATGTACGCGATCGTCAAGACCGGCGGCAAGCAGTACAAGGTTGCCGAAGGTGACCTCGTCAAGGTCGAGAAGATCGAGGGTGAGCCGGGTTCGTCCGTGGCTCTCACCCCGGTTCTGCTCGTCGATGGCGCAGATGTCATTGCGGATGCCGACAAGCTTGCCAACGTTACCGTTAACGCTGAGATCGTCGAGGCTGTCAAGGGCCCGAAGATCCGCGGCATGCACTACAAGAACAAGACTGGCTACAAGCGCCGCTACGGCCACCGTCAGCCGCTCACTGTTCTGAAGATCACCGGCGTCTCCAAGTAAACCGCCGAAATTCCAATTAGCTTTTCCCTAGGAGAAAATCATGGCTACTAAGAAGGGTGCATCCAGCACCAGCAACGGCCGCGACTCCGAAGCTAAGCGCCTCGGCGTGAAGCGCTTCGGCGGCCAGCAGGTTAAGGCAGGCGAGATTCTCGTTCGTCAGCGCGGTACCTCGTTCCACCCGGGTGAGAACGTTGGCCGTGGCGGCGACGACACTCTCTTCGCTCTGAAGGCAGGCGCAGTCGAGTTCGGCACCCGCCGCAACCGTCGCGTTGTCAACATCGTTGAGAACAACTCCTAAGAACAACCGCTTGGTTGTCCGCATAGGATTACTGCAACGTTGAATTTGAGGCAGAACTAGCTGCCTTACAAAGGAGCCGATTCCTTTCCCAGTGCGAAAGGCAATCGGCTCTTTTGTTGTTTATGTACTGTTTCGCAACGTTTGGTTGCGAGGCACCGTTTTGTCACCGCCTAGACTTCTGCCCGTCGGCTCGCTTAAATTAGGGCATTACTCCAGGCACTAGATGATGGCTCTCCGCTCGGAAGTGTGTGATTTTATGTCTCGTTTTGTAGATCGTGTCGTGCTGCATTTGCAGGCCGGCGACGGCGGTCACGGCTGTAACTCGGTGCTGCGTGAAAAGTTCAAGCCACTGGGTGGCCCCGACGGCGGTAACGGTGGCCACGGTGGCGACATTGTGCTTGTGGTAGACCCCCAGATCCATACTCTGATGGACTTTCACTTCCACCCCCATATCAAGGCTGCCAACGGTAAGCCGGGCGCGGGCGATCACCGCAACGGCGCTCGTGGTGAGGATCTGGTTCTCGGAGTGCCGGAGGGCACGGTTGTGATGACCGAGGATGGGGAAGTGCTGGCGGACATGACCGGTAAGGGCGCCCGCTTCATTGCCGCTGAGGGCGGTTACGGTGGCCTGGGCAACGCAGCGCTGGCAAACAAGAACCGCCGTGCGCCGGGATTTGCTCTCCTCGGTGAGCCGGGCGAGGCCAAGGATCTTGTCTTGGAGCTCAAGTCCATGGCCGACGTTGGACTGGTGGGCTTCCCGTCGGCCGGAAAGTCATCGCTGGTCAGCACCTTGAGCGCTGCTAAGCCGAAGATTGGTGACTACCCGTTTACCACGCTGCAGCCGAACCTGGGTGTAGTCAACGTTGGCTACGAGTCCTTCACCATCGCAGATGTGCCGGGTCTTATCCCGGGGGCTTCTGAAGGCCGTGGACTTGGGTTGGACTTCCTGCGTCACATTGAGCGCTGCGCTGTGCTCGTGCATGTGGTTGACGCTGCTGCTCTGGAGGGCGACCGCGATCCGGTCTCTGACATCAAGGCGTTGGAGACGGAACTCGCCAACTACCAGTCGGTGCTGAAGGCCGACGTGGGGCTTGGGGATCTCGCAGAGCGTCCGCGCGTCATCGTGCTGAACAAGATTGACCTGCCCGATGCTCGCGAAATGATTGACATGCAGCGCGAGGAACTGGAGAAGTTCGGCTGGCCAATTTTTGAGATCTCCACGGTGACGCACGAGGGGCTCAAGGAGCTGACCTACGGCCTGAAGGATCAGATCGCTGCCTACCGCAAGGCGCATCCGTTGCCAACAGAGCAGGAGCCCCGTGCGGTCATCCGTCCGGAAGGGGTGCGTGGCAAGAAGCGCGAAGGCGCCGACTTCACCATCGAGCGCGATCCAAATACCCCAGACGGATTCATTGTGCGTGGCCGTAAGCCGGAGCGCTGGATTAACCAGACGGACTTCGAAAACGACGAGGCAGTCGGCTACTTGGCTGACCGCCTGGCCAAGCTTGGTGTAGAAGATGCCCTGGCAAAGGCTGGGGCAGCAGTTGGCTGCCCGGTGACGATTTCCTATCTCACCTTCGAGTGGTACCCGCAGCAGGTCGCGGGCACCGATGACTTCGTGCCGAGTGGCCGTGGTACCGATGATCGTCTCTACGTCAACGAGCGCACCAGCGCCGAGCAGCGTAAGCGTGCATCGCAGGCCCGCCGTGGTCTGATTGACGAGTACGACTTCGGGGATGGCGAAGAGGCTATTCGCGACCGGTATTCATAGGCGCGGGCGCCAGCGTCGTCGGCAAGCGAAGACTTCAAACTTGCATTTTGCCATTGATTGTTTAAACAATTATATGGTCAGAATTAAATGAGACCGTCATGTTTTCCATCAGTGAAATGAGTGAGTCAGTTATCCCTTCCGACACCGTTGCCAACGATGTTGACGTCACTGGAGCAGATGCATTAGATGCCCCGGTAGCTACCGCGCCGAAGTCTGAATCGGACGCGCCGATTTCCCGTGAGGAGGTCGACGAGCTGCTTCACGACAATCCCGAGTCCACCGTCGCTGAGATTGAAAAGGCGACTGAGAATTTATCTCCGGGAACCAAGGGCGGTTTCGATTCCGAGACTCGTGAGGCAATTCGGACCGCGAAGCGTGTCGTGGTGAAGATTGGTTCTTCCTCGTTGACCGGATCTGACGGTCGTACCGATCCGGAGCGCATCGACTTCATCGCCGATGCTTTGGAGAAGCGTATGGGCATTAGCGATGTCATCGTTGTGTCCTCCGGCGCGGTGGCATCCGGAATGGGGCCGCTGGGGCTGACTTCGCGTCCCACTGATTTGGCAACCAAGCAGGCGGCTGCGGCTGTGGGGCAGGTGCGCCTGGCACAGGAGTGGGGACGCTCCTTCCTGCGCTATGGTCGCACTTCTGCACAGGTGCTTTTGACCTCGGACGATGCGGGTGTGCGTTCGCGTGCCCGCAACGCCCAGCGCACTATCGACCGCCTGCGCCAGCTGGGCGCGGTGCCAATTGTCAACGAAAATGACACGGTCGCGACCTCGGAGTTCCGCTTCGGCGACAACGACCGCCTCGCCGCGCTGGTCAGTCACCTGGCGTACTGCGATGCATTGATTCTGCTTTCCGACGTCGACGGCCTCTATGATCGCAACCCGGCCGATCCAGGTGCAACCTTTGTGCCGGAGGTGCGCAGCGGTAACGACTTGCGTGGTGTTATCGCTGGTGACGGCGGTGCGCTGGGCACCGGTGGTATGGCGTCGAAGGTCTCTGCCGCACGCCTGGCTTCGCGTGCTGGGGTGCCGGTGTTGCTGACTTCGGCGTCCAACATTGAGCGAGCACTGGACCAAGCAGATGTGGGAACCGCTTTCGCCGCGAAGGACAACCGCCTGAGCGCCTGGAAGTTCTGGATGCTCTACGCAGCGGACAGCTCGGGGCTGCTTCGCCTGGACGCCGGTGCGGTCGACGCCGTAACCCGCATGCGTAAGTCGCTGCTCCCGGTCGGTATTACCTCGGTTGACGGTGAGTTCTCCGCCGGCGACATCGTCGATCTAATCGGTCCTGGTGGTGAGGTCATCGGTCGCGGCGAGGTCAATTATGACTCCGAGGAACTGCTGGGCATGATCGGCTACCACACCGAGGAATTGCCGAATGACATGCAGAAGCCTGTCGTTCATGCCGACTACCTGTCGGATTTCGCTTCCCGCGCTTAGGAGGGTGTTGCGCTGAGAGCTGCAGCGCTTAAAGACGCACACCTGGGCGCGCCCGGATAGAGGTGCCTCGGCAAAGACTGGCCGAGTGCGGACTGGCTGGGGGAGGACTGGCTGAGTGCAGACTGCCTGGGTGAGGAACTTTCGGGCATAATCCTAAGTGTGTTATCGAAGATTATTGGCGTCATCGGCGAGTTGCTCTTGACAGCTGGAGTGCTGGTCGCGCTCTTCGCCTTTTATCTGCTGTACTGGTCTGGTCTTGAGACCGGGAAAGCTCAGGACCAGGCTCGTGATGAGCTGCAGCAGGCATGGTCCGCGCCGGCGTCGGCCCCAGCTCCGGCGCCAGAAGGCACGGAGCCAGTTGTTGAGGGCTCCTGGGTGCCTGGCTCGGCGGTGGCGCTGATTTCGGCTCCTAAGGCCGGTTTTAGCGATTTTGTCGTATTTGAAGGTGTCTCCCAGGAAGTTTTGCGCGGTGGCCCCGGCCATTATCCGGGCACAGCCCTTCCGGGGCAGGTGGGCAACAGCTCTTACGCCGCTCACCGTGACGGTCACGGAGCTCCCTTTGACAACATTGACCGTCTGCAGACGTGCGATGACATCACTGTAGAGACGCGTGATGCTATTTATCGCTACAAGGTATTGCCGGTCGATGGTATGGCTGGCGCAGGGGAAAGCTTCGACTGTGTGCCAGAAGGAATTAACGTCCCCGAGATTCCTGGCCAGCACATCGTTACTCCGGACCGGTCCGATGTCCTCAATCCGGTCGGTGACGCCACTCTACTTACGCTGACTACCTGCCATCCGCAGTGGGACAACACTCATCGTCTCATTATTCACGCGGTTCTCGCCGGTGTTGAGACCAAGGAGGTCAACTAGATGTACGCAGCTTTTTGGCGATCCCTACCGGGGCCGTGGTGGGTGAAAGCGATCATCACCATCGTGATTGCCGTCATCGTGTTCCTGCTGTTGATGAATTACATCTTTCCTTGGGTTGCTGAGCTAATTCCCTCAAATGATGTCTCACTCTAGTTATGCTGGTAGGCATGACTGCTCAAACGAACGAAACTGCTAACACCAATCAACAGGGTATTGCCGAGGATTCGGCTCTTAGCCCGGAGCGTGCTGCTGAGCGCGCCGAGGTTTTAGAAAAGGCACAGCGTGCCAAGGCTGTCGCGGGAGAGCTGTCGCGCTTTACGTCGGCACGCAAGAACGAGCTCCTGCTGGCCGCAGCAGACGCGCTGGTTGCCCGTACTGAAGACATTCTGGCGGCCAACGCCAAGGATATCGAGGCCGGTAAGGCTCGTGGTTTTAGTGACTCCCTGCTGGATCGCCTGCGTCTTGACGCCGATCGTGTTGAGGGCATTGCCGGTGGGCTTCGTCAGGTTGCGGCACTGCCGGATCCGGTAGGCGAGGTGCTGCGTGGAAGCACTCTTCCCAACGGCATTAAGCTTTCCCAGGTCAGCGTTCCGCTGGGTGTGATGGGCATGGTCTACGAGGCTCGCCCGAACGTTACGGTTGATGCCTTTGGTCTGGCGCTGAAGTCAGGCAACGTGGCCTTGCTGCGCGGCTCCAAGTCCGCCGTCCACTCCAACACGCAGCTGGTCGCGGTTTTGCGTGAGGTGCTGGCCAACCACGATGCGCCGGAGGACCTTGTCCAGCTGCTGCCGTGTGAGACCCACGATTCAGTGCAGGACCTCATCACTGCCCGTGGCCTGGTTGACGTGGTGATTCCGCGCGGCGGTGCCGGTCTGATTGAGGCCGTCGTGACGAAGGCAACGGTGCCGACCATTGAGACCGGTACTGGCAACTGCCACATCTACATCGATGCCTCCGCCGATATCGACGAGGCGATTGCGCTGATGATTAACGGCAAGACCCGCCGTCCGAGCGTCTGTAACGCCACCGAAACGGTTCTCATCGACTCGGCGCTGTCCGCGCAGGACCAGGTCCGCATTTTGGACGCGCTTGCCGACGCGGGGGTTGCGGTCCACGGCGATGTCGATAATCTGGCGGCCTCTGGGTGGACTGGTGAGGTCATTCCTGCGACGGCGGACGACTGGTCGGATGAGTACCTCTCGCTAGACATTGCCGCGCGCATCGTCGACGGTGTTGTGGCCGCAACTGATCACATCACTGAGTACTCCTCGGGACACACGGAAGCTATCTCTGCACGTGACTGGGGAGTGTGCCAGGAGTTCGTCGACCGTGTTGATGCTGCCGCCGTCAGCGTCAATGCCTCCACTGCGTTCACCGATGGTGAGCAGTATGGTTTCGGCGCAGAGATTGGTATTTCCACTCAGAAGCTGCACGCCCGTGGCCCGATGGGGCTACCGGAGTTGACCAGCAGCAAGTGGGTTCTGGCTGGTCGTGGACAGACCCGTCCGTAGTGCCCAGGTAAAGTGCCAGTCATGATTAAGCGCAGGAAAAGTGTGCGGTCGCGGGTACACGCCGCGTTGACAGCAAAGTCGGCGGAAGCGCCCCGGCAGCGCATTGGCGTAATGGGTGGCACTTTTGACCCCATCCACAATGGTCACCTGGTTGCCGCCAGCGAGGTGGCAGACCGTTTTGACCTCGACTTTGTGCTTTTCGTGCCCACGGGTGAACCGTGGCAAAAGCGCGGCCGGAAGGTCTCTCACAGCGAAGATCGCTACCTGATGACGGTCATTGCCACTGCGTCGAACCCGCAGTTTTCGGTCTCGCGGGTTGATATTGACCGGCCGGGTGCGACCTATACCGTCGATACGCTGCGGGATTTGAAGGTCATCTATCCTAACGCGGATCTGTTCTTCATTACCGGTGCCGATGCGCTGCAGAAGATTATGACGTGGCGGGACTGGGAGGAGATGTTCGACGCAGCAACGTTCGTCGGTGTCACTCGCCCAGGAGTTCACCTGCGTGCAGAGGACCTGGAGGGAATAGACGCCTCGCGGTTACACCTCATCGAGATTCCCGCGATGGCCATTTCTTCCACCGACTGTCGAAAGCGGGCGGAGGCAGGACGCCCTGTCTGGTACTTGGTGCCGGATGGCGTGGTCCAGTACATCGCTAAGCGTGGTCTGTACCAGTCTGCTGAGGGCACAGTTGGTTCTGTGGGGCCCGCGTCGGTGAACTCGACCTCCGAGGATGCGGCGTCGGTGGATGCGAAGTCCGATACCGACGACTGAAAGTTAGCAAAATCCCGCTGAGGCGGTAAGTTACAAGTACAAACGCTGTTTTTCACGACTTTTTTAATCACAAGGAGCTGAAGTCTTTCGTGACTGCACAACCACGCGCCATTGAGCTGGCGACCGCCGCGGCGAAGGCCGCCAATAGCAAAAAGGGTGAGGACGTCGTTGTTCTCGATGTCTCTGGCCCAGTGGTGATTACGGACGCATTCGTCCTGGTCAGTGCTGACAATGAGCGTCTGGTTGCCGCAATCGTCGACGAAATTGAGGACGATCTGCGTGACCTCGGCGCAAAGCCGGTTCGCCGCGAAGGTGTCCGTGAGGGACGTTGGGCGCTGCTGGATTACGGTGACATCGTCGTGCATGTCTTCCGCAGTGAAGAACGCGACTTCTACGGCCTGGATCGACTGTGGCGCGATTGCCCGCGCATCGAGGTCGAAGGCGTCGAGCAGCCGAGCAACGAGGACGGCGAAGATTCCGCCCGCAATGCTCGTTCCATCGACGAGATTCCGCTGGCTGCCGAAAACCCGGGCACGGACGAGTTCTAACTGTGGCGGGCTCACGCGAGGCACATGTTGCCGCTCGACGTCGCCTGATTATGCTGCGGCACGGGCAGACGTCGTATAACGCTACCGGCCGCATTCAGGGACAGCTGGACACGCAGCTTTCCGACGTCGGCCGCGAGCAAGCCCGTACTGCGGCGCAGTACCTGGCGGAGGCTGAACCGCGAATCACAAAAATCGTGTCCTCCGACCTGACCCGGGCAGCTGACACCGCCCGCGCGCTAGCTGAGGCCACCGGCGCAGAGTTGAGTTTTGATAAGCGCCTGCGTGAGACCAACCTCGGTGAATGGCAAGAGCGCACCTACGACGAGATTGACTCCGCGTTTCCCGGTATGCGTGACCACTGGCGTCATAACCTCAACTGGGCACCCAAGGGCGGCGAGACCCGCTTTGAGGTCTCCAACCGAGTGCTGGCAGTCATTGCTGAGCTAGCAGCTAACCCCGATTGGGAGTCGGACACCTTTGTGCTCGTGTCCCACGGTGGTGCCATTGCTGCCGCTACCGCAGCCCTGCTGCAGCTGCCGCGCGACTATTTCAGCACGTTTAACGGCCTGGGCAACACTGCGTGGGTTGAAATGGAGCAACGCACGCGCGTCAATGGTGAGACCTCTTGGTACCTGAATGCTTTTAATGCGAAGGTTCGCGTGCGGGAGTCGCAGGTTTCTGCCTCTTCAGGAGGCCGCCATGCCCGGTGACGGTCGCGTTCGCATTGTTGTCGATGACACCGCGTGTCTGATGCCCGAGGTTGCCCGCAAGCTCGATATCACCGTGGTTCCCATCGACCATGACATCAATGAAGACGCCGTCACCACGTCGGCAGTTAGCCCGCTGAAGCTGTGCGCCGCATATGCGCGTGCGCTGGAACGCTCCAACAAGGATGGCTCTGACGCTGGCGTTGTTGCCCTGCATCTTGGCAAGGGAATGTCCGCGACCTGGTCGAACGCTGTCACGGCTGCCGGTGCGCTGGACCGCGTGACCGTTATCGACACCGACACCGTAGGAGCTGGAGTCGGTGCCGCTGCCATCGCTGCAGCCAAGGCCGCAAGAGCCGGGGCTAGTCGTGATGAGGTTGCTGATGTCGCCCGTGATGTGCTGCAGCGCTATCGACTCTGGTTGTTCGTACCAAAGCTTGATTCACTGCGCCGTGGCGGTCGCATCTCCGCGGGCCAAGCGATGCTCTCTACGGCTCTCGCTATCAAACCCATCGTTGGCATCAAAGATGGCTCACTGGCACTGGTCGCCAAGTGCCGTACAGAAGCGAAGGTCAAGCAGCGGATGGTGGATTTTGCCACGAAGATGGTGCGGTCTGCGTCATCGGCGAACCGTCCGCCTGCAGTATTGCTGCATCATTCCGACGCGCTTGACGACGTCCACGAGCTCCAGGCCATGCTTGCCGAAGAGCTACCCGACGATACCCGGTTTAGAATCCTGGATTTGCCGGAGTCGCTTGCTGCTCATGTCGGGCAGGGAGCCTATGCAGTTGGCATGGTTTCCGGTGGCTCGATTGATTCGGGTGCCATGGATTTTGAAGCAGAGATGGGTGTGACAGCGCTGCTCCACAGTGTGGAGGAGAGTGACGCGGCTGCTGTTGGAGCTGAGGTCACCGACGCAGTGGAAGATGATTCCGGGAGCATAGGCAATTCCGGTGACTCTGCTGACACGGATGGTTTGGCTGAAAGCGCTGGCACCACGGACTCAGGTGAGCCGATCACCGATCAGGCTGCGGTGAAGGCAGTTGAAAATCCGGCTGCTAGTCGCAACCGCAATAAGCGTATCCGTCGCACAGTCGTGACTAATGAACAGGGAATTCCGCTTTTCACCACGGCGGTTTCTAAATTGCCAACGTGGAGTGAGAACCGCCAAGCAGCCCTGGATAAAGCTGAGCGTCTGGCGAAGGCTATCTCTGATTTGGCGCTGCGCGATAAGTCTGATCCCGAGGGAGCTGTATTTGGCACCGAAGGGGAGAAATCGCAGGAGTCGTCGTCAAGCGACAAGCGTGATGATGACGGCGATGAGAAGAAGAAATAGCGGCTGAACTGAGCAGATGATGTGACCTGTGGATAACCTCCACAGGTCATTTTTTATCCACAGATGACGCTTCGACAGGTGCTTTCGCGGGAGTGCGGTGTGGGGCGGGGCGCTAGTGTGCGCATCGTGACGAATTTGCGGAATCGGCTGGCGGACTACCTGGAACCGATTGATCAAGACAAGCGCATGGCGGTGGACTTTTCCGTGCGCCGGGCGGTGGTGACGCCGCGGGTGGCGATGGCCGCGTGCATTGTGATTGCGGTGTTGGCCCTGGGAGCAATTGCGGCGGTGGTATGGCCGTCGTCGCCGCAGGTAGAGATGCCTGCGGTGCAGGACGCGGCTGAAGCGGGGACGACACCGGAGACGACCGAAACCTCAGCGGAGACGCCGGGCGGTCCGGGGAAGGAGACTAACGCTCAGGCACAGGCGGGGCCGTTGATTGTGTCGGTGGTGGGGTTGGTCGTGAATCCAGGCGTGGTGGAGGTGCCAGCGGGCGCGCGGGTGGTGGAGGCAATTGAGCGTGCGGGTGGGCTTTTGCCGGAGGCTAATCCTGCCAGTGTGAACCTGGCGGCGCCGTTGGTTGATGGTCAACAGATTGTGGTCGGGACAGAGGCGTTGCCAGCAGGGACGGCGGAGGGTGGGGCCGATGCTTCTGGCGGTTCTGGAGGTTCTGGCGGTAAATCCGGTGTGCCTGGTTCTGGCGGTACTTCCGGTGCGGGTGGAAAGATCAACCTCAACACCGCCACCGCCACTCAGTTGGAGGAATTGCCCGGAATCGGACCCGCAACGGCGACCAAAATCATCGACTTTCGGGAAAAGAACGGGCCTTTTGCGAGTATCGACGCACTTGAGGAGGTTCCGGGAATCGGCCCGGCGAAGGTAGAGGCTCTGCGCGATGTCGCCACCGTCTGACCTGCGCGCTCGTGCTGGGCTCGATGTGCGGCTAGTGCCAGCAGCGGTGTTGGCGTGGGCGACTGCGGTGGCAGTGATCATGCGCCCAGAATGGGCGATAGTTGTGGCACCGTGCACAATCGTGACTTCGGTGGTGTTGCCGTGGGCGTGGCAGCGTTGGTCGTGGCGATGGGGAAGAGGCGCGGTGACATCCGGCTGGCGAGCGATCGCCACTATCCTGGTGCCAGTTGTGTCGGTGGCCAGCGTTGCGGTAGCCACGCGAATCCGCATAGCGCGAGCCCGAGCCCACGAGCTCCATCACGACATTGGCAGGATGACGAAAGTGCAGTTGCGCCTGGTCACGGAGCCGAAAGCAACCGAATTCGGGGCCAGTGCGAAGGCACGCATCGAGGGCCTTCCTGGTCAAGTGACGGTTTTTGGCGACGAGTCACTGTTGTCGGTCACGAGAGACACCGTAGTTGAATCCACAGCCGGTATACGTGCGGCCAGCAAACCCTGCATCAGCGGAATCCAGCTGAATCTACGCGGAGATGTTGAGGTCATTGCGCCACCACAGGGGCTTGCCGCTGATGTGAGGCAGCAGCTCTTTTACTCGGCGCAGAATCTCCCCTTTGGCCCCGACCGCCTCATACCCGCCATGGCCATCGGCGATGAGCGTGGTTTCACCCTCGCTGACGGCGACATGATGACTGCTTCCGGGCTTTCACATTTGTCAGCCGTCTCTGGAGCCAACGTTGCACTTGTTGTCGGGGCTGTCGTAGCGGTTTTCTCCTGGGCTGGACCGCGAGTGCGAGTCGCAGTCGCCGCGGTTGCCCTGTATGGGTTTGTAGCAATCGTGGGCACAGAACCCTCAGTGCTACGCGCAGTGGTCACCGGCTGCATTGGGCTGTTGGCTATTCTCGTAGGACGAGCTGGCCAAGCCATCGCGGCGCTATCGGCTGGCATTATTGGGTTGATTCTCCTGGCACCAGACCTATCGGTATCAGTGGGCTTCGCCCTCTCGGTCGCAGCCACCGCCGGGCTAGTCCTTCTTGCCGAGCCCCTTGCCAGACGTCTGTCCGCCACCACCGTTATGGGGACCTGGCCCGCCCCAGTAGTCCGCGCCATCGCCGTATCGATTGCCGCACACGTGGTCACCATGCCCGTATTGGCGCTACTCATCGGCGAAATCAGCCATATCTCACTGCTTGCTAATCTGCTCGCCGCGCCCGCCGTCGCACCCGTTACTATCGCCGGTTCGCTCGCTGCCGTTGCCGCCGCATTGCATCTCAATTGGCTGGTCAGCGCTCTGCTCTGGTGTGCTGCGCCATGCGCGTGGTGGATCTATCAGGTCGCACGCCTTACTGCAGGCATCGTCGCGCCCGCCACTGGGACGGTCACGTTGGTCGTCTCCTGCACGCTTACACTTACATGCTTGACGACGCTCTGGGCGTGGCCCCGTCTTGCGCTTCGCGCTGGTGGCTTTGCGGTTGTCCTGGCCGCCTGTAGCTACGCGTTTATCTGGGTGTTCGGTCTCGACATTGCGCGTGCCCCACTGGGGTGGAAGCTTGCCGCCTGTGCTGAGAAAAACCAGATTGTTCTCATTCGCACGGGCGCTGTCGAAGGGCTCGTCAGCCATGGCGCTTCTGTTGGCCGCTCGGCGCGAGATTCGGACAGCAGCTCTGCACCAACCCCGCTCAGCCGGCAGTGCCGAATTGCCCTCAGAATCACCGAGGAAATGACATGGCATGCCCAGCGGCTCGATCCAGCCGTTGATAATCCCACGATAGAAACGGTGGTGGTGGAGTCCCCTTCGTATATCGCTGAATCCGTGAGCGGCAGAGTTCCCCAAACACGCAGCTCACCGCAGTGGTTTGTCGCCCGCGAGTGTGGTCCGCGCGTGCGAGAAATCGTAATGACCCCCGAGCACATTCCTGTGGTGTGTCCACAGCGAGATGGGCCACAAGCTCTCTATTCGAATGGTGACGTCTGGCGAGGGAGGTGAAATCCGGGCTGTCCCGTAGGCTAGAAATAACAGTCGCAGGAATCAACGCGGAAAAGAGGTCGGGATTGAGCGCCGTCGCACCCGTGAATTTGATTGTGGGCAAAGAGGAGCTGCTGAAAGACCGCGCCCGCCTCGCCATTGTCGCTGCCGTCCGCGCGCAGGCAGCAACGGAGTCCGATCCGGGCGGACGCTCGGTGCCTGTGACCACCATCCGCGCAGGGGACATGACCACTGTTGACGCAGTGGAGCTTTTCAGCCCCTCGTTGTTTGGGGATGACCGCATTGTGGTTGTCACCGACTGCCAGGATGCGGGTAAAGAACCCGCCAAGCTGTTGATGGATTCTGTTAAAGATCCCGCGCCGGGCATCACGTTGATTCTCCTGCACAGTGGCGAGGGCCGTCAGAAGAAGATGGTGGCTGACCTGCGTAAGCTAGGCGTCCGCTTTTTCGAAGCACAACCGCTCAAGAGGAACGATTTGCCGGGTTTCGTTGGCGAAGAGTTCGCCTCACACGGGGTTAAGGTGCGTCGCGACGTCATTGATACCGTCCTGGATGCGGTCGGTTCGGACCTCCGCGAGTTGGCCACTGCCATTTCCCAGCTCTGTGCGGACACCGCGGGCAAGGTCACTTCGGAGGCAGTGCGCACCTACTACGGTGCTTCGGCGGAGGTCTCGGGCTTTGAGATTGCCGAGCTAGCACTGCGCGGTCGCGGTGGGGAAGCGTTGGCCAAGATGCGCCGTGCCTTGCAGCTGGGCATGGCACCGGCACTGCTGTCGGCTGCTATCACGGGAATGGTCGGTGATGTAGCTCGGCTCCACGGCGCACGTGGCGTTAATGCTCGCAGGGATGCCCACCGCTATGGCATGCCGCCGTGGAAACTAGAGAAAACACAGCGGTTGGCTTCGGCCTGGTCAACCCCCGCAGTAGCTCGCGCTGTGGTTGTTGCGGCACAGCTGGATGCGGACACCAAGGGAGCCTCATCGACGCCGGAACTATCGCTGGAACAGTCGGTGCTTCGTATCGCGGAGCTGGCGCATTTGTCCCATCGGCGTTAAATAGTTCGGGTCCCCGTGGGAGCTTCAGTTCTGTGGTGACAGGCGAAACACCGCGAAGAACACGATGATTGTGTGGCCGTCCTGCTCAGCAGGCTGCTTCGCTAGCGCCGATGATTTTCAGCTATGCAAGCTCGAAGGACGATGTAGCCGGGTTAGACAGCGTGTCCTGGACTGGGCAGTGGGATTCGACAAAGTCGAGGAAGGCGACCAGTTCTTCCCTCGTGTTATCTGCATCAATGTGGAAGCGGGTGTGGATCTCGGAGAAACCGATCTTTGCCTCCGGGTTCTTCCCCATGAATCCGTCTGGATCGAGCACACCGGAGCACTCAACCTTGACATCATTGAGCTTGATGCCCTGGGCAGCAGCGAATGAGCGGACGACGATGCACTTGCAGGCGCCGAGGGCTCCGAGCAGCGCCTCGACCGGGTTCATGCCCTTGTTGGTTCCCCCGAGGTCAGTCGGCTCGTCCAGGGTGAAGCTCATGTCGCGAGAGGTCACCGTGGTTTCGAGGTTGGTAGGGGCGTGCGCAACGGTCGTGAAAGTTGTCTTCGGCATGAGTTTCCTTCCTGTAGAAATTGTGCTGTCCGCATGTGCGGGCCGCAGGTTGGTGTGCTGGAACCGAAGCGATGGAAATCAACAACCAACAGTGTGGGAGGCGGGGTCCACGGCCAGCCCAACGGGCTGCAAATGTGAAACTGTGTAAGTTTATAGCACTTTCAAGCCATTTTTCAGGCCATTTTTGTCATAAACGCAGTCAGTAACTCGGATCGGCCCGCCGTCACCAAACATAAACGGGGTCACTAACTCGCATTGGGATTAAATAAGAAAAACCGCCTCCCGCCACATTCCGAATTGCAAATCGGAAAATAGCAGGAAGCGGTTAACTTTCACGGTGCAAGCGCGGCGTAAAAGCAGTGCTCGCACGACGCAAGCGCAGCGCTGAAACAGCACAGCTCACAGCGCCAAAAGGGGATTAGCCCTCCAGCTTGTTGAAAGCCTTAGCCATACCGGACTTCTTGTTAGCCGCAGTGTTGCGGTGGAAGACGCCCTTGGTGACAGCCTTGTCCAGCTTGCGGGATGCAACGCGCAGCTGAGCCTCAGCAGCAGCCTTGTCGCCAGCCTCAACAGCAGCCTTGAACTTGCGGATCTCAGTGCGGACTGCAGAGCGGATTGCCTGGTTACGCAGGCGAGCCTTCTCGTTGGTCTTGTTGCGCTTGATCTGGGACTTGATATTTGCCATCGTGAATACCTCTTGTATCCGTAGTAGTTGGAATTGTTACCGCCCGCCACCAAGAAAAGTCCTGATCACAGTGCATATCGTGCTGTACAATCATCGCCGGTCAAACTAATCAACCAGCGAAATCACACCGCGCACTGCGCTTGTACGACGATGAAAACGCGAACCCAAGGTCCTGCCCGCGCTCGCCGCAAAGGAACGCAACGGTAAACAACTTGCAGAATTCTAGCAAACAGCGCTGCCTAATACCAGCCACTGCCTAATTTCAGCTACTGAGTAATTCCAGCCACGTCCCAGTTCCAGCCACTGCCTAATTCCAGCCGTAGTCCCCGCGCAGTCGGGCGGCGATGAGCTCAAAGCGCCTGCGGGGCATCATCGCACCTGCGCGGCGAATCCCGGATTCCGGAATGAGCAAGATACGGTCCATCCGCACCCACGACGGCTTGGGGTCTTCATTCCAGAACCCACTGCCGATAAAGAGCCACTCCGGTTGCTCGCTGTGCTCGGTGCGAGTGGAAATCAGCATGCCCAGGAGGTACTGGTCATGGCGGCCAACCACGACAACTGCGCGCTCCCGCAAGGCGGCGTCTTCGCCTTCGAGTTGCAATGGAATCCACACCACTTCGCCGGGGTCGGCTTGGCCATCCATGTCGGGGCTGTACACGATCGTGCGGGCCAGTTCCGCGGTTGGACGCGCGATGGTCACCGGGTCTCGCAGGCGAAGTAGGGCCTCCTTGGACTCGTCGGAAAGCGAGGTGTCCTGAGCGAGCCCAAGTTGCGTGTTGAGCTTAAACAGCGCCTCATCGAGTGTGTCGGGGCCGCGGAACCACTCGGTACCGGCGAAAAGACGCGCGCTGATGCGATTGCGCAGGCGGCGTGGCCAGCTTTCGCGTTCATTTTTATCGGTGGACGAAGTGGAGCTCATGGAATCTAAGTCTAGAGGTTTAGTGCGAAGGGAATCGATAGGTAAGATTGTGCGTGATTGTATTTAAGCCCGGCTGGTCGGTTTTCGAGGCCGGCGCATATGGGTCGGCCAACGCCGCGCCCCAATGCCCATAACGTCTTTATTTTTCGGAGTAGACCCAACGTGACCAAGAATTTTGCGGAGCAGACTTTTACGGACCCCTCACGGATTCGAAATTTCTGCATTATTGCGCACATTGACCACGGTAAGTCCACCCTGGCGGACCGAATTCTGCAGCTCTCGGGTGTTGTGGAGGCGCGCGACATGCGCGATCAGTACCTCGACAATATGGATATTGAGCGCGAACGCGGCATCACTATTAAGGCTCAGAACGTGCGCCTGCCGTGGGTTCCGAGCACTGGTAAGCACGCGGGCGAAGAGATCGTCCTGCACCTGATTGATACGCCTGGTCACGTTGACTTCACCTACGAGGTCTCGCGTGCGCTCGAGGCGTGTGAAGGCGCGATTCTGCTTGTCGACGCCGCTCAGGGCATCGAAGCGCAGACGCTGGCCAACCTGTACCTGGCCATGGAAAATGACCTGGAGATCATCCCAGTTCTGAACAAGATTGACCTGCCGGCCGCGGATCCGGATAAGTACGCGGAGGAGATTGCGCACATTATCGGTTGCGAGCCGGAAGATGTCATGCGTGTTTCGGGCAAGACCGGTGAGGGCGTTGAGGAAATGCTCGACCGTGTCTGTGAGCTCGTCCCGGCGCCGGTCGGCGCCCCGGAGGCACCTGCCCGTGCGCTGATCTTTGACTCCGTCTACGACACCTACCGCGGTGTGGTCACCTACATCCGCGTTGTTGATGGTCAGCTCAAGCCGCGTGAGGTCATTCAGATGATGTCCACCGGCACCAAGCACGAGCTGCTGGAAATCGGCATTGTTTCGCCGCAGCCGAAGAAGTGTAAGGGCCTTGGCGTCGGCGAGGTCGGTTATCTCATCACTGGTGTGAAGGATGTCCGTCAGTCCAAGGTCGGTGACACCGTCACGCTGAACGCCACACCGGCTGAGGAGCCTCTGGAAGGTTACGAAGAGCCCAAGCCGATGGTTTACTCCGGTCTGTTCCCGATCTCTCAGCAGGACTATCCCGACCTGCGTGATGCGTTGGAAAAGCTTCAGCTTAACGACGCTTCGTTGACATTCGAACCGGAGACCTCGGTGGCTCTCGGGTTTGGTTTCCGCGGTGGCTTCCTGGGCTTGCTGCACATGGAGATTACCCGCGCCCGCCTCGAGCGCGAGTTCGACCTGGACTTGATTTCGACAGCTCCAAACGTTGTCTACCGCGTGGTCACTGAGGATGGCTCTGAGGTCACCGTTCACAACCCGAGTGACTGGCCGGAGGGCAAGCTCCGCGAAATTTACGAGCCGATGGTCAAGTGCACCATCGTTGTGCCGAGTGAATTCGTTGGCCCCACCATGGAGCTGTGCCAGCAGAAGCGCGGCGAAATGGGCGGTATGGACTACCTGTCCGAGGATCGCGTGGAGCTGCGTTACAAGATGCCACTGGGCGAGATCATCTTCGACTTCTTCGACATGCTGAAGTCCCGTACCAGGGGTTATGCGTCGCTGAACTACGAAGATGCCGGTGAGCAGATCGCGGATCTGGTCAAGGTGGATATCCTCCTGCAGGGCGAAGCAGTCGATGCTTTCTCCGCTATCGTCCACCGCGACAATGCGCAGTGGTACGGCAACAAGATGACCAAGAAGCTGCGCGAGCTGATTCCTCGCCAGCAGTTCGAGGTCCCGGTTCAGGCGGCAATCGGTTCGAAGATTATTGCCCGCGAGAACATTCGTGCACTGCGCAAGGACGTCCTTGCTAAGTGTTACGGCGGTGACATCTCCCGTAAGCGCAAGCTGCTGGAGAAGCAAAAGGCCGGTAAGAAGCGTATGAAGAACATCGGTTCGGTCTCGGTGCCGCAGGAAGCATTCGTGGCTGCGCTGTCCACTGACGAGGGCGGTAAGTAAAGGGGAAACTGCATGCCACGGAAGCGGAAGAAACTGGTCGAGAACTTCGAAGAGCTGCTCGAGGCCGGTGACATGGATGCGCTGAAAGCCGTCTATGAAACCTGCGCACTCAACGCAGTTTTCGGATACAGCAAGGACACTGCACTGGCGCTCCGTGGCACCCCTCCGGAGCTCATGCGCTGGCTAACCGACCAGGGGCTCGACGTCAACACCGAGAACCGCTTCGGTAAAACCGCCCTGGCAGAGCACGCAAGCCGGGGCGACATCGACAAGATGAAGCTCCTGCTCGACTGCGGTGCAGACATCGAAGCGGGCACCCATCCGCCGCTTTTCATGGCTGCGAAGAGCCATCAGCCCAAGGCCATTGCGCTTCTGCTGGAAAATGGCGCTGACCTTCACCGCGAGAACCGGCTCGGTCACGGCCGGACAGCGTTCAAAGAGGCCGTCGCTACCGCCGATACCGATGCCCTAAGTCGAGTCCTAGAGAGTATCGAGGTGCTCCTGGACGCTGGGTCGGAAATCGACGACGAAGTCCGCGAAGAGTTCACCAAATTCGGTCGCCGCTACAACCGCATGTCAGACAAGCAGCGCGACAAGTACCAGCCGGTCATGGATCGCCTCTACGAACGCATCGGTGCGGAACGTCCGGACGTGATTACGCCTCACGATGGCCACAGCGACATCATTGTCCCCGCAGGCAAGTCGACCAACGGCCAGTTCCGATACCTCTGGAACTACCTGGTGCCGGGTGGTGGCGCAGCCGCGACTGTTCAGGGTGAAGTTATTCGCATCGTGGGCCGGCTCGGGTACGAGGCCCTGGAGATGGGCTACGTCAACTGGGACGAAGACTTTGTCACGATGACCGACTTTTGGCTGGAGACGGTAGGAGCTGCCGAGGATGCCATGGCCGTCGTAAAGCAGCGCAAAGCCGGTGAGTCGGACATTGATGCGTTGACGGCAGCGGCGGTCGCGTGGGTGGCGGAGCACCCGCAGCCGATTGCATTGGGCGAGGTTCCGTACCGACGCTAGCTCCCAAGACGCTAGCCCCAGTCGGGTGGCAAAGAACGGTTAATGGCCAACCTCTGCATTTATCAGTTGTGTCAGCCGTTATCTTTGATGGGTGGAATCCGTATACCTAACAGCAATACTGTTTTCGATTATCGGCGGGCTCGGTGCGTCGTTGCTTCGGCTGCCGCCGCTGATTGGTTTCCTTGGGGCCGGTTTTGCCGTTCATGCAATGGGGCTCGAGGAAATCCCGTTCATTGATTCGCTGGCCGAGCTCGGTGTTACCACCTTGCTGTTCACGATTGGTCTGAAGCTAAATCCGAAGGATATCGTGGCGCCGCGAGTGGTGTTTTCAGGGTTGGGTCACGCGTTTTTAAACACGGTGGTTTTTGCCGTGCTGTTTGGTATCGCCAGTTTCTTGCCGCTGCGTGAACTCACGGGGCTGTCGGCGACTGCGTTGATTTACATCGGCATCGCGACTTCCTTCTCGTCGACGGTGTTTGTGATGAGCCACTTGGAGGAGCAGAACCGCGGTGCTTCGGCCATCGGACGCATCGCGATTGGTGTGCTCATTCTGCAGGACATCATTGCGGTCGGTGTGCTGGTGGCATCGTCGGGTAAGACCCCGGAGCTGTGGGCGCTGGCGCTGCCGCTATTGTTCTTCATTCGTCCGCTGGCGGCGCGGCTTCCCAACCGCATGTTCCGCACTGAGCTGCTGGTTCTCACCGGCATTGGTATTGCTGTGGCCGCTTACTCGGCTTTCGAGCTGGCAGGGCTGTCCGGCTCGCTGGGGTCCTTGGTTGCCGGTATTCTGCTGTCCTCGCACCCGATTTCTGACCGCCTGTCGGAAGCTCTGATTAGTATCCGTGAGCTGCTGCTGGTCGCGTTCTTTATCGAAATTGGCCTCGGTGGTCTGCCAAGTGCTGGCGGTTACGTCATCGCCGCGATTATGGTTCTGTTCCTGGTGTTCAAGGCCACTATTTTCATCTGGATTCTCAAGCGCACTGGACTGTCGCTGCGCACGAGTGCGCTGGCGGGTCTGACGTTGAGCAACTACTCGGAGTTCGGTCTGATTGTGATGGCGGCGGCGACGCAACAGGACATTCTGCCGGAAGAATGGACCTCGATTATGGCAGTCGCCGTGGCGGGTAGCTTCATTGCCAGCTCGCTGATGGCCCCGCACGAAGACAAGATTGTCAGCTTCCTGCAGAAGTTCGTCCCAGAAACCCCAGAGGACCGCCTGGTGCCAGAAGAGGCAAAGGTCATTATTGACAACGCCGATGCTCTCATCATGGGTATGGGGCGAGTCGGCGTTGGTGTCTACGGCAGGTTGGTTAATGAGTACGGCATGAACGTCTTCGGCGTTGACTTCGATGAGGATCGCATCGAAGAGCTGCGTGAGCAGGGCTACAAGGTCATCCCAGGCGATGTGACAGACCCAGAGCTCTGGCACCACATCGAGTTGGAGAAGAAACCAGCGCTGTACGTGCTGGCGCTGTCTGAGCACGCCGAAACTTACACCATGATTCAGAACATCCGTAAGCAGGACACCGAAGCCGTGGTTGCTACTACCACCAAGGTGCAGCAGTTTAAGAGCCAGCTTCTTAACGTTGGTGCTGACATGGCTGTCTACCTATACGACGGTGCTGGCGAGGAGCTCGCCGACCGTGCAGTGGAGGCACTTAAGCAGCGGTCTTAGTCGTAGTCGCGGCAGCTGATGGTGACCGAACTCGGGCCATGGCAGCCGCGGTACCGCCGCATCCGTTAAATACGGCAAACAACAAGCCAGCCGATTCGTTCGGCGATAAGCTGATTTCATGTCAGTCACCCAAAACCAGATGCCCGCGAGTCCTATTCGATCCAGTCGCAGTGCGATGTTTCGGATGACCGCGGGCCTTGCTGTTGTCATGCTCGGAACTCTCGTCGGCTGCTCATCTTCAGATTCCGAAGATGCCGCCGCATCACAAAGCAACAATGATCAGAGTGAGGTGCAGTCGCAATCGACGTCGGCAAGCGAGGGCGATAATCCGAAGATGCCGTCGCCGACGAAGGGGACAAGCGCCGACAGCATCGGATTTGATGAAAGCGCCTACCAGAAAATTGACGTTCAGCGGTTTAGCCAGAACGGAATCAAGGCGTTCTACGTCACGCTAGACGGGAAAAAGAGCGAGTGTTTCTACTCAGACGGCGCGGTGACGTGCATCGGTAAGGCTGATTCGTCGATTCCCGACGTGGAGGTTCCGCCGTTCCCACCACAGTCGCCGGGCGCAATCATGCTGGATACTTCAGGTGCCGCGTACACGCTCGTCGAAGGGGTACCGTCGGCTCAGGAAGAGCTTGACGACGGCCAATGGACGAGCTTCGGCACCGCTGCGTGTGCGAAGACGGATGCGAACAAGCTGGTGTGTCAGTCGGATAACGCGGCCTTTGCCATCGAAGGCAAGGACAGGAATATTCGCACCTCCGGCAAGGTTTTCGATTCCGTCGAGGAACTCATGGCCCAGGGCAGTGAGCCGGCGAGGGGCTACAGTCAGGGCACGGATGCACTTGTTCAGGGGCCGATGATGTGCGGTGCCATGGAGGGCCATCGTCTGGCGGAAGTGGTCAAGGGTGAGATGACCTGCGCTGAGGCCATGGATGTGTTGGATCGGTACGACACAATCAAGGACACTGAGGGCGGTGGCAATACGCTGACGGCCCAGGTGGGGGACTGGGTATGTAGTTCGCCGACATACGCGAGGTCACAGGAACTCCAGGCTGCGACGGTGTGTGAGAATTCTAAGCGGGGACTGCAAGTCCACGAGCCGCTGATGGGTTAGATTGGCTAGCTGGGGTAATGGGAATGCCCCGGCTAACAGCATTTTCAAATAAGCCTAAGCTGGAACTATGACTGATTTATATCTCGTGCGGCACGGCGAAACTGAGTGGTCGCGCACAGGGCAGCACACCTCGATAACTGACCTTCCTCTGACTGACAACGGCCGGGAGGAAGCCAAGGCCCTGAACGGCTGGCTGGATCCGAAGGACTTTGGTCTGGTGTTGGCATCGCCGCGACAGCGCGCCCAGGAGACCGCTCGGTTGGCGGGATTCCACGACTTTGAGGTCGACGAGGATCTTGCGGAATGGTTCTACGGCGACTACGAGGGGATTACCTCGAAGGAAGTGCAAAAGACTGTTCCCGATTGGCAGATTTGGACTCATGGCGTGCCCAATGGCGAGACGGCGGAGGAAGTCCGTGAGCGCGTTGAGCGCGTGGTGAAAAGGGTGCGCGAATCGGGCGAAGACAAGGCGATTCTGTTCGCCCACGGTCACTCGCTGCGTGCGCTCACCACAGCCTGGTTGGAACTGCCCATCGAACTTGGCCAGTCCTTCCCATTGAATACTGCATCCCTGTCTGTGCTCGGTCGCTACCATGATCGACCTGCGGTTCTGCGCTGGAACCTCTCGCGGGGGTTGTAACCGCCGGCAGCGTTCGCCTGTCAGGCTAATAGCTGCCAGCATATGATGTGAATCTCCCGGCAAGAAACGGAGTCCGCGTTCAATGGCACCCATTCCACCCAGTAATTTCTTTCAAGCGATGAGACCAACCGGCAGTATGCACGGCTTTGCGGTCTTGGACTTTGAGACAACGGGATTTTCCCGGCATGACCGAGTCATTGAAATTGGTGTGGTGCTGCTGGATGCGAACTGTCGTGTCGAGCGGACGTGGCAAACTCTGGTGCAGCCGAACCGGGGCTTCGATAACTCAGATGTCCACGGAATTACCCCCACGAATCTGGTTGGTGCGCCCACGTTTGAGCATGTGGCGCGCCGCTTCGCCGAGGTACTCAACGGCCGCGTTATTGTCGCTCACAACGCCAGTTTTGAGTACAAGTTCCTGACCAACGAGTTCGGACGCCTCGGCGTCGAGCTTGCCGACGGTAATTGGTTGCTGGACACGATGGTGTTAGCTCGGCAATTTATGCCTGGTCAGCCTGTTTCACTGAAAAATGTTCTCAGCATCATGGGGATTGAAAACAGGGCGGCTCATACTGCACTTGCGGATGCTGAGGCGACCGCGGCAGCGCTTCAGCGGTTTGTACAGGCACGTCCGGACATCGTGGACTATGCCGAGCCGCTCTATTTTGTGCCAGCGCAATTGGCGCAGTTGCGCATTTCGGACGTGCCCCTGCTTGAGCGCAATAATGTGCGGGCTACTGGGGATGTAGCTGCTGCAGGTACCGCTGCAGATTCAACCGCCACAGGTACCGCTGCAGATCAGCAAACTTCCGAGAAACAGTGGCTGCAGGAACTTGCCCAGCATGTGGCACGAACTGGGGATGAGGCTTCAGACCAGTACATTGGCTTCCTGGTGCAAGCAATGGTCGATGGGCGACTGGACATGCGAGAGCTGTCTAAGTTGCACGGCATTGCCGCAGAACGTGGGTTGAGTGCAGATGATGTCAATATGCTCCATGAGCAATACCTGCAGCAGCTCATTGTGCAGGCGTGGGCCGACGGTGTAGTAACGGAGCAGGAACGCCGCTGGCTTATCAGCATTGCCGGAGAGCTCAACATTGAGCGCGAGCGTGTGGAAGAGTTGGTCACTTCTGCACGAAAACTGGAGCTTCGCCCTGGTGACCGTGTGACTTTCACCGGTGCTATGGCAACTCCGCGAGAGGTATGGGAAAAGCGTGCGCGTACTGCTGGTCTCGATGTCGGTGGAGTCATCAAGGCCTCCGTGGTTCTTGTTGCCGCGGATGTGCACACGCAGTCGGGGAAAGCGAAAAAGGCACGTGCACTGGGCATTCCCATTGTTGATGAAGTGACTTTTGCTCATGCGCTGGCCGAGCTGAATGCTGCGCAAAAGCACAGCACCGAACAGAACCCCGCTGACAGCGAAGAATCCACGGGCAGCGACCTCCTGTCCGAGCTGCGGGACCTCACCACAATCTTTCCGTGGCTGACCGATAGGGACTTCAGCGGAATCGGCGAAGACGTCCTGGGAATTGCGCAGGCGTGGATCAAGGATCACCAGACTTCGGGGCTGACAGGGCTGTCGCCCTATATGAACTTCCTGGCATTCCCAGAGAGCCCGGAATGGCAGCGCGTCTTAGCCAAACTGGGGCTGACTGAACCGGAGGTCAAAGACACCTCGCTGCGCAATCGTCTCATCCGCGAGCTCACAGTCCGAGACCTGCAGGACCTCAAAGGTTATGGCCGTGTGCGCGTCCAGAAACTGGTGGCAGATGCGGTCACGCATGCGTTCGATGAGTTTGAAGCAGGCGATGTCACCGCGGACCACACTGCCAATCACACCGCAGATGACACCGCGGACAACCCCTTCGACAACACCAGTGACTTCGGCATTAGCTGGGACGACACAACGACTCCCGAGACATCGGTGCTGCTGGATTGGTTGGCGATCACCGGCGCATCGAATCGCATCCTCGACCAAGCAGAAGACAAAGCCTACGTTCCGGAAGCCGTGCGCGAACAAGTGGCCAGCCTCAACGACCGAATCACCGACATCCTCACCGGTGCTGAACGCGAAATTCAGCACATTGCCGACCAGGATGAACGCTTTCCAGTAATCCTCAACCGCCGCCTCCCCGACGGCGCCACCCTGGCGGAGCTTGGTCAGCAATTTGGTGTTTCTCGCGAACGCGTTCGACAGTTGGAGAACGCATTGCTGGCGGCACTCGCCGATGCCGGCCCCAACTGCGAGATTCTCCGCACCGGTATCTTCCACCGCTACGCGCCGTTGGCGAAGATTAGCCAGCTCCGCCACGATATGCCAGGCCTGTTCACCGTTCCCGATGGAATGTCCGCACCGCTGCTGAACCTAATCAATCTCACCGGCACCGCAGGCGCTGCTGTGGCTCAAGCACAGTGGGGCATTGATGGCGAATGGTTCGTCGCCAACGGGTTCGAGGACAAATTCGCCACCGCCGTTGAGCAGCTTACCGATGACTTCGGCATCGCGCCCTTGTCGGAATTGGCCGTCACGCTGGGCATCCCAGAGGAAATCGTGCGCGAGTGGATCGCCCAGCGTACCGGGTACAAGATCTTTGAAGGCCACCTGTTTACCAAGGTCACGTCGGTAAGCGATAGGGCAGTGGCGTTGCTAGCGCACCGTGGCAAGCCGATGCACATCGACGACATCGCCGCCGTTATCACTGACCGGAACTCGCGCGGTATCGACGGTCGTCTCGCGCTTGATCCGCGGACTAAGCGGTGCGCGCCGGGCACGTGGGCGCTGGCGCAGTGGGAGTTGGAAGAGTGGACGACGATCGCCGACTACATCTCCCGACGCATTGATGATGCCGTTGCACAGGGGCAAGATGGCGTTTTGCTTGACGACGTCATTGCGGGTGCGACCGCGTTTGGAGTATCGGAAAACTCCGTGCGCACCTACGCCGGCGGTGGTGAGTTCGTGCTGGAAGACGGCTACGTTCGTAAGCGCTCGGACGAAGAAATGGAACCAATCGATGCCACGCCGGAGGAATCCCGCGATCTCTACTTACGCGATGGGCAGTGGTGCCTGCTGCTGACTATTAACCGCGATCATATGCGTGGCTCGGGAAGCGCTATCCCCGCTGGCATCGCGGGTATGTACGGTCTGGGCTACGGGGATGAGAAGCTGCTGCCATCCAGGTTGGGTGACCAGCGGATTGCTGTGGGACGCACCAACACGTCGATGTCGACGATTTCTCGCTTCGTCAACGATATGCAGCTGACCGAAGGCGAGCGCGTGTGGGTTCATTTCGGCGACACCTTCGACATCACGCGTGCGCCTGCGGAAAACCCTGACGCGGAAGGGCTGGCGGCGCTTGTCAACGCCTTCGGTCTCGATGAGGAGTTCACTGCGGAGCTCTCTACTGAGGGTGATGCCGCGGAGCTCGATGTCGATGCTGTGCTCGCGGCTATCAATAGGCAGCTCGGCCTGCCCGCCGATGCACCTCGCCGCAAGACGGTGTCGCGCCTGCGCCATCGCCGTGATGACGAGTTGGCCGACACGATTCAAGCTCTGTAGGCGCCCGTGAATCACAATTCTGATGCTTTCGCCCGGGTACTCGACCGTGCTCGCGGCGTTCTCTATGGCCAGGTCATCGGCGATAATCTCGGGGCGCTAGTGGAGTTTTGCAGTGCAGAGGACATCGCACAGCGCTATCCGCACGGTGTCCGCGAACTTGCCGATGGCGGCACCCACAATATCGCCGCCGGTCAACCCACCGATGATTCCGAAATGGCACTGGCGCTCGCACGCTCACTGGTGCGCTGCGAAGGCTACGACGCCACCGATGTCCGTGAGTCCTATGTGCGCTGGGCAAACTCCGATGCCTTCGATATGGGGGAGGCGACCACGGCGGCGTTGCTCCGGCGCGCGCCGAACCCGAATTCTCAGGCCAACGGCGCACTCATGCGCATCTCACCGCTGGCTATCGCGTACTGGCGCAATCCCGCACGCGCTGGTGAACTCGCCCGCAAGGACGCCGCTATCACGCACCCACATCCGGTGTGCATCGACGCCAACTCACGTTACGCATCCGCGCTTGCCGACGTCATCAGCGGTGGCCTCCACCAGCCGCGCCGCGGCATTGGTTTGAGTGCGCTGATGGAGTGGCTGGCTTCCCAGCGCACGCAGTGGGAGGCCGAGTGGCAGGCCAGCGGTGCCATGGTGAACAGCGGGGAGCCGGATTTCTCGGTGCATCAGGGCTGGCTGCGCTTTGCGCTGTGGGCGCTGCATGAAGAACTTCGCCGGGTAGAAGAAAAATCCACGACCTTTGAGGACTCTCTGGTTCGAGTGATTGGCCGTGGCGGCGACACTGACACCAACGCGGCCATTGTTGGTGCTTTTCTCGGTGGCATCTTTGGTGCCTCCGCCATTCCGCAGCGGTGGCGGGAAGTCATTGATTCCTGCTCGCCGAAACGGAACCGGCCCGCGGAGTATCACCCAAACGATGTTGCGGACTTGGCGGAGAAACTGGCGGTCATGGGGAACCAATAACGAGCTAATCACCGCCGCCGCGCCTGCCCCAGCCCGGCTCACGCAGTACTCGCGCAGCGCGCCGCACCGGTGCGAACCACCCCAAAACGTCAGCCGACACTAACCAGCGTCCGCGCTGCGCTCAATTTTCTCCAACCGGTTCTTCAGGTCAATGACCGCGGCCATGCTGCCGTCAAAGACTTCGACGGGGGAGCCGTAGTCGTTGTAGGGCGCATTGAACAGGTCGGATACGGTGACAATTCCATTTTGAACCAGGCCTGTAATCACTCGGTTCATAAATTCCAGCTGCACCGAGTTCAGATTCGCGCCGTCGATCAGGTCAGCGAATGCCGCGCGGGCAGCGCCTTCCTCAAGACCGATAACCGTGCGCACGAAGCGGCTCAGCGACATGCCGAGTCGGTGCTGTAGCTCGTCGACATCGCCAATTCCGGCTTCTGCGACGAGCTGCTCCAATGACTCCACATCTACTGGTGTCAGCGGAATCGCTTTGTGCAGCTTCTGCAGCACAAGGGAGTCACCATGTTCTTCCAGAAGTTCGCGAATCTTCTGCTCAATGCTGCTTTCGGTGACGGCAAACGATGCTGCGGAGGCAGGTAATTCCACTTCCTGTAATTCGCCAAACTCGTCTTCAATGTCGGTAATCACGACATTGCGCCTGCCGCGGTCGACATGTCGCACCAGAGAACGCATGCCACGGCGCAGTAGTTCTAGCTCCTCCAGGCTGACGCCCTCCCACCACGACTCAGTAGCAGCATTTTCCAGCAACTCAGCTTGCGCTGCGATCTCTGGAACATTGAGTTTGGTCAGCAGGTTTTCCGCCAGCCGCATGACTCGATTGCGCGGTGCCTCAGGTACGGCTCCATCAACCGTTTCCAATCCCTCGGCGACAGCTTCCTGCATCTTCAAAATCAGCAGATCGAAGCGCTTCGCGAATTCTTCGTCCGCTGCAGATGCAAACGGCAGGTCTGCCAGATATTCTTCGAGCTCCGCAATGTCTGACGCATTCAACGGATTCCACGAGTCCGGGCGCAGGTATTTTTCCAGATACGGTCGCGTCTTCGGACCGACCAGGGGACTGTTGACCGGAACCTGTGAGAGCTGATTACGCAGGTGCGTCTTCACCGAATCTGCCAGGTCAGAATCGGTATTCGAGTGTCCCAGCAGGTCAATCAGGCGCAGGCGGGCGAGGAAAAGTCGTTCCTGCAGGGATTTTTGTGCTGAACCGTCAGTGCTTTCCGACGAAGCCTCTGCGCTAAAACGGTGGAAGTTATCGCAGTAGTCGAAGACGTAGAATTCCGTCTTATCCATGCCTTCACCGAATAGGTTCTTGCAGGTACGAGTACCGCGACCAATCATTTGCCAGAACTTGGTCTTGGAGTGGACGGGCTTGAAGAACACCAGGTTGACGACAGCCGGAACATCAATTCCGGTATCGAGCATGTCCACGCTGACGGCGATATCCACGCTACCGGGCTTGGTGGATTCGAATGCCTCGATCAGCTGTTGGGAGCGGGAGGACTCGTGAGTGATGACTTCCGTGCGCAGTGTTGGATTGGCCAGCTGGAGACGTTCACCGATTTTCTCCGCATGCGCTTGGCTGCGTGCGAAGAAGATGGTCTTACCAATGCGGTCGGCGCCGGCGACTTTGATGCCGTTGGCCAACACTTGGGCGATGACCTGGTCAATGGTGTCTTGGTTAATCAGCTTGGAGTTGATCTCTGATGCGGTAGCACCTTCGGGTGCGGCCAGCTTGGCGCCGTCTTCGTCGGTACCCCAGTCCTTGTTATCCCACTCAATCTTCTCTTCTTCGCTGAGTTCGTCGTAGATGATGCCGTCGCTCAGGATGACAGAGCTGGTGGAAAACACCTTGTAGGGAACGAGATACCCGGCGGCGGTGGCTTCTTCCAGGCCGTATTCGCCGGTCGGCTTGCCCTTGGGAAGTTGGAATAGGGAATAGGTGTTGCGGTCGACTTCATCGCGCGGGGTGGCGGTGAGGCCGAGGAGCAGCGAGTCAAAGTAGTCGAAGATTCGGCGGTAGCGCCGATACACACTTCGGTGTGCTTCATCGACGACGATGAGGTCGAAGGAGTACGAGTCGAACTGGGCGCCCATGAGCCCGACCATGGTCTGGTAGGTGGACACGTACACTGACCCGATGCCGTTGGGGTTTTCCAGCAGGTTGACGATGCCAGCTTCTTCGTAGTGAGCCTGGAAGTTCTTCGCAGCCTGCCGCACCAACGCTGTGCGGTCGGCCAGGAACAGAACGTTCTTCACCCAGCCCGCCTGCTGCAGGAGCTTGACTAGGGCAATGGACACACGAGTTTTACCCGTACCTGTTGCCATCACCAACAATGCTCGACGGTGCCCTTGCCCGTAGTGCTCGGTGACGGCGCGGATCATCTGCTCTTGGTAAAGACGGCCAGCAATGTCACTGTCAACTGGGATTTCCGAAAGCGCCTGTCGCTGCGAGCGCTTGGAGATCATCAAGTACAGCTCATCCGCAGTCGCATACCCTTCCACGGCGCGCGGCTGGTAGCCACCGACCTCCGGAAGCCCCGCGGCATCGTCCCACAGGTGAACTTCGTAGCCGTTGGTGTAGTAGATTACCGGGCGGCGACCGTAGTGCTGTTCAATCTCGTCGGCATATTCGCGGGCCTGCTCACGCCCAGCGCTGATTGATGCGGCAGTCTTCTTCGCCTCAACCACAGCCAGCGGTTTGCCGTCTGCTCCCAGTAGCACGTAGTCGGCGCGTGTCCCGGAGGGTAGGAGGAACTCGGCAACGAGGTTGCCATCGGCAGCGGTAAATCCTGCCTCTGCGAGCATCGGGTCGATGATGTCGCGGCGGGTGTCTTCCTCGCTGATGGCGTAGAGATTGCTGGTATCCACTGTCCCCGTATCTGCTTGTGCGGCGACCAGTTCTTCACGAGTCTTCTCTTCCAGCTGCTTGCGCAGCGCTTCCAGCTCTTGGCGGAGCTGTTCTTGCGCCTCAGCGTCTTGAGCTGCCTTTTTCCGAAACAGTTCTTGTTGACGCAGGTGTTCTTCCCGCTGTCGGTGCAGCTCTTCGCGTTCTTTGCTCAGTAGCAGTGCGTCGCGCTTGCTGGTTTCGAGTCGGCGCTGCAGCTCGTCCAATTGGGCTTTGCTTGCCGACGGCTGTTTCGGAGCCTCCTTGAGGAATTCCGGATTAAATGGTGCGCTCGGCAGCGCCGCTTTTCCCTTGTCTGAGGTGTTAGCGGTGGCCCACACCAGGAGGTCATACAGCTGAGCGATGGAGCGCACCGCTAGTTGCGGGTCAAAGAATGCGGCCCCGTGTGCGGCGATGTTGCCGATCTTGCGGACCGCAGTGATTTTCCCTTGAATGACCTGCGGCACGAACTGGCGGAATTGTGGCCGACCTGTCAGTTCAGCGAATGAGTACCCTTCAGTTTCCAGCCCGAGGAACTTGCAGATGTGGAAAGTCAGGCGCTCGGCGACAAACCGAGACTGGAAAGCAGAGGCCCTGGGATTGGAGAGGGCTGCGGCTTCAGCATTTCGGCAGTCAGCCAGGAGGGATGGGAAGGCAGCCCCGACGAATCCGAAGTTGGTTCGAGGTGCTGCCATGTGTTCCTCCGAAGTTTGCTGATTGGGGTCGGTGCGTGGCTGGGGTGCTGTTGTTGGTAAGTATCGCTGTGGGTGGCGTGGCTTCACAGCTCGGCGTTCAACAGCGTTTATGCAACGAGTTGAGTATATCGAGGTAAGTGCCGGTGAATCACTAGAACGCGCAAAGCGTAGTTTCTTTGAGCGAAACCTGACACCAGCGTTTTCATGATTCCGTGACGTTAAAGCTGTCCTGCGAATGCTCGGGTTGCGAGGGAGTTGTATAGCTCTTGCGTTAGTAAGGAACGCTTCTGTGCTTCCTTTAAGAGCTCATTAGATTTTTTATCGAACTCAATAAATTGCTTGAGTGTTTGTTCTGTAGGTATTGGGATCTGTAATTTCCTTAAATCGCGAACATTTAGGTGTTTAGAGGTAGCTCCAACCATGAAGTTAGAAATGCGTACTGGGTCCAATAGGTATAACAAGGAAGCTAAAATCCATTGGCCGGGAACAGAGAAATGGCTGGGTCGAACCTGCACTAATCGCTGACCCATGCAGCCTTTAAAATCACGGGGGATTATAGCTGCAACCCCAACTGTTCCTTCTCTCGATAGGATGATATCGCCTTCTTGTAGATATGCTCGCGCAGAGCGCAATTTATATGTCTCAGAACTTACGAAACGAGGAGCATCCCAGTTGAAATATCCCTTTCGTAGGTTATTTGTCCAAATGCAAGGTATGCCTGATTCAGTCCATTTGGGCGTGCTGTGTGGACAGTCGATTACGGAATCAGCTACATCCTCTAAATTTTCCGAGCGGAGAATTTTAGATTTATTAGAAATAATAGTCAGGAAATAATTGTCTCTAATAGAGTTTATCTCATGGCAGATTTCTAAGTAATTCTGTTTGGCAGACCTTGCGGTGGACAGCATTCGCGCAATCCTCCGCTGCTCCTCGAGAGGGGGGAGGGGAATTAGTATTTCTTTGATTTTATTGGCGGTTGTTGATGGATATGAAATGCCAGTAGATTTATTGATACATTGCTTGATAAAAGCCTGAGTTTGCACAAAATGAAACAGGAAACCAGAATCAATTTTCTCAGTAGCGCGAAGAACGCAAAAACCAGTACTGGCGACATGGCCATCAAGTGTGGAAGGTATTTTTGCTACTGAATTGAGGTTTGGGCGAACAGTTGATACAAGTACATCATTTTTTCGGATGATTTGTTGAGCCCTGCTAGGCGCATCCTCCCCCAGAACATCCTGAGGTGAGGCGACCTTTTTAGTTTCAGGGGAAACTGTAGAAATATCTATATACTTCTTTCTCCCATTTCTGTCCCACTTGGGGATTTTCCTTTCGCAAACATCCCCCAACTTCACCATCGGCCACTGGCTCATTTTGCCCCTCCCAGCAGGTCCTTGAGTTCCTTCATGCCAGCCGCAATCTCGACATCGAGAGCTTCAATCTCAGCGATGATTTCTAGCGGATCACGGGTCTCGACATCCTCGAAGACGATTTCCTTGTAACGGTTCATCGACAGGTCATAGTCATTATCTGCAATCTCGGCTACCGGCACACAGAAGCTTTGCTCGGTGCGGGCACGCTCGCGCTCGGATGTCTCGCGAAGAGCAAAGCGGGCTACAACATCGGGAAGGTTGTTCTTCTCGTGCTGCTCCGCAGTAAGCTCGACCGGCTCGGGGCGGTCGGTTGGATCGTCATCCTTAGGCAGGCGGTCCTTGGGTACTGGTCCCAACAAATTCAGTGGCAGTAGCTCGGTGCGCTTGTCGTCCAACGAGCGACCGTCGGCAAGCACTTCGTAGAACCAGACATCCTCGTTCGCCTTCGAGTCGGTGCGCGTGAAGCACAGGATTGCGGTAGACACTCCCGTGTACGGCTTGAACGCACCCGACGGCAATTTGATGATTGCGTCGAGCTTCTGGTTTTCTACCAGCTCTTTACGGATCGCCTTGTGCGCCTTCGTCGAACCAAAGAGAACGCCTTCAGGCACGATGACGGCAGCGCGACCACCAATCCTGAGCAGCGACAAGAAACGGTTGATGAAAAGCAGCTCTGTCTTCTTGGTCTTGCCAAGTGAGGTGAGTTCTTTATCCAGGTTGCTTTCGTCGACGCTGCCCGCGAATGGCGGATTGGCGAGGATGAGGTCGAAGCTTTCCTTGTCTTCGTCGGGGATGGTGCCCAGGGAATCTCGGTAGGCAATGTTCGGACTGTTAAAGCCATGCATGAACATATTCATCGCAGAGATGCGCACCATGGTGGAGTCAAAGTCATAGCCGGTGAGACCGTGGGCCTCGAAGTTGTCGCGGACCGACTTCTTCATCAACTCATCGCCGTGGTGATCGCGAATCCACTCGGATGCGTTGACCAGGAAGCCCGCGGTGCCACAGGCGGGGTCGATGATGCGCTCGCTGGGGGAGGGGCGCATCAGTTCCACCATCAAGTCGATGATGAGCTGAGACGTACGGAACTGACCATTGGTGCCGGACACGCTCAACTTAGAGAGCATGTACTCGTACAAATCACCCATGAAGTCCTTGTTGCGCAAATCCAGTTTGTTGATCAGCGTCATCACAGACTTCAACGTGTTCGGGTTTTCAATGCCGAAGTTGGCAGAGCGCATGTGCTGCGCCATCACACCTTCGCCAGTAGTGCCATTTGTATCAGCACCTAGATTGCGGAGGAAAGGGAAGACCTCGTCCGCCATAAGGTTCTTGACCTGAGTTGGGTCAGTGACGGCGAGGAGGTCCCGCCAGCGCAAGTGCTGCTGGTCCGGGCCAAAAATATCGCGGGACTCCGGTACTGGTACTCCCAGCGAGCGCTGCTGGTCAATGCTATTTTGCTGCTCATCCAAGAGACGGAGGAAAAGCAAGTACGTGAATTGCTCGATCACGTTCATTGGGTTAGTGATGCCGCCGGTCCAGAACACGTCCCAGATGCGGTCGACATCATTTTTCAAAGCACCAGTAATCATGGAGTCAAGTGTATCGGCAGGGGCGGACGCTAAAGCACATTGGCTATCGTGCGGCTCGACCAGGTGTGCGAGTGGTGCGGGATACCGCGCTATCGAGCTTCCCGCAAGCTTCCCACTAACTTCCCAAAGTGTTATGTTGAGTGGGAAGTTAAGTGGGAAGTTAGTGAGTATCTGATGGACACAGAACGCTTAGAGTCAATCGTCCGCACACTGCGCCTGGTGGGTAAAGACAGTCAACCAATCGAAGTCAAGAGCGATGTTGGAAAATCGATTCGCGAAACCCTCAGCGCATTCGCGAACGCCAACGGCGGGACCATCATTGTGGGGCTCGATGAGTCAAACGGCTTCTTACCCGTGGATGGCTTCGATGCTGCAAAAGCTCAGGACAAACTAGAAACTCGATGCGGCCAGACCACGCCCCCGGTACGTCCACATATCGACACGGTTCCCTTTGAAGACTCCTTAGTTGTTGTAGCGGAAGTCAATGAGATGACTTCCGAAGACAAGCCTTGCTATGTCACTGACCAGGGAAAATATGGCGGTAGCTATATCCGCGTTGGCGACGGTGACATCCGGCTAACGCAGTACGAGGTTGACCGTCTCATTGAGGAGCGTACCCAACCCAAATGGGACGAGCAGCCAGTGGCAGAAGCGCAACTTGAAGACCTGCAACCCGACATCGTGGATGCTTACATGGCTGTACAGCGCAAACGTCGGCCCAAAACCTTTAATGACGGCACCGAAACCGCAATGAAGCGTCTACGCATCCTTAAGGATGGACACCCAACCCTGGCGTCGTTGCTTGTTATGGGTGAGTATCCGCAGGAGTTCTTCCCGCGCCTCACGGTGACATTTGCCAACTTTCCAGGTACAACGAAGGGCTCGGTCACTGAAGGTATTAGGCTCCTCGACAGTAAGACCCTCACTGGCACCATCCCGGAGCTCGTTGATGAGGGAATCGAAGTTGTGAAAAACAACATGCGCACTGCCGCTCTCATCGGCGAAAAGTATCGCTCGGATTTGCCAGACTATCCACCTGTCGCAGTGCGCGAAGCGCTCGTGAATGCCCTCATGCACCGCGATTACTCACCGCACGCACAAGGCAGTCAGGTTCAAATCAACATGTTCGTTGATCGCCTCGAGATTACAAGCCCTGGCGGACTGTATGGAGGAGTTACCGTAAGAAATCTCGGGATGCCTGGCGTGAGTTCAACCAGAAACCAGCGCTTGTCTTCGTTTCTCGAAGACGTGAAGTTTCATGCCGATGGGGGCGGAGAGGGCGTTGTGGCTGAGAACAGGGGTACGGGCATTGCAGTCATTCAACGTTCGCTTGCGGATGCGCTCATGCCGCCGCCTGAGTACATCAACCGGCTAGACAGCTTCACCATTATTTTCCACCGGCGAAGGGTGGCAGAAAAAGAACGCTATGCAAGTGCATTTGATCAAGTACGTACCGCGTTAAAAGCGCAGGCCTCTGCCTCGACAACTGAGCTCGTAAAGAGCACGAAGCTGAGTCGTACAGCAGTGCAAAAAGCAGTGAATGAACTTATTGCCGAAGGTGTCGTCGAGCGCACTGAACCGCTGAGAAGTCCTCGGCAGCGCTATCGCATCAAACCCTAGCCACTCGGCAGGGCGACCCCGGTTCTATCGAACTTCCCACTTAACTTCCCACTAACTTCCCAGAGTGTTATGTCGAGTGGGAAGTTAAGTGGGAAGTTAAAAACGCCTCGCCGGGCAGACAGCTAACTCTTTTTCTCTGTGGTGTCTTCCTCGCCTGTGCCGTCGGACGTGGACACTTCACCGTCAGTCATCTCAGCCATTTCGTTGGTGTGCTGATACCACTCGGTCAGCTGCTCCATGTCGGTTTCTACTCCCGCAACGGAACCGACACCTTGGCCCTCGTCGGCACGCTCGACAGCCAGCTCGAAGTCATTGCCGTACTCTTCCAAGCCACGGATGACGGCGTCGCGGACAGCGGTCTTGGCGAAAGTAGTGCGGATAGCTTGCGGGTCAGTGGTGAGATCTTTAACGAAGGATATGAGCAGCGCGATGATAATCACCACGAAGGGCATGGCCGTCAAGATCGTCAGTGACTGCAGGCCAGACAGGGCATCTTCGCCGCCGGTGAGAAGCATGACCACGGCAATACCCATCATGAGGACGCCGAAGAACACGACCACGAGCTTATTTGGTTCCGGATCGCCCTTGGAAGCCATCGTGCCCATCACCACAGATGCCGAGTCGGCAGAAGTAATGAAGAAGATAGCCAGAATCACAATCACCAGGGCAGAGACCACACCGCTAAACGGCAGCTCGCCAATCAGGTTGTAGAGCACCTGCTGGGCAGAAGCCGAGCCATCGAAGCCGGGGACGTTGTTACGGGCGAAGTCCATAGCGGTGCCGCCGAAGACAGCGAATGCGAGCATCAGCACAAAGGTCGGCACGATGATGGTGACCAAAATGAACTCACGAATCGTGCGGCCACGAGAAATGCGGGCAATGAACATGCCGACAAAGGGTGCCCAAGCAATCCACCAGGCCCAGTAGAATACGGTCCACGCGGCTTGGAAATCCAGTGTTTCTGGACCCCACGACAGCGAACGTGACGACATATCCAGGAAGTTGTCCAGGTACGTCAAAATGCTAGATGGCAGAAGGTTGACCAAAAACAGTGTTGGACCTGTGACGAAGACGAAGAAGATAGCCAAGAAGGTCAGCATGATGTTGGTATTCGACAAAAGCCGAATACCCTTCGACACGCCAGAGACCGCCGAAATAATAAAGCCAACGCTCAGTACAAAAATAATCACCAACAGCACGGCCATTGACGGTGTGAAACCTGAAAGCGTTGAAATGCCCTCGCCAATCTGTAGCGTGGCAATACCCAGCGAAGCGGCAGTACCAAACAGCGTGGCCACAATCGCCAAAATGTCAATGGTGCGACCGATGGGGCCATCAGTACGTTTCAGGATGGGCGCGAAGAGCGAGGAGATCAAGCTGGCGCGACCACGGCGGTAGGTCGAATATGCCAAAGCGCCACCCACCAGCGCATACAGCGCCCACGGTGAAAAACCCCAGTGGAAATCCGCTTGGGCAACTGCTCGGTGCAGCGCTTCTTCAGTGTGGGGCTCAACCGTCAGCGGTGGTGGCGAGTGGTAGAACTCCAGTGGTTCAGAGGGACCGAAGAAAAAGATACCGACACCGATACCGGCGGCGAACATCATTGCCACCCAGGAAAAACGGGAGTATTCCGGTTCTTCGTCGTCCTTGCCCAGCTTGATATTGCCGTAGCGGGACATTGCCACACCCAGCATCACAATGATGCAGACGACCAAAATGACGTTGAACAGCCAGCCGAAATTTTCCAGGCCCCACGACAGAGCCGCCGAAGAAACGGAGGAAACGGTCTCGGGGCTGGTGACACCCCAAATGACAAAGGCGATAATCAGCACCGCGTTGACGCCGAAAACAAGCTTGTCCAGACCGAATTTGTATTTCAGTTCTTCAACACTGAAACCCGGCACCAGACCTGGGTGCATATTCGCAGGATAGAGGCCGATGGCGCGCTTGGCGCGCATACCGCGAGCTTTATCCAGGGTCTCATCTAGAGGGCTTAGATTTTTCTTTTGACGCTGTTTCTTCTCGCCGCCCACGTCGACTCTCCTTCGTTTACCTGATGTATATAGTTAACCCCTTTTTCTGCGGGTGTGTCTTATTCAGGTAAACGGAGCGACATTTTAGGGGACGCGATGAGTCCAGCCCTCCGTGCCGTATTTGGTGTCAATGAGGTGCTGCGCCGCAGCGAAGTCCTCGTCGGAAAGCGATGCTTCGGTGGCGCCGTAGCGGTTGATGAATGTTTGCTTCATCGTGTCAATGACTTCCGCGCGGCTGGCACCGGTCTGGCGACGCAGCGGGTCGACGCGCTTCTTCGCGCTGCGCAGGCCCTTATCGGCAATCTTGGCCTTGCCAATGCGCAGGACTTCCATCATTTTGTCGGCGTCGATGTCGTAGCTCATGGTGACGTGGTGGAGCACTGTCGAGCCACGGCGCTTCTGTGCGGCGCCGCCAATCTTTCCGCCATCGGAAGTGATGTCATTGATAGGGACGTACCACGCATTGACGCCGAGCTGCGCGAGTGCAGCGATAACCCAACGGTCGAGGAATTCGTAGGATTCGACGTAGCTGAGGCCCGCTACCAGCTTCTCTGGGACGTAGAGGGAGTAAGTGACGCAGTTGCCGCCCTCCATGAACATCGCGCCACCGCCGGAGAGACGACGCACCACTTGCACATCGTGCTTCTCTACGCCCTCGGGTTCGAGTTCATTGACATAGGACTGGTAGGAACCAATGACGGTAGCACGATCTTCCCAATCCCAGAACCGCAGGGTTGGGCCGCGTTGGCCGGAATTGACCTGGTCAAGGAGGACCTCGTCGAGGGCAACATTCATCACCGTCGGCAGAGTACCCGGCTGCAAAACCTCCCACTCCAAATCCGTGAAATCAACGGCCTGCGTCAGTGCGCGGCGAACGACCTGGGCAATGACGTGGGTATCAAAGCCATGCAGACGAACCTGGCGGCCAGATTGATCCGCAAAATCCTTCAGTGCCGCATCGAGGCGAGCCTGTAGACGCTCCGTATGGTCTCCCGCAGGTGCGCCGAGGAGTGCGTCATTAATAATGTCGTAGGCTTCATCGGGTTCGAGGAAAAAATCGCCCGAAATGCTTATCGACGAAATAGTGTCACCGGTGGTCTCACAGTCGGCGACAACCAATTTGCCGCCGGGAACCTTCATTTCTGAGTGAAATTTCTGTGCGGGGGTCATGGGTTTCGATGGTACTCGCGCCGGGCGTTACGATGTCCTCCGTGTTTACGTCATCAACTTTGGATCACCGCGCCCGCAAAATTGTCGCGTGGGTAGCAGGCCTGAACCTTCTCGGATTCTTCATTGAATTAATTGTTGCCTCAATTATTGGCTCCGCAGCCCTGTTTGCTGACGCTGCGGACTTCCTTGAAGATTTCCTCATCAACCTGCTGGTTCTCACCGCATTGGGTTGGTCGCTGGCGAGCCGTCGTAAAGCAAGTATCGGCCTTGCCGGGCTAATCCTGATTCCGGCAATCGCGGCGTTCGGCACCGCCATCTGGAAGATGATCAGCGGTGAGCCGCCAGAGCCGCTAACGCTGTCGGTAACGGCAATTATTGCGATGGTCATCAACCTGGTCTGCGCGATTTTGCTAATGAATCTGCGCAAGGCTGACAGTGCTCTCACGCGTGGCGCGTGGTTGGCGGCGCGTAACGACGTCCTGGCGAACCTGCTCATCCTCGCCGCTGGAGTGGTCACCGTCTTCTGGTTTAGCGCATGGCCGGACATCGTTGTTGGGCTTGTCATTGGCGTCATTAACCTGACGGCCGCGAAAGAAGTCTACGAGCAGGCGCGCGCCGAAGACCCCGAGCTAGAGATGGACGATGACGACGACTAGCACTGACTAGTCGTGTGTTCTTACTTCCACATATCCTTCTGCCACTGCGGCTTATGAGCATAAGTGAACTCGTAGTATTCCTTGTTCTTCAGCTCACTGGCTGCGGCCTGATCAATGACAACCGTGGCCCGTGGGTGCAATTGCAATACGGACGCGGGCATAGAAACGCTCAGTGGGCCTTCGATGGAGGCGGCAATAGCGTGCGCCTTTGCGGTGCCGGTGGCCAGTAACAGGAGATGGCCCGCACGTGAAATAGTGCCAAGCCCCTGGGTGACCACGTGGTACGGCACGTCGTCCGCGGAGTCGAAGAACCGGGCGTTATCCAGCACGGTCTGCGGGTGCAGCGTCTTAATGCGGGTCAGAGAACTAAAAGAGCTGGCGGGCTCGTTAAACCCGACATGCCCATTGGTGCCGATGCCGAGCAACTGAATGTCGATGCCACCGGCCTCGATAATCTTGCGTTCGTAGTCCTCGCAGGCTGCGCCGATGTCGTCTGCGAGACCATCGGGAATATGGACACGCGCCGGGTCGACATCCACGTGATCGGAAAACTCATTGTGAATCACGTGGTAGTAGCTCTGCTCATGCTCGATGGGCAGCCCCACATACTCGTCGAGTGCAAAGAAACTGCAGTCCTTGAAAGTGACATCACCAGCCCGATGGCGACGAATCAGTTCCCGATACGTCGCAAGCGGGGTCGATCCTGTCGCTACACCAAGGTTTGCACCCTTATTTGCGTAGTGAGCGAGGTAGTCCGAAGCGATGTTCGCGACTTCGGCCTCAGAATCGACGATGATGATTTCCATGGTGGAACACTCCAGAAAAAGCTAACGCGCGGCAGAAAATGAAAAACGCTCAGGGCAAGGCCGTAGGTGCCGCTGCCCTGAGTGTTTAGTCGTACTGAGTTACTTCACCCAGAAGTTACCGTTCTCATCCTTGTAGATGATGTCGCCGGCGTAAGCAACCTGGGTCTCGTTAACCTGAAGATCAACCAAATCCAGCGTTTCGACGATTGGCTCAATGTAGACACCACCGTTAAACCAAACCTTGAAAGCATCTGCCGAAGTTGAAGAACCGGAGAAACGGTGTGCCTCATACTTGTGCACCGGAGCAAAGGGGCAGCTGATCGCCTGTGCGATAGCAGGAGAGGCAGCAACAGCGCCAAACACAGTAGCGGCGCCGATGGTGATAGCGGCGAGAGAGCGAGAGAACTTCATAGTTAATTCCTTCCCGAGTCGGGGATATGACGGAGTCATGAGGGAAACAGAACCATAAAAATGGGCATCATAGCTATGACAGTGTGACAGCTAATCTATTTCAATTATCCGTCAATCCCACGGCAAATGTAAATCGGTAACCCATTGGTTCATATATTTCGGGGTTATGAAAGCGCCAGACGCCACCTAGCGCCACCTGCCAGTTACCGCTACACGCCACCTACCGCCACTCGGCAGTAGCCGGGTCAATACCTTCCTTACGGGCCTGAGCTTCGATCAATTCCAGCAAATAGCCAGCATTGCCACGGTAATACCGGTCAAACCGGGAATCAGCGATATACATGCGAGCCAGCAGAATCTGCTTCTCTCGACCAGCCTCGTAGAAGCGGGTAATAGAGGCCAAGTGACGGTCAACTAACTTAGTCGCTTCAGTGGAACCTGGCTCCACGTGGCGCTCGGCGGCGTCGGCAAGCGCATCGGCAAAATCCTTAGCCTCCGCCTCAAGAGCAGCCCAGTCGTTATCGTTCATTTTTTCCTGGGCCTGCTGGGACTGCTCCCACTCGGTAGTGTCGCCCCAGCGTTCCTCAGCTTCGGCTTCTAGATTCTGCCAATCGCGGCCCAAGAGCTTTGCCTTCGTCTTTGCTTCCATCGTGTGTCCTTCCTCGATCAGTTTGTCCAGAGACTGCACCATGTGGTGCAGGTCAGCGATTTTCTCTGTGAGAACAGTTCGCTGTGCGAGCAACCGATCTTTCCGACCTCTCGGGGAGGAATCGCCGTGAATGAACTCCTCGATAGTCTTCAACGGCACACCAGCGGCGCGATAGACCAGGATCTCCAGCGCGGTGTCGATGTCCTCATCGGTGTAGAGGCGGTAATCGGACCACGTGCGGTACTGCGGGCTGAGCAGCCCGATGGCATCCCAGTGTCGCAGCGTGCGCGTGGTAACGCCCAACAGTTCAGCTGCCTCGCCGATGGTGTACTCGTTGTCGTTGTTGCTCACGGGAATCATCTTTCTGTTTGACGCCGCGTCAAGGTCAATACCTAACGCCGGAATCAGATGAGGAAGTTTGCTGCGGCAGCCGCAGGAATGTCGTTCCCGCGATTGCCAACCTTCGGGCTCCTACCGCAAGAGCCGAAGCCTGTTGATTGCCGCCGCAACCTCCTGGAAACGAGGCTCCGCGAGATGACCTGAATTATTGAACTCAGCTGTCGCATCGAAGAGCGAATGACAAAAGTTGTCGTACTCGTGCTGGATAAGCTCGGTGAGGTCAGTACTCCCATCGAGCTGTTTTACAACGGCGCCCAGAATCCTGGCAATGGCTTCTGTTTGGGAGGAATCCATCAATTGGCTGACAGCGCGCAAGTCAAGATTGTCCTTGCCTACCTGAATCAGCTCGAGTCCACGAGCACGCGGTGGCTTAGGCGGTTTCGCACCGCGGCCACGACCATCACGCCCGCCGCCACGTCCGCCGCGGTGACCGCCACGTCCGCGACCACCACGGCTCTCACCGGCAGGGAAGTCCGCCTGCAATAAACGCTCACCAATTTGCGCAAAAGCTGGCGAAGGTGCAGCCGGAGTGGCAGATTCGCGGAGCTCACGGGCGCGCTCGGTGACGTCGTAAGGCGTGTACGCATCCATAGCAATCACGGTGTCCGCGACATCGATGAAAGCACCAGAACCACCAGCGACGATGACCGTGGAGATGCCGTGGTCTTCCCAGAGTTCGCGGACCCGTGCGACCAGTGGTGTGATGGGCTCCCGGTCATCGGGGATGAGGCGGCGCATGCGCTCATCGCGAATCATGAAGTTGGTCGCGGAAGTGTCCTCGTCGATGAGCAGCACTCGCGCACCGGAACTCAGCGCCTCCATCAGACCCGCAGCTTGGGACGTCGACCCCGACGCGTTCGCCGTGGAAAACCGGGTCGTGTCATCACCGGAGGGAAGACCGTTGATGAACGGTGAGATATCCACACCAGTGATGGCCCGACCATCCTCGGCACGCAGCGCAACCGCAGTCTCGTCGGCGACCACAAACTCGCGGCCATCGCCAGCGACATGGTTATATACGCCCGTGACCAGGGAGGACAGTAGCGTGGACTTGCCGTGGTAGCCGCCACCGACAATCAACGTCACGCCCCGCGGAATGCCCATGCCGTGCACCGTTTTCCCCGATGGCAGCTGAAAACTGTGCTGCAACGATTCCGGCGAGGTAAACGCAGTCGCGCCGGGCTTCGGCAACTGGCTATTGCCCGCTTGACGAGGCAACACCGCACCGTCTGCCACAAACCCAATCAGGTCCGCGTCCTCCACTGCACGGCGCAAAAACAGCTGGTCATACTCCAATTCCGCTGCTGCCTCGAGCGCATCGATGGGTGCGTTCACGATGGCGTCGTCAAGCGCGTCCAACAAATCCTCACAGATTAAGCGCGCCGCCTCACGCCCGAGAATGCGTCGGCCGCGGGCGGGCAGTTGGATTTCTACGCTGATCTGGAGGGCATCGTCATGCTTATCGACGTCGTGCGCATCCCCACGGAGCTCAGCGACAGCTGCTCGGCGCAATACCTGCTGACCTGGGGAATCGATAAACAGACCGCGGCCATATTTCTTCAAAGCTCGCACTAGGCGACGGTTCAACAAATCGAGCTCCGCCGTGCTGAACCTGCCCGGTTGTGACCGGGATGCGCCGCGATAGTCCAGCACTGACAGCGGAATGTGTACACGGGCCCGTGATGCCGGGGCGTAGGGGTCGGATTGGACCTTGTCGATAAAAAGCGTCGCGTCCAGATCAGGCAGTTCGTGGGAGCCACGCAGAGATTTGTATGCACCGTAGCTCTTGCCATCGAGGTTGGAGAGACGTCGATAAAGGTCAGCGGGCATGTTGCTACTTTCGTTGAGGGAATTCGGTGTTCTTCCCGCGAGTGTAGCGACTGAGCGCCGGATGAGAATTGCCGTCGGGCGACACAGCGGGTCTGCTGAGTGCGGTAGCGCCGGTGCCAAGGGCAGGTAGCGTGAGAGGTATGACGGATAGTCCCGAAGCTGCCAAACCCGCTGAGTCTAAGTCTGCAAATGCCAAGCGCTACGTCTGGGCAAATGGTTTGCAGAATATCGGCGACCAAATCGTCGCGGCAAAGACGCTGTTGCCATGGCTGCTGCATTCGACTGGCGCGCCGGGCTTCTTCATCGCCATGCTTGTGCCGGTGCGCGAGTCCGGTTCGATGCTGCCGCAGGCAGCGCTCACACCCTGGGTAAAGTCTCGCCCGCGCCGCACAACCGTCTGGATTGCTGGCGCCTTGGGGCAAGCCATCGCAGCAGCGCTTATTGGTCTGGCGGCCTTGTTCCTAGAAGGTACCGCGCTCGGCGTTGCTGTCATCATTGCGCTTGCAGGCTTTGCGACGGCACGAGCTCTGTGCTCGATGGCCTCGAAGGATGTTCAGGGACGCACGATTCCCAAGGGACAACGCGGACAGATCAGTGGCCGTGCTGCGATGTTGGGCGGCGTTGCCGCAATTATCGTTGGTGCGGTGTTGTGGATTATCCGCGACAACGTCACCAAACCAATCGTGGCGGGGCTCATCTTTGTTGCGGCACTGTCGTGGGTGATTGCAGTTTTGATTTTCCGCGGGATTGTCGAGCCCACCAATGAAGGTGGCAAGGAAGAGCCGAATAAAACTTGGTGGCAGGACACCTGGCGGCTCTTTAAAGAGGATAAGAACTTCCGAGACTTTGTGATTGTCCGAAGCCTCTTGCTGGTCACAGCGTTGTCTACGTCGTTCATTGTGACCTTAAGTGCGCAGGTAGGTGCTGATTTGGAAGCCTCTGACAACAGCAGCGGGGGAGTAAGCGCCAACGTCGGTATTTTTATGCTCGCCGCAGGCTTCGCCTCTTTGGTTGGTGGAAAAGTCGCCGGAATCTGGTCGGATAAGTCCTCGAAGAAGGTGTTGACTTATTCTTCGCTGGTCGGCTCGATTGTTCTTTTCCTGCTAGTCGCCAGTGCGCACTGGCTTTCCACCAGTGCCAATGCCTGGATTTTCCCACTCGGTTTCTTCGCAATGTCCGTCGTCCACGCAGGTGTTCGTGTGGCTCGTTCGACCTATGTTGTTGACATGGCAGAAGGCGACAAGCGCACCGAGTACGTCGGAGCGGCCAACACCATTATGGGTGTTGTCCTGCTCATCGTCGGTGCGCTATCGGGCGTTATCGCCAGCTTCGGTCCCGCGGCGGCCTTAATCTTCCTGGCGCTGATGGGACTGGTCGGTGTCGCTATGTCGAGCAGGCTGAAGGAAGTCTCGGCTCCGCGCAGGGCAACTCTGCAATAAGGCGGTTGTGTAGCAAGGCGGTTCTTTAGCTAGAAGCACTAGCTCACACTAACCGCTACAGCCTCATCGTTCTTGCGCCTGACAATGTCAATAACCAGCGCAGTACCAATCACCGCAGCCCGCGTTTCCTCGTTCAAGTTCGGCTCCAAGTGCAGAGCGTACGTGTCCTTGCCGGTAATAGCGCCTTTGAGACCACGGTACTTCCGGTCAATCTTCGCAATCGGGCGTCCCTTGCTGGTCAGTGCGTAATTTTTACCGCGGAAGCCGCCGTCAACATCGACGTCGGAAAGCCCTTTGACGGACAAAGTTAGCCGTGATTTTAGGCTGAATCGTTTGGTCTTGGCTGTGGCGATCTTAGCGCCGTTGGGTGTGAGAACCTTGTATGTGTCGCCGAAAACGTTCGCGGGGTCGGTGATGGTGAGGAGCTTGTCGCCCTCTTTGCCATCCTCGTCCACATCGAAGATGTCGTACTTGACACCGATGCCCAACATGCGGCGACCCAGTGATCCCGCTTGGGCAATTTGGGCAATCTGGGTGCCGTTGTCATCGAAAATGGAGTATTCACTGCGCATAACGTTGCGTGTTTCTTGAACTAGCAGTGTGTCGGTCGTAAGCAGTCGAGGCTTCTGTGTGTTCACGAATTAGCTCCAAACTCGATGACAGTTATTTAGAACTCTACGACCATCTTGCCGGTATTGCCTCCGCTAAACAGTTCGAGGAATGCAGCTGGCATGTTCTCGATACCGTGGCGAGTGGTGACATCGTAGGCGACCTTATCGCTGACGACCAGCGGAGCCAATGACACGGGATGCGCCCATCTGCTTGGCAAACTGACCAGCTTAAAGCGATTGGAAAATCGCAGGTTAAGTCTCCTGTACCCAGGAATCGAGTCGCTCAATAAGAACGTCAAGATCCTCCAGCAAGGGCATGTCGGGCAGTCGTTCGGCGACTACGTTGCGGACACTCGTGTACCACCACAATTGCTGGCTCGGAGTTGACCGAAAGCGTTGCCACAAGGCGTGGCCATCGCGGTCCAAATCCTCCAGAGTCTGGCTGAGATTGTGGAACTTATCCGCAGCGGCCACGATGACGGACTCCGCGCTGCCACGAGAAAGTTGCTCCAGGTAGGCATCGGCGCGTTCCTGCCAGGAGCGGAGGGAAGAGTCCTTGGTGACGCCATCGACGATCTCAACCACGCGAGGTCCGAACTCGTCTTTCATCTCGGCACGTGAGTAGTTTTCCGGCACGTCTTCCAAAATGTCGTGGAAGAGGGCTGCCAACAGCACGTCTTCGTCGTTAGTCACGCTCGCCGCAATCAGCATTACCGCCATCGGATGGCTGATATAGGGAACGCCAGAGCCCTTTCGGTAGTGCCCATCGTGCGCGCGGGAAGCAGTTGCGATGCCGCGCATGAGCCTGGCGCTGGGGCGTTCCGAAACAAAGGCGTCAGCGTTTTCCATGGGTATCCCGACCTTTCGTTGATGCTTGAAAAATAGCAGCGTCTAAGCTTGAACATCATGAACGTCGCAGAAGTAGATCCGCTCATCGAGTCGATGTACCAGTGGTCCGATGTTAGCGGTGTCCTGCTCATGGGCATTATTGGTGGCACCATCGCCCGGCAACGAGGCTACGACATCATCGGGTTCTTCTTTATTGCGCTGTTCTCCGCACTGGGTGGCGGCATGATTCGCGATGTTCTGATTAACCAGGGCACCGTCGCCGCAATGAGTCAGCCGGAGTACCTAATCCTGGCGTTTACCGGGGCGCTCATCGCGCGGTTTTTCTATTTCAAAGGAAAGACCTGGGAATACGTTCAGGTCCACGGTGACGCTGTAGTTTCGGGTCTTTGGGCCGCTACGGGAACGGTTAAAGGTGTCACGTATGGCTTGCCCATTCTTCCGTGCATCATGATGGGTGTCTTCACCGCCACCGGCGGCTCCATGATTCGTGACATTGTTACCGGACGGGTACCCGCTGTCTTCGGCGGCAATCAGCCCACGGTCATCCCGGCCGTAGCTTGCGCCGTCATTGTCATCGGAGGCCATCATTTGGGATTTATGGCCGTGTCTATGGTCATTGGCCCTATCGTCAGTATTCTGCTTTCGCTGCTGGGGTACTGGGGTAATTGGAGAGTGTCGGCACGCTCTGAGTGGGCACCATTGAACGACACCGCGTCGCAGATTGCGGTCCTCGCGCGTCGCGCAGAGGGCAAGAGCCGTGAGGTCGGTCGACGTTTCGAGCCCGCACGCCTGCGTAGCTGGCGGCACCGTCAGATGGAAAAGGCGCTGCAACGTCGCATTCAGGCTGAGGTTGATAGGGGAGTGTCGCGTTCCGACGCCGAGGCCAACGCGGAGGAATTCCTGGAGGAGTTCAATGCGGACTTCCCAGCGGATCTGGAAGTTCCGTCGGCACAACAGGAGACAGAGCAAGACGAAAGCGATGAATCCAATTTCGGTGTGGACCTATCCGGCGATTCCTATGACGATTACGGGGAAGATACTGCGCTGCGGCAGCGGGAATACCGGGAGATGTTGGATCAAATTCTTGCTGACGATGAGGCGACCGATTTGCTCGTCGCAAAGCTAATGAAGAAATACGACCAGCGGGATTAGAGGAGCGGTAGAGACTTGGCATCGACGAGTACTGCAAGCAGGCATTTTGGGCACATTATTAAGGAACACACCCTTGAGGTTCCCTGGGATCCTTTTACCGGGGCTGCGGATGCTGCGACATTTGAGCTCTTCGCAAGGGAGATCTATGCGCCGGGAAATGAGGACGCGCCGGCAATTGTTTATTTGCAGGGCGGCCCGGGTTTTCCGGCACCGCGTCCGGTGGGAACTAGCGGAGTAATTGGTGAGGCGCTGAAGGAATTCCGCGTGATTCTTTTGGATCAACGGGGGACGGGGCGCTCGCATCGAATTGATGCGGCCAATATTGCGGAAATTCCGGCCGCGCGGCTTGCGCAATTGCGTCAGGAATACATTGTCGAAGACGCGGAAGCATTGCGAAAGCATTTGAGCATTGCGAAATGGTCGCTGTACGGCCAGTCCTTTGGCGGTTTTTGCATTACTTCATATCTCAGCCGGTATCCGCAATCCGTGGAGCACGCTTACCTCACAGGTGGTTTGCCTGTTCTGGACTGTGGCGCTGATGACCTTTATCGCACGACATATGGGAAGCTGCGCACCCGCCACGAGCGCTTTTATCGCGAGTATCCTTGGGCCGACAACCGCATTCGAGAAATCTGTGCGCACCTGGAGCAATCTGCAGAAACTCTCCCCACTGGTGAGCGTCTGAGTTCTCGTCGATTCCGAACCATCGGAATTGAATTGGGCCGCGGAGATGGATTCCACAATCTGGCGTATTTGTTGGAAGAGCCATTCCACATTCGCAATGGTGAAAAGCAATTGCGCACTGATTTCCTAGCCGATGTCGGATCCCGTGTGAGTTTCGCTGAGGGTCCGCTATACGCTGCGATTCACGAATCCATTTATGGTGGCGTCGGGGACCAGCCCACAACTAATTGGGCAGCTCACCGCATTCGCGAGGAAATTCCAGGTTTCGAAGAAAATGCCAATCCGGCAGGAGACGAGCCGTTTTACCTCACCGGCGAGCACATTTTCCCCTGGCAATTCGACGAAGATCCCACGCTCATTCCTTTCAAGGAAAAGGCGGAAGCATTGGCGCAGCACACCTGGGAAAGCTCACCGTATGATTCCGCGCGCTTGCTTGCCGACGCTCCGACCTCGGCAGCCGCGGTTTATCTCGACGACATTTTCGTACCGTTCGAGTACTCGATGGCGACGGCCAACTGCTACCGGGATTTGCGGCCACATGTGACCAATGCATTTCAGCATGACGGTATTCGCCACGATGGCGCGGCAATCTTTGCACGGCTCCGCGAGCTCGTCGAGGATCACTAGGCGAGTATCCGAGCGCTGAGTCTTAGCACGGAGAGCTAGATTGAGCCTAGACCTCGGCGCGCGCAAGTCGAGCAAAGGCACCGTCGGCGCTCAAGAGGTTGTCATAAGTGCCGCGTTCGATGAGCTGGCCGTTTTCAATGACCAGGATGTCATCGGCCTCGGTCAGAGTCTGAAGCCGGTGTGCAATGAAGATGCAGGTCGCTCCACATGTGCGGGCATTGTCGACGATACGAGCCTGTGTCAGCGGATCCTGGTGGCTGGTGGCTTCGTCGAAAATGACAATCTTTCCGGTGAGGTGTGCACCGGGGCCGTTGGGCACGGAGCCGTCGGCAAGTACCGCTCGTAAGTAGGTACGAGCCAGCGCTAGTCGTTGACGCTGACCACCGCTAAGCCGCTGCGCGCGGCGGCCGATGGGCCTATCCAGCGGCATCTCAGCAGGGTTGATGGCAGCGAGTTCGAGTGCCCAGTGCATCAGCGATTCGGGAACCTCGCAGCCATCAGGTGCGCCGAGACACAAATTCTCGGCGACAGTGGCCTCCATGAGAAAAGGATTCTGATCTGCGACAACAACTGCTCGGCAGACATTGGTTGAGCCGAGGTCACGGGCATTGTGACCATTGATGATAACCTCGCCGACATCCGGATCGACATGCCGTTGGATTAGCCGGGAGAGTGTGGACTTGCCCGAACCGGTTGGTCCGACCACACCGATGAACTGGCCTGTGGCAATGCGCACGTTGATGTTGGTCAGCGCAGGGTTATCGGCGCCAGGGTAGCGGTAGCTGACATCTCGTAGTTCGAGGGCAGGGACAGGGTCGGCGGAGTTGGCCCGGGTGGCTAGCGGGTGTCGCGGTTCCAACTGATTCGGCAACTCCAGCTGCTCCGGCTGCCGCGGTTCGTCCACAGTCGGTGGCTGCGCGGCTAGCTCTCTAATCCGAGTGACTGCATTGAGCCCTGCTGGCAGAGAAGATGCCAGGCGCTCGATCGAATCCATCGATGCAGCTGTTCCCGCCACCAGGGACGTCGCCACCAAAACGGCAGGGAGCATTCGGTAATCGGCGGAAAGAGCCGGGATACCAGCACAAAAGACAGCGATGCTGCCGCCCCAAATCCGAAGCCCAGTCGCACCAGAGCGCAGTCCAGCCCGCTTGCCACCTGCACGCATCTTCTGGGTGAGCTGCTCGTCGAGCTCACGCAGTCCCCGCAGCCGCTGCTCGGCTGCGCCGTAGATGAGGATTTCCTCCCGAAGTCGCAACGTATCAGCGATGTACTGCGCAACTTCCGTGCGTGTGGAGTTCGTTGCGGAGGCCTCCGCCGTCGCCTTCTTAGCGCCTGCGAACGCAATCACAAAGCCAACCGCAAAGGTCAGTGCCAGAGCAATCGCAGGCAGTGCTCCGGCCGTCAATGCCGCTGTCACGACCGCCAGCAGAGGAATTAATACGGCCGTCACCGCGGGCGCAATTGTGTGCGCAAAGAAGACTTCCACACGGTCAACATCACGAATCGCAATCGTGTGGATCCTGGCAGTACCCAGCCCATCGGTTACCGCGGGCGCCTGCGGGATAAGACGCTCGACAATCCACAACCGCAGCTCACCGAGCAGCCGAAATGCCGCCAAATGTCCGAGGTACTGCTCGACATACCGCAGAATCGCTTTCAGCAGCGCCAGCCCTGCAATCACGCCAATGACCGCCCAGGTCCACGTCATGCCCATGCTTTGCGACGAGCCGGCTGCGTCCCACTTCGACAGCGCAATTGTGGCAATTGCCCAGGCAGGCACGGCCAGCATTAATGCACCCAGTATGTGCCCAACCACGCGTGCGAGGATAGATGCACTGAGCGCTCCGCGAGCCTGCGCGGAAAAGCGCAGCAACCAGATGATGTTGTTCATGTCAGCTCTCCTCGGTCAGCGCCCGTGCGTAATACTCATTGCTTGTGCTCAATTCGTCGGGGTTGCCCGTAGCCACAATCCGGCCTTCAGCGACGACAATGACCAGGTCAACGTCCGATAGTGCCTCCATTCGGTGAGCGACCATGATGCTTGTTCGGCCTTCAGCAAGCCTGGTCAAGGACTCCTTGATGAGACCTTCCGTCCGACGATCGATGTCCGCTGTCGGCTCGTCGAGAAGCACAATCGGAGCAGTACCGAGCAGACCACGCGCAATGGTCAGGCGGCGTCGTTGCCCGCCCGAGAGCCAATTGCCCTGATCGCCGACCTCCGAATCGAGACCACCAGGGCGCTGCTCGATTTCGGTGAGTAAGTGCACGTCGCGAAGTGCTTTTCGCATATCGACGGCCGTTGCGTCCGGGCATGCGATGCGAAGATTGTCCGCGACGGTGGTGCCGAAAATGGCTGGTTGCTGGGAGATGAGTAGCGAGTTGGCGAGCAACTCCGGGGTTGAAAGCGCGTGGCCGTCGAGGGAGACTTCCCCGGAATGCGGCTGCAGGCCTGCGAGTACACGCAGGAGTGTGCTTTTTCCGGAACCGCTGGGGCCAACGATGCCGACTCTGCTGCCGGCTGGAATTGTCAGGTTGATATCGGAGAGAATGCGCTTTTCGCCGATGTCAACGGTCACATCGCGGAGGGAAATCTCCGGTGCGTGCTGTAAGTGCGGTGCCTGCGGCGCGGAGGCATCGGTGGAATGCGCTGTCGCGGCTGTGGACGCTTCAGCTGGAGGTTCACCGAACATCTCCACAATTCCATTTCGATGGGTGCGTCCACCGAGTCCGATGTAGAAGGTTCGGCCGACACGATTAACGGGCTCGTAGAGCAGAACGGATAGAAAAACACCTGCGAGAGCCGTGCCGACACTGATTGCGCCGGCCTGTAAACGCAGCAGGACAAGGCCGATTGCTGTAGTCGACATTGCAATGCCAAAAACCGCATCGTTGACAATAATCATCAGCTGATTGCGGGCGAGCAGGGCAGTGAGCTCAGCCATTGCAGTGCGAGTTTGGCTGGCAAAACGTGCCATGACCCGGTCAATTGCTCCAAGAACTTTGAATGTGCCCAGCCCTTCGAGCATTTCCAAATACGCATGTGTGGCCTTCGCTTGCTTTCGGCGATACGTCGCATTGGATTTCCGCAGGATTTTTCCAGCACCAATAATGATCAACGGCGTGGAAATGAAAAATAGTGCCAGCCACAAGGCGGTCTTCGTATCCACCCACAAAGCCCAGACCACCAAAATGATCAGTGGAGCACTAAACGAGGCCAACGTGGGAGCGAGAAATGTCGCTCGGTAATTCGCGGTCTGTTCGACGCTTGTGGTCGCGGCATCGAAGAGTAGGCCTTCGCCAGTGTTGGCGGCGCTTCGGTCTGCGTGACCGGATTTCCCGCCACCGTGCCCTTTCCCATGCGAGCGCTTCGGGGCCTGTTCAGGAGCAGAAAACTCCGGCTTCAGCACACTGCCAACCACATGCCAGCGCCACAGCTTTTCCTGCTCACCAGCTAGCCGTGGTGGCAGGGCCTCGGTGACATAAGCACAGAGGCTTCCCAGAATGACCGCCACAATTGCAGCGGCCAAAGATTCATAAAGCCCCCAATCCCCAAACCAATTGCCGCCACTGGTGTCTGTGATACCGCCGTGCAAACTGCTGAGAGCATCGAGCGCGTGTCCAAGAGACACAGCACTGAGAGCGAAGAAAAAGCTACGCCCCCAGCTGGATAACAAAACCCAGTGCATTCCGCGGGGAGGCGAAGTCAGTGCTTCATGAATCCACATAGCGACGTGAAAACCTATTTTCTATTTAGCCAGCGCGTCAGCGATCTCACGCAGTCCATCGGGTATGTGCATACCGGCGGTGCCAGAGGTCGTCTTCGCATCGATCAGTTGCACTCGATCATTCTTGACCGCAGCGACGTCGGCAAGCGCCGGATTATCCAGCAACTCCTGGAATGGAGCCTTGCCCTGTCCGTGGAAATCCTGAATCAAAATGACATCCGGATTGAGCTGCACAATTGTCTCCGGATCAGCGGGAACGGCACCCGGGCGCTTGCCCTTTGGCGAAATCGGCTCGCCACCGGCCAGCTCAACGAGATTCGTCGTCGCCGACTGCATTCCCATAATCATCTTCTGACCACCGCGGGCAAACAGGACCAGCGTTTTTGGCTTAGTTGTGGAATCAATTCCCGAGAGAATCTCTTCGGTTTCCGATTCAATCTTGGCAACCATTTCGGCCGCCTTGTCCTCGGCTCCGAGCAACTTGCCGAGCGTGGTCACCGATTCTGCCAACGCCTTCGGCGAAGCGAATTCACTGCTGGAAAACGCAGCGGTCGGAACATCGCTGGCGCCCAGCAGCTTGCTTGCCGACTGCTCCTGATCATGGCGGCTAGTCATCAACACCATGTCTGGCTCATAGGACAGAATCTGCTCCGGATCCGGCTTCGTGGAGTTGGCAATTGCATTAGGCACCTTACGCGCCAGCTCAACCTGATTACCAGAGGTCTCATCGAGCGCGTTCTTCGTCACCGCGACGACACGCTCTGGCCCAACCAGTTCCAGCGCCAGATCCGCAACTTCGGTCGACAGTGCAACGATGCGCTTCGGCTGACTCTGCACCGTAACGTCATGGTCGCCGACTGTCACAGTCCGCGGCCACTGCGCCTGCTTGTTTGTCGCAGTTTCGCTTGACGACGGCTGCTGCGACGCCTCCTCCGAAGAGGAACAGGCGACCATCGCAGCGAGTGGAAGCGCTGCAATCAATGGCAGAGTGAAGGCCTTTTTAGAGTTTCGCTTCAAGGCAGAGATAGGAGAAGTTGGTGAAAACATGAAAGTACTTCCTTGCTTGTTGAGTTTTGATTGTTGGGAAGGTTTTCGGTTGCATTTTCGCTAGCTGGAATCAGTCAGCCCGAATCAGACACTCTGAATCAGTTAGCCGCAATCAGTCAGCCGGGCGAGCCCGAGCCAACGCCGTCACTCGCACCGAACCGGTATGTGGATCGGTATCGACAGCACTGGAGATGCGATAAATCGCATCTATTCGGGGAGGTGTTAGCACCGCTTCGGCGGAACCAGTGACTTCCAATCCGCCGTTGTGAATCACACTGAGCCGGTGACAGCTGCGGGCCGCGAGGTTGAGGTCATGAAGAACAACTCCGATACCGTGGCCTTCGTCGGCTAGCTCGCCGAGCAGCTCGAGGATTTCCAGCTGAAACCCGATGTCCAAGGCCGCAGTGGGTTCGTCGAAAAGCATGACCTTGGCCTGTTGTGCCAATAGCTTTGCGATGAACACCAATTGCCGCTGCCCGCCGGACAGAGCCGTGATAGGACGGTCGGCGAGTGCGGTGACACCAACGCGGTCGAGAGCGTAGGCGACGATGTCGTGGTCCGTGGAGTTTAGTGAGCTGCGGAAACGGTCACGCCGACGGTGGTGCGCGTACCTGCCGAGTGCCACGACAGTTCGAACGTCAATAGCAGCATCGGCCGGTGTGTGCTGTGGCAGGTACGCCAATCGAGTGGCGCGTTCGTGGGCACGAAGCTTCGTCAGCGGCGTGCCGAGGAGCTCAATCTGCCCCGAACTCGGTGTCACAATGCCAGCCAAAGCACGGAGCAAGGAGGATTTTCCGGTGCCGTTGGAGCCGATGATGCCGTGGACTTCGCCAGGTCGAATAGCAAGGTTCACGCCACTTACGACGGTCCGATTGCGGTAACCGACACTGAGATTGGTAGCCCGCAGCAGCGCGGTGCTGTCGGTGTCTGGCTTAGTGACGTGGTCGCTGAGGTTTTGTGTCTGCTGACTCATGATTGGCGGCCACCTTGCCGAAGAATCAACGCGAGTAGCGCAGGTGCGCCAAGGAACGCGGTGACTGTGCCAGTTTGCAGTGCAACTGGGGAAAAGAGACTGCGGGCGACGAGGTCGGCGAGAATGAGAAACACTGCGCCGAGGCACATAGAAATGGGCAGCAGGCTGCGGTGATCGGGGCCGATGGCAAGGCGAATCAGGTGAGGGACGACCAATCCGACAAAGGAAATAACGCCGGTGACAGCGACGCCCGCTGCCGTGACTAAGGCACCCAGGGCGAGTAGCAGTTGCCGGATCCAGACTGTGCGCATACCAGTGGCAGCGGCCTGTTCTTCGCCGAGGAGGAGCAGGTTGAGTTCGGGAATGAGCGTCATCAAGATAACTGTGCCGACGGTAATGGGGCCGACTGCCAGCGCAATGTCCTGCCAATTGGCAGCAGTTAAATCGCCGTTGAGCCAGAACATGGCCTGTTGAGCGTCATCGCTGTGTGGCGCGTTCGCGATGGTGGCGGCGATGACTGCGCCGAGGAACGCATTGAGTGCAATACCGACGAGCAACAGGGTGGCTCCGCTGCCGCCATTGAGACCGGCGACGATCTGGACAAATATGACAGCCAGCAACGCGCCTATGAACGCGCCTGCCGAGAGGACCCACGGCGCTTTCGCGGCCACGCCAGTGACGATGAGAATAACGGCTACCACTGCTGCACCGGAGGAGACACCGGTAACTCCAGGTTCGGCCAGTGGATTGCGAAAGACTGCCTGCATGGTTGCGCCTGCGACAGCGAGCGAGGCACCGACCAGCCCCGCCAACAGGACACGGGGCAGCCGGATGCTCCAGACAAGTGATTGCGTAGCAGGGGATATCTCTGGCAGAAGGTGGTTGAGAGCTGGGAGGTCGTCGGAAAGCGTATTGATGAGCGGGGTGAGCAGTGCGACGATGCCGTTGCTGAAACCTGTTCCCGCGGGGCCGATGGAGATCGCCAAGAGGATTGTGGCGGGGACTGCGAGGAAAAACAGGAAGCCGAAGAGCCGGGCTCGAAGTTTTTGGTTTCGAGTACGCGGAAGAGAAGCTCTATCGACAATAGTTTTCACTTGGTTAATGATGGACAAGTTGAAAATAATTGTCAATAAAGCAGTATCGGGGGGTCTGTGGGATCTCCTAAGGACAGCAAAACCCCGCACCAGCTCCCCTGTGAAAGTGGGGTGCTAATGCGGGGTGAAGAAGCTCTGTAGCTTACTTCTTGTCGCCCAGGCGCTCGTCTGCCATGTCGCGAACCTTCTTGATCTGGTCAGCCTTGTCCTCGCCGAGCTTGTCCTTGCCCAGCTGCTCAGCCTTGTCCAGAACCTTGTCGGTGTTCTCTTCGTTGCTCAGTGCTTCCTTGGCCTTGTCCATAAGTCCCATGGTGAAGACTCCTTCCATTCGTAATGTCTACTCGCGTTTTTTCGTTTGTGACATAGAGTGTACCGATGAATTGGCGACCTTGCGACCGTATTGGACTCACGGAGTGAATCCGAGATCCGGCTAGCAAAATCGTGACTGACGGCTATTGAGCTGTTTTGGTGCGGGCTTCATCTGCCTTGTGCATGACATCGCGCTCGTACTTGCCGACGAACATCATGAGGACAAACGCTATAGCGACAACGCCAATGAGGGTCGCGAATGTAACATTCCAGCCTGCGAAGTCGATCAAGAGGCCGACACCAGTCGAGGCGAGTGTTGCGCCGAGAAGGTATCCAAACAATCCAGTGAAACCAGCTGCGGTTCCCGCAACATACTTAGGCGAGAGGTCGATGGCCTGCAGTCCGATGAGCATGATTGGACCGTAAATGAGTGCGCCGATCAGAGAGATGAGCACGTAGAACATCCACAATGGTGCCGTAGCGGGTAGCTGCCAGTACGCGAAAATGGTGATGCCGGTGCCGACCAGGAAGAGCATGCCGGCGCCTGATCGCCAACCCTTGAAGACCTTGTCGGAGACCCATCCGCACAGCAAGGTGCCCACAATTGCTGCGCCCTCGTAGAGCATGAATCCGATGATTCCGCCCGTGACGTTGGTCTTGTGCAATTCGTTTGTCAAGTAAATCGGAATCCAGTTAAGAACTCCGTAACGGAGTGCGTAGACGAACACATTGGCCAGCGCCAGCATGACGATAACCGGATTGGTAAGAACATGGTTCTTGACGATTGTGAACCAGGGTTCTTGTGCCTCGTCATTAGTTCCTTCGACCTTGTCCGGGTCGTTCCGGTATTCCTCTACCGGAGGCAGACCCATGGATTGCGGGTTATCTCGAATCAGCAGGAATGCGATGGCGGCAATCACGAGCGCGACAATTGCCGGTAGCCAGAATGCGGGAGTCCAGTCGGCGTCGGAAGTGGCGAACGAATGCAAGCCCCAGGCTGCCAGAGCACCGCCGACGGCGGCGCCGACATTGTGGGCAGTGTTCCAGATCGACATCAAAGTGCCACGCTCGGATGTCGAGAACCAGTGGACGACAACTCGTCCAGAGGGCGGCCAGCCCATGCCTTGGAACCAACCATTGATGAACATGACTGTCGCGAATATTGCAACAGAGGCGCTGATGGCTGGGACGAACGCAACAAAGAGGTTTACGACCGCGGACAGTGCTAGGCCAAGCGGGAGGAAGTACCTGGCATTGGCTCTGTCGGAGAGCATGGCCATGAAGAATTTGGATAGGCCGTAGGAGAACAGAACTGCATTGGCTACGATGCCGATTCCGGCTGCGCCAAGTAGGTCGTGCTTTTCCAGTACGGCGGACACCAGGGGGATGTTATTTCTGATGAGGTAGAAGCCCGCGTAGCCGATGAAGATGCCCATGAACACGTTGAATCGCCAGGTTCGGTAGGTCGGGGCAATTTTTTCCTCGGGGAGGGGAGCTGCTGGGCCGGGTGCGCTGAGCCAGCCGAGCCTCTGACTGCTCATAATGACAGTCCTTTCGCTGAAGGCCGCCGTTGCCTCTAATGCGACCTGTGCGGGTGGTTAGGGCAGCAGGCGGGGAGCTTTATCGTTTCAGCGTTGAGTTTACAGAGACTTCAGTCTCTATTAACGGGGCATTAACCTCCCGGCCTTGGAGGTCTTTGAGAGGGGTTGGCGTAAAAGCAATTAATGCTTGCCACTGCCTAGAGAATGTCATTAATGGCCTCGGTGGGGCGAGCCATCCTTACCCCCTTATTGGTGACGACAAACGGGCGCTCAATCAGGCGTGGGTGTGTGACCATTGCGTCCAGCAGTTCCTCGTCGCTGGAGTCCTTGGAGAGTCCCAGTTCCTTGAACTCTGCTTCCTTGGTGCGCACGGCATCGATGACGCTCAGGCCGGCCGCCTCGATTAGCGAGCGCAGCTCGGTCTTGGTTGGAGGAGTGTCTAGGTACTTGATGATCTCCGGCTCGATTCCGGCCTCGCGTAGTACGGCGAGAGCTTGGCGGGACTTTGAGCAGCGGGGGTTGTGGTAAATCTTCGCTTCCATGTCTCCATCATGGCTGATGTTGTGGTGTGGCGGTTGATGGAGCGGTGTAACTGTATGGGGTGAGACCTTGTTCATTATTTATCCTGAAAGGCTGTAAAGCCAACAACACTTAAGTTCAATAGGTTGAAAATAGTTGTCGTTAGGTTTACTCTCACACGTGATAGATGAACGGCGAAGTGCGCTCCAACCGCCCCTAAGGTGACCAGATTTACTGAAGCGGCCGGTCAGCGTAGCCGTCGTAAAGCAATAACAAACAATCAAGAGCGGACACCAACATGACAATTTCCGGAAAACTTTCGCGATCAGCTAAGTCCATGTGTGCGGGCCTTTCGATCTTGCTAGCGGGCGCTGGCCTTGCAGCGTGTGGCGATGGCAGTGAGGGAGCCAGCGGCGAGAACCCAATCAACGTCGTGGCTTCCACGACGCAGATTTGTGATTACGTGAAGCAGCTGGACATCGATGAAGTTGATTTGACGTGCCTGTTGGCGCCGAATGCAACAGCACATGAGCTCGAAATGACCCATGAGCAGCTGACCAAGACTGGTAACGCCGATCTCTTGTTCGTCAACGGAGTCGATCTGGAGCACTTCCTGGACCAGGCGATTGAGTCGTCAGGCTTTTCCGGAACGATGGCAGTGACCAGTGGCGTCCTCACGGCAGCTGACGTCGACGCTATGAAGGCGGACAAGGACCTGGATAAGACGAAGCCACTGCCACCGGAGGAAGCGAAGAACGGCAACTACACCATTGACCGCGGCGTGGAAAAGGTCGATGTCGCCCCGTGGCCATTCCCGCCGGAAGAACCCGGTGAGCAGGCAGAATTCCGCTTCGATCCGCACGTGTGGACCTCACCGAAGAACGCTAAGATACAGGTTGCCAACATTGGCTACGCCCTGGAACAGGTTGCTGAGGAACGTGGTGACAATGAGCTGAAGTCCACTATCGCCGACCATGTGGCTGCCTACCAGGAAAAGCTGGATCAGCTGGATGACTGGGCAACTAAGTCCATCGCCAGTGTGAACAATCCGGTGCTGTTTACCAGCCACGATGCGTTTGGATACTTCTCCCACGAGTTCAATATCAACTTCATCGGCGCAGCGCTGTCTGATTTCAATGAGCAGCAGGATGCCACGGCCGCGCACATCGCAAAGGCCGCGAAGACCGTGAAGGATTCGGGTGCAACCGCGCTGTTTGCGGAAAACTCGAATAACTCTAAGTCAATTGAGGCAATTGCCAAGGCCGCGGGTGTCAAGGCCGTCGTCGGCGAGGACGCCCTCTATGGCGACTCCCTTGGTCCGGCCGGAAGTGCTGGCGAGACCTACATCGGTTCAATCATCCACAATGTCACTCAGGTAGTGACTGCGTGGGACGGAACCGTCGCGCCGCTGCCGAAGGACATCAAGTGACCCCTAGCGACCCAGTCGATCCCATGTCTGCCAACCTCATGTCTGCTAACGCCATAGTCTCGCTCCGCGATGCCTCATTCGGCTACACAGCGGTGCCCATCGTCAGGCACATCACCGCCAGTGTCGCGCCGGGCACTGGGCTCGCGCTAATCGGTGCTAACGGCTCCGGTAAAACCACCTTGCTGCGTGGAATTCTGGGTGGGACTCGTCTTCTCGCCGGTGAGATGCATAACCGTGCGAAGACTGTGTCCTACGTCCCGCAGTCGGCAGACCTCGATCGCACTTTTCCGGTAACGGCCTTCGACGTTGTCGCAATGGGCGTCCTGCACGAATTGCGCCCCTTCCAGCCGCTCGGCCACCGCAAAGAGCGCATCCGCGCAGCGCTGGCCAAAGTAGGGCTCGCCGACCGCGCCAGCGAACGCTTCGGCAACCTCTCCGGCGGCCAACAACAACGCGTCCTGTTAGCGCGCGCCATTGTCGCACGCCCGCAGCTCGTGCTTCTCGACGAGCCGTTCAACGGCCTCGACACCGAAAACCGGGCCGTGCTGTTGAACCTTCTCAACGAACTGAAAGAAAACGGCACAGCGATTATCGCTGCCACCCACGATCTCGTGCTAGCTGAAGAGACCTGCGAAAACACATTAATTGTGGCAGAACAGCCAGCCTTTGGTGCGACCTCGAAGTTGGTGCCAGCCTATGTGGACTGAGCTTGCGAATGCGCTTGGGGTTGCGCCTTTCATGTTCAGACCACTGGTGCTGCTGATTGCCCTCGGGGTGGTTTCCGGTCTGGTCGGTGTCATTGTGAACCTGCGTGGTCTTGAGTTCAACGCAGAAGCCATGGTGCATTCAATATTTCCCGGGATTGTGGCCGGTGCCGTATTCGGCGGCATCGACATGATTATCCCGGTGGCAGCCGCATTTGCGGTGGTAGTGGCAGTGGCGCTGACTTTGGTATCGCGCTCGCACATGTCGGAAGCTGGGGTTGCAGTTGTGCTGACCAGTTTCTTTTCCATCGGTGTGATTCTCTCGCTGAAGAAAGGCGACCAGTCAGGACAGCTGGAGGCGCTCATGTTTGGGCGACTATTGGAAGTCACCGACTCCCGTCTCACCAGCGCCCTGATTGTCTGCGCCATCGCTTTGGTTCTTATCGCAGTGACGTGGCGTCAGCAGGTGTTTGTCGCCTTTGACCGCTTCGGAGCCCAAGCCACCGGCATCAATGTGTGGGGCGTTGACCTCACCATCAATGCGGCAATCGCTGCGGTGGTGGTGTCGTCGGCAAGCGCAGTGGGCGTGCTGCTGGTGGTCGGCTACCTGGTCGTACCGGGAGCAGCGGCGAGACTGCTGACGCGCCGGGTGCATGTGATGGTGCCGATTGCGATTGCAGTGGGCTGTCTGAGCGGAATCGTTGGTTTGGCACTGGTGCCTTTGGGGCCGGTGTCGCCACAGGCCGTCGTGGCGCTGACGTCGGTGGGACTGTATTTCGTGGCGCTGGGACTGCGTGCGGTGATCGGAGGAAATCGTGTCTAGCATCCTGATTCTGCCGATTATCGAACTGATTTTGGTCGGAGCCCTGGCTGGTGTAGTTGGGGTACTCGCGGTGCTGGGCAGGCAAGTGTTCTTCGCAGAAGCGATTACGCATGCGACCTTTCCCGGCGCGGTCGTGGGCGTTGTTATCGCGGCAGCGCTTGGACTGAGCCACTCGTGGATATCTGTCTTCCTCTTTATCGGTGCATTTCTGATGTGCATTCCCATCGGTGCACTGTTCGGTCTCTCAAGAGTGGGAACGACCTCTTCGGCAGCGGGAATCGTTCTGACCTTCGGGTTTGCGCTGGGGTACTTCCTGAACAAGTGGTTCGCCCCGTTGCCGGTCAAGGTAGAGAGTTTCCTGGTCGGCAGCGTGCTAAATGTGAACAAGATTGATATTGCGCTGTCGGGTGGACTCTTGCTGCTGGTGGCGTTGGTGCTCTTGGCTCGGTGGCGGCAGCTGGTTTTCTTCACCTTCGATCCGGAGTCTTTCGAGGTAGCACATTCGAGGAGAAAAGCACAGTTGGTCATCAGCGGGCTGATTGTGTTGACTCTGGTGGCGCTGATTCCGGCGGTGGGTACGATTCTGTCCATCGCGCTGTTGGCTGCCCCTGCAGCTGCGCTTGTTGGGGTAGTAAACGATACCCGTTTGCTATTCGTGTTAGCACCATTGATGGGGATCGCGATTGGCCTGGTGGGATTGTTCATTGCAGTGGCAACCAACCTGTCAGTCGGTGGCTGCATTGGCGTTTGTGCCGGTTGTTTCTATGTCCCCCTCAAGATTGCGTCAACACGCAATAACGCTAAAGTCTAAAGAATGCACGTGGAGGATTTACCAGCAAAGACCCAGGACTACCTCAAGGTCATTTGGGATTTGCACGAGCGCACCGGTGAAAAAGTGGCACTTGGCGATGTCGCTGAGCGGATGGGTGAGAAGAAGCCCACCGCCAGCGAGGCTGTGAAGAAGCTGGCTGCACGTGGTCTTGTTATTCACGAGCCGTACCGGGGCATTAGCCTTTCAGATCGCGGGCGCGATATCGCGTTGGTGATGGTGCGACGCCACCGGCTTATTGAAAGCTTCTTGGTCTCGACGCTGGGATACACCTGGGATGAGGTTCACGAGGAAGCGGAAAAGCTTGAGCATGCGGTCTCGGAGGATTTCATTAGTCGTATTGATGCGATGCTGGGATTCCCTGAGCGCGATCCGCATGGTGATCCAATTCCCAGCGCAAGCGGTACCATCGCCAACGCGGTGCGCACCGACCTGACGGATATCGAAGTTGGCGAGATGGTTGTGGTCGATCGCATCAACGACTCCGACCCGGAATTGCTGCGCTACTTGGCGACATCAGGGGTTGGCCCGGGAACCGTGCTCCGCGCAGAAGCCGCACCATATTCGGGTATGCACGTCTTCGCCATCCTCGATGAGGTGGGCGATGCCGAACCAAAGAAAATTCATGTGGCAGACTCGGCTCTATGGGCAATCAAGGCGACTCCAACGACGAACTGACCAGAGCCGCCGCGCGCTCTTACTATAAGGTGTCGCGGAATCTCAGTGGGCCGACCAAAGTGCCGCCCGCACCGTCGGTTTCGTTCGACAGTGTTAAGAGTGCTCGTCGGCAGGCATATACCAGCGTCGAGAGCTTTGATGTGCCGTTGAATGCCATCGCTATCTCGTCCGCTGAGCAGCAGGAACACATGGCTGACATCGAAGGTCGCTTGAAGGCCTCGACCAAGGACATGCGAGCACTGCTTGACTACGAAGAGCAGCGCGTTGCGGTCACCAGCACTGTTAAAGAAGCAATCGTCTATACGCTGCTGGCCATACTCCTTCTGGCAGCGGCCATCGGACTTGGCTATGCCAGCCACCTGGGCGCCGATGCGATTCTCAATGCCGGGGCGGAGGTGATGCCGCGATGAGTAAAGGCTCAGGTTCCGACAACGGCTGTGCGATGGTCATTGTCGTCTTTTTCTTCTTCGGCCTGATTATTCAACTCTTCGGGGTCACGCTGTGGATTCTGCAATTTGTGTTGCCAGTTGCAGGCCTGATACTTGCGATTCTCATTGGATATCAGGCATGGGCCGGTGTGCGCCGCAGCGCTGAGGCCCACGAGCTCGCCGAGCGGAATCACGCCCAGCTGCAGCAGATCGCCATGGACACGGAGTACCAGCTCACCGCAATCCTCTCTGCTTGGGACAACGTGAACACCACAATGGGCGTTGGCACCATCTACAAGGATGTATTTGCCTCTGGAGAGGCTACGCCGGAGCTCATCGAGCTGCGCGGTGAACTCTCTCGTGCCCGCAAGCTAAGTAATCGATTGCGCGAGCAGCGCGAAACTATGACCAACCGGGAGCTGCTGGAAGCCATCTCTGATGCCGACGAACTGTGGTGCTCGTTGACGAAGACATATCAGAACGCCCGTCGAGAGCTGTAGTAACGCACTTGCATTACTCAGCAGTCATCACAATCTTGCCGTCAGCGTGTCCGTCTTCCAATACTCGGTGGACCTCCGCGACCTCGGTGAGGTTTTTAGTCAGGCCGATAGGAAGTGAAATCTCACCGGCAACCACGCGGTCGGCCAGGTCGGCATAAATAGTCGTGTCATTCGAAATAGCCGGGATGTGTGCCTCAATGCCGCGTTCCTTCGCCGGTGTTAAATCGGCCAGCGAAGGCAGCGCCACAATCCGACCATCCGATGCCAACACATCCAGTGAGGGCAGGAAAGTGTCGAAGTACACGCCGTCAAGGACAACGTCCACGCCTTCGGGGAACTGTTGTCGCACAGCCTCGAATACATCTTCTGCTGTGTAATCAATGTGCTGCGCGCCAAAGCCCACTAGTTTTTCATGATGGCGTGACGACGCACTGGCCAACACAGTTGCGCCACGGGCGACCGCCAGCTGCGTCATCAGCTGGCCAACACCGCCACCGGCACCATGAATTAATACGGTGTCCTCGCTTTTTACCTTTGCAAGCTGCTCGACAGCCACGGTCGCCGTGATTCCCACTAGGGCAAGGCCCGCAGCGGTAACGTCGTCAAGCGAATCGGGCGTTCGGACCACACCGTCGGCGGGGAAGACGTTGTGCGTTGCGTAGGTGCCGCGGAAGTCGTCGAAGCCGCGCATGCCAAAGACACGGTCGCCGGAGACGAAGCTGTCCACACCTTCGCCGACGGCAACGACTTCGCCAGCGGCTTCGCGTCCGAGTACCGCGGGAGGGGTGAACTTTGCGCACAGACCGGAAGATCCATCGCGCATCTTGTAGTCCAGCGGGTTTGCGCCGATGGCTGTGGTTTTGACCAGGATTTCGCCGGGGCCGGGCTCTGCAGGGGTGCGGGGAACCTGCGTGAACTCCTCGGGGCCGCCAAAGCGATTGATGATCATTGCGTAAGACGTCGAGTTATTGTGTGCCATTCCACGATGGTAGGTGAGTTCGGCAGCGTTGGGGGCATGCGACGCGTACGGGGTGCGACCCGTAGGGTGCCTACGCTCTGCATACGTTCCAGCTTTAGAAACTTGCGGGATTGAGTTCACATATTCAGCGCGTATAAATAGTGGAATGATGCAACAAAATCAGACGACTCCAGATCCCCAAAGGTGGCGAATACTCTCAGTTCTACTGACGGGTATCTTTATGGCGCTGATTGCTGTGAGCATCGTCAATGTGGCTCTGCCCAGCATCCAGACCGGGCTTGAGGCACGTGACGCGGATGTGCAGTGGGTGCTCAGCGGCTATGCCTTGTCATTTGGTGTAGTTCTGGTGGCTGCGGGGCGAGCAGGTGATTTGCTCGGCCGCGGCGGGCTCTACATCCTTGGCATGGTTATCTATACCCTCGCCGCTATCGCTGCAGGCTTTGCCCCGAGTATTGAGATGTTGAACGTTGCTCGCTTTGTTATGGGCATCGGTGCCGGATTCTTTAACCCGCAGGGTGTCGGCATGATTCAGCAGTATTTCAACGGACGTGAGCGAGCCATCGCTTTCGGCTATTTCGGCACTGTCGTGGGTGTTGCAGTGGCCATCGGCCCGCCGCTGGGTGGATTGCTCATCCGTCTCGGCGGCCCCGACCTGGGTTGGCGGCTGACCATGCTGGTCAACGTCCCGGTTGGCATCCTCACTATTATTCTTGGGCTCATATTCTTCCCGCGCCCCTACCTGTGGCGACTTCGCAATGCAGACGGCAAACCAATTGGTCTTCTACGCACAATTCGTGCGCTTGACCCAGTTGGTTCATTGTTGCTGGGGCTCACCGTCCTCATGGTCATGCTGCCGTTTATGGAGTCGCGCGGCTCCGCATGGGTATGGGCCATGCTTCCTGCGGCAGCAGTGCTGCTTGCGGTGTGGTTGAAGTGGGAAAAGCACATGAAATCCACACCGACCGCGCCGATGGTGGATTTGGATATTTTCCGGCTCCGCCACTTCCGCAACGGCGCGATTATTGCCACATTATGGTTCTTCGGTACGACCAGTATCTGGGTGCTCGTGGCGCAGTACTACCAAAATGCGCTGGGGCACTCGGCATTGGTGTCCGGTTTGATCGGTCTGCCCGCAGCGGTACTCAGCTCGTTTTCTGCGAACTGGGCTGGCCACCACTTGGACAAGGGAGGCCGCAGGATTGTCATCGGCGGCATCGCCATCTCGATTACCGGGCTGCTGCTGACCGTGGGGGTCATCGCGCTGCACAGCAAATTCGGTGTCAGCGAGTACTGGATGATTCTCACCTTGTGCTTCGTTGGCGCCTCGGGCGGATTGGTTATTTCGCCAAATCAGGCACTGTCCCTGCGTGATGTGCCATTGACCTACGCCGGTGCCGCAGGTGCAGTGTTGCAGACCGGCCAGCGCATCGGTACTTCCGTCGGTCTGGCGGTTATTCTCGCGGTTACGTTTGCGGTAAAGGATGCATTTAATCGGGAGGTCGGTGCTGCCGCTGGCTTCCTCACCATCAGCACGGCCTTCTTCGCGACACTGCTTGTGGCCGTGGCCGACGACCGCGGCGACACAAAAGCGGTGAATCTCTCGCGTATTGCGGAGCCACCGCATTAGTATCGAATCCCATGATTGAGAGAGCTTTCTTTTCCGACCTCAGTGCGACCGATGCGTATGCCATCTCGGCGCTGCGTACCGACGTGTTCTATCTTGAGCAGTCCTGTGAGGAGCCGGAAATGGATTGGCGCGACCTGGAAGATACCGCAGAGCACTATTTCATCCGCGACGACAATGACTCCCGCAAGATTATCGCGTACTTGCGTGTAATTGACACGCTCGATGAGTACTCGTCGACCTACCCGCGCACTATCGGCCGCGTTGTCGTCGATGCTGCGAGCCGGGGTAGGGGGTTGTCCTCGAAACTGCTGCAGCAGGTCATCGCTGACCACCCGGATACGGGGCTGATTCTGCATGCCCAGACGCAGGCGAAGGCTGTGTACGCAAAAGCCGGCTTCCATGAGGTCGGGGAGACCTTCATGGAAGCCGGCATTGAGCACATCACCATGGTTCGTGATGCAGCCCGTGGCGAAGCCTAGGAACTAATCGCCTAGGTTCCGGTTGGTACGGCGTTGCTTACTTCGGGTTTAAGCGTTGACCTTCGAATCCGCCAGGATGCGATTCAGGGAGTCGATGCTGGCCTTCGCATCGCCGATAAGCATGTCGGTGTTTTCGTTGAAGAACAGCGGGTTCTGCACGCCCGAGTAGCCCGAACCCATCGACCGCTTGAGAACAATCACGCGCTCAGATTCCCACACCTTCAGCACCGGCATACCCGCAATCGGGGAGCCCGGCTGCTCTGCCATCGGGTTGACGGTGTCATTTGCACCGATGACCAGGGTGACATCCACATCAGCGAAATCATCGTTGACCTCGTCCAGCTCCAGCACGATGTCGTAGGGAACCTTGGCCTCAGCCAGCAGCACGTTCATGTGACCCGGCAGGCGGCCAGCGACTGGGTGGATACCGAAGACCACTTCCTTACCGTCGGCACGCAAATTGCGTACCAGATCGGCGACGGCGTACTGAGCCTGTGCCACAGCCATACCGTAGCCCGGAGCGATGAGGATCTTGTCCGCGTTGCGCAGGATTTCTGCAGTGTCCTCGTGGTTGACCTCAGTGTGGGAGCCTTCCACAGCGCTTGCCGACGTAGCTTCGGAGCCAAAGCCACCCAGAATAACGTTGGCAAAGGAGCGGTTCATGGCCTCACACATGATGTATGACAGGTAGGCGCCGGAGGAACCAACCAGCGCACCGGTGATGATGAGCAGCGGGTTGCCAAGCATGAGACCGGTGAAAGCAGCGGCCCAACCGGAATACGAGTTCATGATGGACACGACAACCGGCATGTCGCCGCCACCGATGGCGATGACCAAGTGCCAGCCCAAAAACAGGCCCAAAGCAGTCACAGCAACCATGCATGCCCATGCGATGGTGCCGCCCTCGGTGCCGGTTGCGATGAAGACAGCCAGGAGAACCAGAGTGACCACCAGAATGGCAATGTTCAGAGCATTGCGGCCTGGCAGCAGCAGCGGCGAGCCCTTGATCTTCTCAGACAGCTTCAGGCCAGCGACGATGGAGCCAGTGAAGGTCACAGCGCCGATGAAGACGCCAATGTAGACCTCGCCGAAGTGGAACTTCAGGGCATCGGGGGCGACATCTTCGGCGAAGATGTACGAGTTGAAGCCGATGAAGATAGCGCCGAGTCCAACCAGACCGTTGAACAGTGCAATCAGCTGCGGCATACCAGTCATGGCAACGCTGCGTGCGCGGGTGATACCGATGACACCACCGATGCCGATAGCGACAGCGATGAGAATTAGGGTAATCAGCGGGGAGAAGTGAGTATCCGGCTTGGTGTCAGCGGTGACGAGTGCCTGAAAGATGGCAATGACAACGGCGACGGCCATGCCGGCAATACCGAAGGCGTTTCCGCGGCGAGCGGTCTCCGGCTTGGACAGGCCCGAGAGGGCAGCGAGGAACAGGACAGCGGCGACAATGTAGCCGACGTTGGACAGACGGTAGGTCCAGTCCAGAAGCGAAGCAGTATCAATGCTAGCCATTAGACTTTATGCCTCCTCTTTCACGAACATGCCAAGCATGCGGTCGGTGACGGCGAAACCGCCGAAGATATTGATGGAGCTGACCACGATGGCCGCGAACGCGAGACCGGAAACCAGCAGGTTGGAGCTTCCCACCTGGAGAATCGCACCCACCAGAACAATGCCGGAAATCGCGTTGGTCTCAGACATCAGAGGTGTGTGCAGGCGCGGCGTGACCGCAGAGATCACGTAGAAGCCAAGCACGATAGCCAAGGTGAGAACCATGAAGTTGGCGCTCACGCTGTGCGGCGCGCTGAGCATAACCACAATTGCCAGCAATGCCGTCAGACCCAAAGCAATCTTCGAGCCCAGGCTCGATCCCATGAAGGAAACCTTCTCCGGCGCATTCTCTTCTAATGCAGCCTGCTGAGCCTGCTGTTCCTGCAGCGGGGCAGCAGGGGTGACAGCGACCTTGATTGGCGGTGGTGGCCAGAGAATCTCAGCTCCGGTAGCGCCGGCACCATTCTGTGGGCGAGCCTTTGTCACCGTGATGCCACGGATAATCTCGTCCTCGAGATTGAGAACTGGAGAGCCATCCTTTTCTGGCGTAATCAGCTTGAACAGGTTGAAAATGTTCTGGCCGTACAGCGACGATGCCTGTGCGGGCAGACGCCCTGCAAGGTCAGTGTAGCCGATGATGGTCACCCCGTTGTCAGTGACAATGGTCTTACCTGGAACGGTCACCTCGCAGTTACCGCCACCGGCGGCAGCCATGTCAACGATGACGCTGCCCGGCTTCATAGCTGCAACATCGGCAGCAGTCAGCAGCAGCGGAGAGCGGCGGCCCGGGATATTCGCGGTGGTGATGACAATGTCAGCTTGCGCGGACTGCTCGGAGTAGAGTTTCGCGGCAGCGGCAGCCTGATCATTGGTCATTTCCTTGGCGTAGCCATCTTCGGACTTCTCAGTGGCGGCCGGAATCGGGATGAACTCTGCACCCATCGATTCGACCTGTTCACCGGCTTCAGGGCGCAGGTCTGTTGCCTTGACAATCGCGCCCATAGAGTTGGCGGTACCGATTGCGGCAAGTCCGCCGACACCAGCGCCGATGACGTAAACGGTAGCTGGCGGCATCTTGCCTGCGGCAGTCACCTGACCAGTGAAAAGGCGACCATACGCAGCAGCCGCTTCGACTACTGCGCGGTAGCCACCGATGTTGGCCATCGACGACAGCACGTCCATCGACTGCGCCCTGGAAATACGGGGAACCGCATCCATAGCAAGGGCAGTGATGTTGCGGTGCGCGAGCTCTTCGACCAGCTCTTCGTTACGCCCTGGCGCAAGTCGGCTAATCAGCATGGCACCGTCGTTAAGCAGTGCACGGAACTGCTCCGGCGGAGTGTCGAGCGTTACGACGATATCGCTGTGCCAGACAGACTCGTCGACAATGGTGGCGCCGGCGGATTCGTAGTCCGCGTCGGTGAACTTAGCAGCCAGGCCGGCGTCAGCCTGCACGGCGACCTCGTAGCCAAGCTTGACGAGTTTGCCGACGGTCTCCGGGGTCGCAGCCACAATTGTTTGCTGGGGATCGGGTTCTAGGGGGATGCCGATTCTCATTGTGGGAGTTCTTTTCTGTTCGGGGGTTTTATTAAGGGCCATGCGCACTCGGTTGTCGGTTAACAGTGAGCGTGGGCGTGACCGCTTTCTCCTTGGTGTCAATAAGGTATGCGCTGGTGGGGAGGCAGCGGAGGCGTTTGTGGAAAAAGGTAATAAAAATATGTGGGTAACGGTGGTGAGGTGGGTTTTCTGAATCTGTGCACTCTTAGAAAGGGGGTAGGAAATGGGGGTAATAGTGCTAATTGTGGGCGAGAGTGAACATTTGTAGCGCCCTGAATGATTGTTTGAGGGGTGAAGTATGGGGGAGGATGATTCTGTCTTTACGTACGTATTTACGCATTAGGTAGATTCGTATTCCAAGGTTTTTGGCAAGAGTTAAGGAAAACGATGATTGGTTCACTAAGTGCCGCCGGAAAGACCGTGTCGGCATCCCTCCGAGGGCAAGGGCGTACGTTCTCGAAGGTGGTTGCTCTCTCGCTCGCAGCTGGTGTAGTTCTCGGCGGACAGGTGCCAGCACAGGCGGCACCGCGCATTGGTCAGCTACCGGACATCACTGCACGCGAAAGCACTATTGACTACCAGAACTCGGAAACCGTGGACAAAATTGGCGGTGGTCTGGTGGATGTCATGGGTGGCGTGAACCGCGTCATCTCCGGTGGCGAAAGTGGCCATATCACCGAGCCGTTCGACCCAGAGGCGGGGCAGCTGCGCAAGGAGTTCGGAGCGATGGGCTCCCATCCAGTTGCCGCAATCCGCGAAGCAATGCCATGTGATGGTGTCGTCTACACCATCTATAACCGCGTACTGCGGGACCTCCACGGTCTCCACGACACCACCGGCTGCTACGACGTACTGCCTGAATCGGCCAACGCCTCCCCAGTTGGCGCGCAGCTTATCTACCCGGCGGATATTGACTCCATGGAGTCTGCGCCACTGATGGTTCTCAGCCCTGGCATTGGTACTGAGCCGGGTATGTACGACGCGCAAGCGCGACTCTATGCAAGCCACGGATACGTCGTGGCCCTTGGCTACAACTTCACCAACTGGTTCGCGCCACAGATGGTGCTGGCAGCTTCAGTTGCCGCAGCGGCCAATGAGGACGAGTCCACACCACTTGCAGGCAAGATCGATTTCTCCCGCACGATGCTGGTCGGGCACTCTGCGGGTGGTGGCTCCGCAATCTTCCTGAACAACAGGATGGATAAAGCCTTCCAGGCTGCGGGTATCGATATGGTCACCCGCGGTCTGGTTGCCATCAACCCAGGGCCTTCCGACGCTGGACTAATCTCCACACCGCCGGAGATTCCAAGCCTGGTGGCCATTGCGGAGCACGAGGACATCGTTCCTTTTGATGCGGATCGACGTGGTTACCGCGATGCTGAAGGGCCCGCCTGGGAAGCGGTAGTCACCGGTTCCTACCACGGCACCTACCTGGATGATCCGTCCAAGAATGTGCTTGGCTCGCTGGTGCTGTCCTTTAGTGAGTTTGTGCTCGGCGGAACGAGTCGAGCAAAGGCCGTCTATGAGGGTGCTAACTACGGCCTGGCTACTGACTCCGAGCTCAAGGACGTTCAGCGCAAGGGCGTTTAGAGCTGGCTACTCCATCGACTCTGGAATCAGCTTTGCCGCGGCCTCGGCGATTGCCTTACGCTGTGCTTTCGTGAGCTGATTGCCGTTGAGATAGTCGTTGGCCCAGAGTCCATCGGAAATCATTTGGACAACGTAGGCCATGCAGGCTTCCTCATCGGTGGCAATCTGTTCTACCGGCGGATTCCACCGGCGCAAAAGGCGCGTCCAGATCTCGCGCAGCTCCGGGTCGGCGGCAGAGTCGATGGACATGAGTAGCTCGGCCCTCGTTGCCGTATCCAGTGAGACCTGGAGGTTTGCGCGTAGGCGGTTGGCGGGGGATACCTCCTCTGCGGGCCCACCCGCGGCTTCGATAAGCTCCTCTTCCCATAACTGCGCCATGTGCTCATGGACGCTGCGAATCATGTCTTCGCGGGAGGGGAAGTGGTAAATCAACCCTGATTTACTCATTCCGCATTGAGTTGCGACATTTTCGTAGGTGACCTCGGAAAAGCCACTTGTCTCGATAATCTCAACGATTGTGTCGAGAATGGCAGTGCGCTTACTCGTGCGCATATTCAGTCTCCTTCGGGTTGCCGCGAAATGCCACCGCAGTCGCAATCGCTGCAATGACAGCAACGACAGCCAGGATAATCAAAATGGCCAGGTAGGAACTGTCGAGGCCGGCGCGGGCGCCGTCGTTAAGCGCTGGCGTGTGAAGTGCATCGGTGAGTGAGATGCTGGCGTCGACAGGCGTGAACAAGGCGTAGAACATGGGCAGGAGGCTGCCTGTGATTGCGACGGTGATTAGTGTGCCAAATTCGTAGGACACGGATTCCATCGCCGCCGCCATACCGGCCTTTGACCTCGGGGCTGAGCCGATAATCGCGGTCGACGACACCGACATCACAGAACCTGCGCCCGCGCCGAGCAGTATCAATCCTGCGATCATGAGCGGGAAATTGTCCGAGGAAACACCGTAGTACATGCCTGCCAGGCCGATGGCGTTGAGGAGGAATCCGCCGGAGATGAGTGTGCGGAAACCCACTCGATGCAGCACCATGCCGCCGATGACACCAACTGGCAAGGACGCCAGTGCCGCGGTGGCAACTAGCAAGCCCGCGTCGAGTGGTGTGTATCCGACGGAAATCTGGAAGCGCTGCGTCGTCATCAATTCGGCGCCTGCCAGGACAAACATGGCAAGCGCGGCTGCCAGCACGCCACCGGAAAACATCCGCGAACGGAAGACGGAGAAGTCGATGAGGGGTTCAGTGAGACGTGCCTGACGACGCTGAAACAGTACCGCGCCCACTAGCCCGCAGGCGATAGCTGCGACGATGACGGTGGAGGAGCGATGACCAGCGAGTTCCTTAATGAGCGAAACCAGGCCCAGCATGGCCAGCATCGCGTAGAGGCTGGTGAGGAAATCCCAGCGCTTGGCTGGGTTGGGCTGATTCGGCGGAGCAAAAATCAGCGTGCCAATGATTGCGAAAATTACTACAGGGATGTTGATAAGGAAGATTGAGCCCCACCAGAAGTGCTCCAATAGGAAACCGCCAACGACGGGGCCAGCGGCGGCACCCAGTGTTGCCGTGGCAGACCAAATGCCAATAGCTGTGGCAAGTTCACGAGGGTGGTGGAAGGTCTCACGTAGCAGTGCGAGGGTCGCCGGCATCATGGTCGCGGCGCCCAGTCCTAGACAGCCGCGGGCGATGACCAGCGCCCAGGCGTGCGGCGCAAAGGCCGCGGCCAGGGAAGAGAAGCCAAAAATTGTCAGGCCCACAAGAAACATCTTGCGGTGACCGATGCGGTCGCCCAGGGTGCCGGTGCCGAGGAGGAGTGCAGAAATCACCAGTGGGTAGGCATTGATGATCCACAGGCCCTCCAATTCGGTTGTGTGGAGCTGCTCGCGCAGAACCGGCAGAGCAGTGTAGAGCACCGAGTTATCTATGCCGATGAGTAGTAGGCCGGCGCTGATGATAGCGAGGAAGATCCACCTGTGGGTGACTGAAGTGGGCGGAGTAGCCCTTGTGGAAGCGGCGTGGTCGGTACTTGTCATTCCAATAACTGTAACGAACGTTCGGTTTAGTTACAACTTTTTGAAGGGGCAACGATTTAGGTCTAGAAAATTCAAGAAAAGTACGCTAATCCCCCTCCAAGGAGCCGGTGAAAAAGTGTCTGAGTTGAAGGCATTATTGAGGTACGAATTCACGACCGCCGTTCGATCCGTTACCGTGATGGTGTCCCCCTCACGGGGGACGGTCACCGGGCCCGGCATGGCTTATCTGCCCTGTAGTTTCCATGATCCGGGGGTGTTGCCACCGGGCACCGGGGACAACCGCTGACAGCTAATAGGGCCACGGACCAAACAGAGGTCTCGTCGTAACGTGGGTGCCTGCAACGGATGTCCAAGACACCGGCGACCTGCCGCAACAGAAGGACACCATCATGGAACCGTCCGCAACACCCGAAATCATCATCGGCCTCGACGTCGGCAAAACCGGCCACCATGCCTGCGCGCTGACCAACACCGGCGAGAGAATTTACGACAAACCACTGCCCCAAGACGAAGCCGCATGGCGTGAAATCTTCGCGTCCATGCAGGCCCACGGCAGCGTTCTCATGGTCGTCGATTAACTCAACACGATTGGTGCCTTGCCCATCGCCGTGGCCCGCGACTGCGGTTGCACGGTCGGAGACCTCCCCGACCTAGCCATGC
>NZ_KV836259.1:0-2670 GCF_001838285.1 Corynebacterium sp. HMSC074C03 | reverse complement strand
TCCATGATGCAATGACCGCCTGACCCTACCGGCCCTGAAACTTGTCAAAACTGACATAAACTAGGTCAGTAACTCTCGGTACTGTGCCAGGAACTCCCGGGCTCAGTCAGTTTCACTCCCGAACTCCCAGGCTCCGAGCTCAGCCAGCTCCACTCCGGGCTCAGTCAGTGTCACTCCCGAACTCCCGGGCTCAGTCAGCATCTTGGCCGAACCAGCTAATCCGCCAGCTACTCCCCGAGGCGCTGCGGGCACCAAACACTGCCCCGCCCAACCCCTGCGAAGTGGACATGACAAGTGTTGCATGCCTAGCATTTCCTACGTGAACAATGACCTTCTCGCTGCGATACTGGCACTGCTGTCCGCGCTCAGCATCGCGTGGGGAACCGTCATCCGCCACAACCTCTCCGGAACACTGGAAGAGGGCACCAGCACACTTCGCGGAGTGGCGAAGACCCTGAAGCTGCCACGCTGGTGGCTAGGCTCGACTTTGGCGATTGCCGGGTATGTATTTCAGGTCGCAGCGTTGGCATTTGGCACGTTGCTCCTGGTACAGCCGTTGTTGGTTATGAAGCTGATGCTCACGCTCCCGCTGGCGGCGAAGGTCAATGGTCGGCGGATTTCGCGGTCAGAGATGATCTGGTCGATAGCGCTTACTTTTGCGGTGGCGACGCTGGTGTTGCTCGGCAAGCCGACTGCCGGCTCCACCGATATCCCCACCTACCTGTGGGGATGGGCTCTTGCCGCCGGTGGCGTGGTCACCTGCGGACTGTACGCCGCTGCAGTTCAGTGGCCCAATACCGGCACGGGTAGCGGCTCCAACGCAGGTAGCGGCTCCAACACGAGTGACAGCTCAGCCATCGCAGACCGCTCCAGCACCGACAACAGCACAGGTAGCACCTCAGCCACGAAACAGCGCGGAGTGCTGCGCCAGAACCCGAAGGCCTTACTGCTCGGCACGGCAACCGGCTGGCTGTACGGCTTCGTCGCGTTGCTGTCTAAGTCGGTGGTCGATACCTACGTCAACGACGGACTCGTCCAGCTCCTGCTCTCCTGGGAACTCTGGCTGCTGGTGGCACTGGCGGTTATTGGCGTCGGCCTGCAGCAGGCGGCTTTTAACGCGGGACCGTTGCAGGCTTCGCTACCAGCTATGACCGTCGTGGAGCCGATTGTTGCCTTCAGCTTGGGATACATCGTTCTTGGTGAACGCTTCCAGGCAGTTGGTGTGCAGTGGGTGGCGCTGTTTATCGCACTGGCGACCATGATTTCTGCCACTATTGCCCTGGCGGCTCGGCCGGCAGAAGCCACCGCCACTAGCGCCCCAAGCAACGCAAACACCGCCTCCACAAGCGCCCCAAGCTCCGCAAAAGCCGATGCAAACACCGCAAACGCCGACACCACAAGCTCCGCAAACACCACCACAGATTCCACCGATGCCGCAGCGCGGTGAGTAGAGTTCAACTCTCCCGGGCCGCATGACCTAAATTGGTATTTGCACTTATTAAGTCGTTAGCGATTTGTCGGCCTGGCTATCCCCTGCCCGGGAACTGTCCCTGGTGAGAAAGACCCCGTGGCCGCTATGCACAATGTCACCAAAGGTAGGATTCGATGGGGCGTCATTCCCATTCCAAGCGGGCATCTAAACCGACATCTAAGCGGAAGTCCGAACGCGCAAACGATACCAACGCCAGCGCCGCAACCAACACCAAAGCAAAGCCCCAAAAGGGCAAGAAGCTCAACTCGAACACCATCATCGCCTTGCTGCTGATCATTGGTGGTTTGGGAGTGCTGCTGTACCCGGTTGTCGCAACGCAGTGGAATAACTTCCTGCAGGCCCGCGCCGCAGATGAGTACTCCAAGCTGGAGAAATCCGCTCCTCCTGAGGTCTTGGACACCGCCTGGAACGAGGCCCACGAGTACAACGCCAGCCTCGGCGAGGTCAATCCGGGCGATGCCTGGACCACCTCCGATGACGAGTCTTCCCCGGAGTACCAGCGCTATCGCCACTACCTCGACGTGCTTGGCGAGACCGACGCGCTCGGCCGCATCGTCATCCCGTCCATCAACTCTGACCTGCCCATTTTCCACGGCACGTCGGAAAAATCGCTTTCGCGCGGGGTCGGTCACCTCTACGGCACCGACTTCCCGGTCGGCGGCGTGGGCGAGGGTGAAGGTCGTCACGCGTCGCTGTCGGCGCATACGGGTCTGCAGAATGCGACGCTGTGGGACAACCTCGACAAGGTCAAGAAGGGCGACGCGTTCTACATCGCAGTCGCGGGTCACAAGTTGAAGTATGAGGTCCACGACGTAACCGTCGTAAAGCCGGATGAAACCGATGCTTTACGACGCGTCCCCGGAGAAGACCTGATCACCCTGATTACGTGCACGCCTTACGGCATTAACACGCACCGACTGCTGGTGACGGGGCATCAGGTGCCGATGGATCCTGACGAGGAGTCCGTGTTCGACGGCAGCGGTTCGCAGTGGCAGTGGTGGATGTGGGCCATCCTGGCAGCAGCGGCGGTGATCATTGCGCTGCTGATTTGGTGGCTGCGGAAGCTCTCGCGCGACGGCAAGGGCGAGCCGGAAGCCGAGCGCGAGAGCGACGAGGCGGGCGCAGTGCCGGAGGCGGAGGATTAGCCCCGTTACCTTGTGAGTGTCCCTGATAATGGG
>NZ_KV836258.1:0-382 GCF_001838285.1 Corynebacterium sp. HMSC074C03 | reverse complement strand
TGCACGGTCGGAGACCTCCCCGACCTAGCCATGCGAAAAGCAGCCGATCTCTACCCCGGGCGATCAAAAACCGACCGCCGGGCTGCATTCATCATCGCCGACACCGCCCGCACCATGCTGCACACACTGCGGGCAGTCGACCGCGACGACGAGACACTAGCAGCGCTGAAGATGCTCGCCGGATTCCACGACGACATCGCCAAAGACGCCACCCGAACGAAAAACCGCCTTCGCAGCGTGCTCACACAGATTCACCCCGCACTCGAGCGCGTCTTTGCAGGCGAGATTCTCACGCGCACGCTGGGTGCTGGACTCGCTCATCCACTACGAAGGTCCGACAAAACTGACCGCCGCAGGTCGACGCCGGGTCCTGAAGTGGATG
>NZ_KV836257.1:0-274 GCF_001838285.1 Corynebacterium sp. HMSC074C03 | reverse complement strand
ATCGACGACCATGAGAACGCTGCCGTGGGCCTGCATGGACGCGAAGATTTCACGCCATGCGGCTTCGTCTTGGGGCAGTGGTTTGTCGTAAATTCTCTCGCCGGTGTTGGTCAGCGCGCAGGCATGGTGGCCGGTTTTGCCGACGTCGAGGCCGATGATGATTTCGGGTGTTGCGGACGGTTCCATGATGGTGTCCTTCTGTTGCGGCAGGTCGCCGGTGTCTTGGACATCCGTTGCAGGCACCCACGTTACGACGAGACCTCTGTTTGGTCCG
>NZ_KV836256.1:0-230 GCF_001838285.1 Corynebacterium sp. HMSC074C03 | reverse complement strand
ACCACGACCCACCAACAATTATTTATGCCGGCGGCGACCTACTCTCCCACACCCTCCCGAGTGCAGTACCATCGGCGCTGGTGGACTTAGCTTCCGGGTTCGGAATGGGACCGGGCGTGACCCCACCGCTAACACCACCGACAAAAACCAGGCACCAACCAACCCCACCACAAAACTTCGGGTGGGTGGTGTCATGCCAGACACTGAACAGTAGACGCGAGCAAAAACCC
>NZ_KV836255.1:0-10246 GCF_001838285.1 Corynebacterium sp. HMSC074C03 | reverse complement strand
GCACTTGACAAAAACATAGGGACACCCCCCCCAAAAAAAAGAAAGTGTCTGGGTTTATGACAAAATAACCGGGTTTTTCACCCAGAAACTGTCATAAACCCAGGCACTTTCTCAGTAGTGCAGGCTAGCACCCGCCCGGGACTAATAACCGCCCTGCGCGTTCGACAAAATGTCCTTGATCTGTGGGCGGACATCCAACCAGTAAATACCCGTGATGACTAGCCCGGCAATCAGCGGGATGCCCAACATTGCCCAGCCCAGCCACGGCAGGAGCAGGAAGATAGCCGAACCGACCAGCATGCCGGCCCAGACGTTGCGGCTCTTGCGGTCTGCAGCGTCAAAGGCATCCGCGCGGGTGGTGATGACAAGCACCGCACCGATTAGCGCCAAGATGCCGATGACAAACGGAATGGCGAACTGAAACAAGACGTCCACATAGACGGAAATCGCCATTAGCGGCGAGTCCGCAAGACTGGGCAAAGATGGTAACAGGCGCACCGGGGGAACAACTCCTTTAACAGGGATGCATTGCTTTTTACATGCTAACGCACACCGTCTGATGTGCTGGGTTGTGCTGCTAAATAGCCCCAAACACCAAGGTCGACAGGGTGTAAATAGCCAAACCGGCCAGTGATCCGACAACCGTGCCGTTAACGCGAATGAACTGCAGATCGCGACCGACCATCAGTTCAATCTTGTCGGAAGCCTCATCGGCGTCCCAACGCTCAACGGTCTCAGAAATGATCGAGGTAATCTCGCCCGAGTAATTCTCAGCGATAAAGACGACAGCCGCTTCCAAACGGCGGTCCATTCGTTTGCGCAACTCAGGATCGGATTGGATCCGCTCGCCGTAGCGGGCGGCCGTTTCCGAGACCTTCCGACGGAGCAGGGAGTCCGGGTCGCGGGCAGCGTCGACAAGCTTTGCGGATGTTGATGCCCAAATCTGCGCCGGCGCCTGTGTGACGGCGGCGGACGAAAGAATGTCAGTCTTAATTTCTTCGACCTTGGCGATGGTCTTCTCGTCGTTCTGCAAATCTATGGCGAGCTGCGTGAGGAAGCGGTGGAGCGCCAGGCGCGCGTCGTGCTTAGGGTCATGCTGCACCTGCCAGGTCCAATCAACCAGCTCGCGATAGACCTTGTCGCCGATGAGATCGTTGACAAAGCTCGGCGCCCAGGATGGGGCGCGCTCTCCGACGAGGCGGTCGATAAGATTCTGCGAGCCCAGCGACTTCCGGTGCAGCCACTCAGCCATCTGCTGGACGATGGGCTCGGTGCGCCCCTCTTCAATCAGCTGCTCGAGAACCTTACCCGCTGGTGGTCCCCACTCCGGAGCTGCAACTTCGTCGATGACTGCTGACTTCAGCACTGCGGCGGCATCGTCGGGATTAATCGCCTCCAGCACATTTCCGGTGAACTTACCGACCTCTGCTGACACTTTGTCGGCGTTTCCCGGCGCTACCAGCCATTCGCCGATACGCTCAGGGATCTCGGCCTTACGCACCTTGTCCACAATCAAAGCGGGGTTCAGGAAGTTGTCTCCGACGAACTGCGCCAGGGACTCTCCGACCTGGTCCTTCTTGCGGCGGACGATAGCGGTGTGTGGGATAGGAATGCCGAGCGGGTGGCGGAACAGAGCTACGACTGCGAACCAGTCGGCGAGGGCACCGACCATGCCGGCCTCAGAAGCAGCGCGAACGTAGCCCACCCACGCGGGCACAACTTCGCCTGCGGATAAGTGTGAAGACTCAATACCGCGGCATGTGAAATACACAGCGGTTGCGATGACCAGCAGCATCGTAGCGAAAGCCTTGGCCTTACGCAGTTGCGCACGTTTTTCCGCTTCAACCTCAGGTGATGGCCCGGGAACTTCGAGACGGTCCGAAACCGTATCTACAGCTGCCGGGAGCTTAGCGGGGTTGTTATCCATGTGTATAGATTAGGCGCCGAAAACGCGAAAATGCCACCGCGCCGCAATCCGCTGTTGGTGAGAGGTACTTCTCAGTACTTCCCCACCCCAGCGCACTGTGCACAGTGGCATCAACTGTGGAGGTGCTAGTTCAAAAGGCTAGCGTTGCATCCGCCTAGAGGCGAGCCCCTTTTAACTGGGGCAAGCCTTTAGTGGTGAGTGCCGAATTCCTTTCGGTAAGCCTTGTAGTCACGACGACCGATGGAGATGCAGGCCAGACCCGCAATAACCATAACCAGTCCGACTACCAAGCCAGCCCACATGAACACGCTGCCGTCGAAGTTCCAACCACCGGTGTAGTCGGTGTAGTTGGCGGCATCCTTAGCCAAGAAACCGTTGCTGTGAGAGGCAGCAGTCTGGTCGGCAAAAACGGTCGTTGCGAGACCGAAAATGAAGGTACCCCAAGCCGCCAGAGAGGCGAGCATGAGACCCATGCCAATCCAGGTAATGCTCTTGTGAAGCGAGGAGTATTCGGCATTCATGCTCTGAGGCACGTAACCGTCGACGAAGTGCTCTTCGCCCTGGTAACGCTTGACTGCATTCGCCATAATCTATGTCCCTTCTGGAAAACTCTAATCGAGAAAGAGTTTAGTCGTCCTTACCGCGGAAGAACGAACGAGCTCGTTCCTTGGTGACGGCGGCAACCGCAGTCAGCGGGATACCTGCCGGGCAGACGTCAGCACATTCACCATAGAGGGAGCACGGACCGAAGGTGCCTTCGACCTCGTCAACCATCTTGCGGGCACGCTTGCCACGCTCTTCCTTACCCAGCGGGACCAGGGAAAGGTGAACCAGCTTTGCGCCGGTGAACAGGTGTGCAGCACCGTTCGGGCAGGCTGCGACGCAAGCACCACAGCCGATGCAGGCTGCGTGGTCAAGTGCGAACTCAGCGGTCTCGTGGTTCAGGTGCAGAGTATCTGCATCCGGAGCGGTACCAGCGTTGATGGAGACGTAGCCACCCTGCTCGAGGACACGGTCCAGAGCGGAGCGGTCAACGACCATGTCCTTGATGACCGGGTATGCGGCGGAGCGCATCGGCTCGATCTTCAGGGTGTCACCATCGCTGAACTGGTGCAGACGCTGCTGACAGGTCGGGGTGTTCTGGCCCGGGCCGTGCGGACGACCGTTGACGTTCAGACCACAGGTACCACAGATACCCTCACGGCAGTCAGATGCGAACGCGAACGGCTCCTTGCCGGACTCGACGTACTTGGAGTTGACGTGGTCAAGCAGCTCCAGGATCGACATCTCTGCGACGGCGTCGTCAACGTCAACGGATTCAAAGTGTCCCTCGACGTTCGGACCTGCTTGGCGCCAGATTTCAAGGTGCAGTTTCATTACTTGTAGTTCCTTGTCATGAGCGGGACGGCTTCGAAGGTGAGCGGCTCGGCGTGGCGAATGAATTCGTAACCGGACTGATCCCATGCAGGACCGTTGTTGCCTCGCTCCCATGCGGAAACGAAGCACCAGTTAGCGTCATCGCGCTCTGCCTCGCCATCTTCGGAGATGTGGTCATCGCGGTAGTGAGCACCGCAGGACTCATCGCGGTCGAGGGCGTCGACACACATGAGCTCACCGAGGTCGATGTAGTCAGCAACGCGGTTAGCGTACTCGAGCTGCTGGTTCATCTCGTTCGGCTCACCCGGAATGAACAGGTCAGACCAGAATGCCTTACGCAGTTCGCGGATCTCCTCGATACCGCGAGCCAGGTCTTCCTTGTTACGGGCCACACCACAGTCGCGGTAGAGAATCTCACCGAGCTGGCGGTGGAAGTACTCAGCGCCGTGCTTACCCTGGATGCTCATCAGCTTGTCCAGGCGAGCCTGAGCGCGGTCCAGTGCTTCCTTGGCCTCCGGGGCATCCTCAGCCAGGCGGTCGGTACCGAGCAGCGGGCCGAGGTAGTTCGGAATGGTGAACGGCAGGGTGAACCAACCGTCGACCGAACCGGACAGCAGGGAGTTTGCACCCAGGCGGTTTGCACCGTGGTAGGTCCAGGATGCCTCGCCACCGGTGAACAGACCCGGGATGGAGGTCATCTGGTTGAAGTCAGACCACAGGCCACCCATGGTGAAGTGGCAGGTTGGAGCAATACGCATCGGAACCTTGTACGGGTCCTCACCGATTGCCTCTTCGTACATCTGAATCAGGTTCGAGTAGCGTTCCTTGATGACCGGCTGGCCCAGGCGCTCAATTGCGTCACGCAGATCCAGATAGACGGAGTTCTTCAGCGGGCCAACACCGTAGCCGGCGTTAATCTGCTGAGAGTTGGCGCGGGAAGCGACGTCACGCGGGACGAGGTTACCGAATGCCGGGTAGCGACGCTCCAGGAAGTAGTCGCGCTCGTCCTCCGGGATGTCGTTGGCCGGGCGCTCGTCGCCCTTCTTCTTCGGGGTCCAAATACGTGCGTCGTTACGCAGGGACTCGGACATCAGAATGGTCTTCGACTGCCAGTGCGCGTTGACCGGAAGACCGGTCGGGTGGAACTGGATGAAGGACGGGGATGCGAAGTAAGCACCCTGGTCGTATGCACGCATGATGGCCGAAGCGTTGGAGTTCTTGGCCAGCGTGGACATGTGGTAGACGTTGCCGTAACCGCCGGTAGCCAGAATAACTGCGTGAGCAGTGTGAACGGTCAGCTCACCATTGATGAGGTTACGCATGATGGCACCCTGGCAACGGCCGTCGGCGACGATGATGTCAACCAGCTCGTTGTGGGTGAAGATCTCGACGTTGCCGAGACCAATCTGACGCTGCAGAGCCGAGGTAGTCGACAGCTGCAGCTGCTGACCCGTCTGACCACGGGTGTAGTACGTACGGGAGACCTGCACACCACCGAAGGAACGGGTTGCCAGGGTACCGCCGTACTCGCGAGCGAACGGAGCACCAATTGCATTCAGGTGGTCGATGACGCGGACAGACTCGACAGCCAGACGCCAGCAGTCGTTCTCGCGGCAGCGGTAGTCGCCGCCCTTAACGGTGTCCTTGACGTGGCGGTAAGCGCCGTCGTTGTCGACCTTCTTACCGCGAGCGGAGTTGACACCACCCTGTGCAGCAATGGAGTGCGCACGGCGCGGAGCGTCGTGGTAGGTGAAAACCTGCACGTCGTAGCCGAGCTCGCCGAGCGCAGCAGCGGCAGCGCCGCCAGCCAGGCCGGTACCGACGACCATGACGCGGAACTTACGACGGTTCAGCGGCGAAACCAGGTTGGCGTGATCCTTCTGGTACTGCCAGTGGTCCTTCATGGAGACCTTGTCACCCGGGGAGTTATCGGACAGAACCTTGCCGATCTTGACCCCGTCGACAGCGCTTTCCGGCGCGCGGAAGTCCGCAGCGACGGTTGCTTCAGTGTTAGTCATAGTAAATTTCCTCCTCGACCTACGAGACCAGACCGGTCAGGACGGCGACTGGGATGAAGATGTTGCCGACAACAACCAGCAGCGGCAGCAGGCCGGACAGGAACAGCAGAACCTTGCGCCAGCGCTTACCGGTGATACCGAGGTCGGAAGTAGCGGTCCACAGACCGTGGGACAGGTGCAGCAGCAGAGCGAGCTGCGCAATGATGTACCAAACAACAACACCCGGACGCGAGAAGGACGCAACCACGTTCTGGTATGCCTCACCGTGCTCGAAAGAAGACGGAGCAACGCCAGCACCGATGGTCAGGTCCAGCAGGTGGAAGATGATGAAGGCCAGCAGCACAATGCCGGTGATCACCATCGAACGTGCAGTAAAGGTGTTCCAGCTGGACACCATGCCCTGACGGCGGAACTTGCCGCGGGACTGCTTAGCACGTGCAGCCAGGGTGAGGCCACCGAAAATGTGCAGGACAATAGCTACCAGCAGGACAATGCGGAAAATCCACAGAATGCCCTCGTTCGGAACTGCCGGAGCACCGACAGTGCGCAGGAAGGTCGCGTATGCGTTGAAGTCTTCCTCGCCAGCGAAAATCTTCAGGTTACCCAGCATGTGGACAATAACGAAGAGGCCAAACAGCACGCCAGTGACGGCCATGGTCAGCTTCAGAGCCCATGAAGGGTATTTAGGCTGCTCGCGCAGCGGTTCTACATTAATTTTGCCGTGCGCGATTGCGTCACGGTTTGAACTTTTAACAGTCATGGCACCTCCAGTGTCATATTCACTCTAAAGTCACACAGCGCCTGGTAAACATTTTTCCCCCTTTTGGGTGGGGATTTTCACAGGTTACCTAGGTCTTTTCTCCGCCTTTTCTCAGGTTATCGCATTTTAGCCACTTCTGACGTCGTCGCTGCATAAACCCTCTCCCCCACCATAAAAACGCCCCTACCCCGACTTTTGCCGATTTTTCCCCCGCCCAAACTAGCTAATAACGCAACATAAATAGCACGAAAATAAAAAACCGCCCACTTTTCTCAGGTGGACGGATTTAATACTCAATAATTATGTTGCGAAATTCTTTATTTTTACCCCTGCCGAATTCCCCAAAGGCCCAAACAGCCACCCCCAACAGGCAATCCCCCCCCTATTGGCACCGTGTACGGCCGAAGCCGTCCGACTAATCCTCGCTCTGATCCGAGTTCGCCATCACCACGGTCAACGGCTCCGGACCAATGATCACCTCATGTCCTGCGACCATAATCGGCCCAACCTGGTGGTCTCCCTCCTCCAGGACGACTTCCACCGTGCGGCCGCGCACCGTCACTCGGATACGACAACCACGAATAGTGACTCGGTACGTCAGACCACTCCAGTCCTCCGGCAGACGCGGGTCAATACTGTAGCGGCCGTCATGATCGCGGAAACCACCGAAACCATAGACCAGGGACTGCCACACACCACCGGCAGATGCGACGTGGACACCATCGGCAGCGTTGCCATGCAAGTTCGCCAGGTCCACATAGAGTCCGCGTAGGAAGAAGTCCATTGCCTGCTCCTGCAAGCCCAACTCGGCCGCAACAATGGACTGCACAACGGCGGACAGCGAGGAATCACCGGTGGTGAGCGGATCGTAATACATGTAGTCTGCGCGCTTTTGTTCCGTCGTAAAGCGATTGCCCATGAGGAACAGTGCGAGGACGACGTCCGCCTGCTTAATGACCTGGTGACGGTAAATCGTCAGCGGGTGGTAATGCAGCAGCAGCGGGCGCAGCGGGCCAACTTCGGGATCGTCGAGATTCCAGCGCTTACGCAGCAGGAACTGGTCATCCTGAGGGTGAATGCCGAGCTTCTCATCGAACGGGATGTACATCGCCTCAGCGGCCTGCTCCCACTCTTCAACCTCGCGCTCAGTGAGGTCGAAGCGGTTGGTCAGTTCGCGATAGGCAGCAGGGCGATCACGCTTCATCTGCTTGACGACGTCCGCAGCAACCCGCAGGTTATACTGCGCCATCACGTTGGTGTACAGGTTGTTGTTCACCACCGTGTTGTACTCATCTGGACCGGTGACGCTGTGAATTTGGAACTCTCGCTGCTCGGCATCAAAGAATCCCAACGACATCCAAAACCTGGCCGTGCCGAGCAACAGATCCGTGCCCTCCTTGAGCAGGAACTCCTCATCGCCGGAGGCATAGACGTACTTCATCATCGCGTACACGATGTCCGCATCGATGTGGTACTGCGCCGTGCCGGCCTCAAAGTAGGCCGAGGACTCCTGACCATTGATAGTGCGCCACGGGAAGAGGGCACCGTCGTGCGCCAGTTCGTCGGCACGCGCCCACGCGGCTTCGAGCATGTCCCAGCGGAAACGCATGGCATTGCGCGAGAATTGCGGCGACGTATAGGTAAGGAATGGGGTCACGTAGATTTCCGTGTCCCAGAAGTAGTGGCCGCCGTAGCCGGTGCCGGTCATTCCCTTGGCCGGGACGCCTTGGAATTCGGCGCGGGCGGCGGCCTGGATAATCTGCCAAATGTTCCAGCGCACTGCCTGCTGAATCTCCGGCTGATTGTAAATGACCACGTCAGAGCGCTCCCAGAAGCGTTCGAGCCACTCCTCCTGGTTCTCCATCAGCCCCAGCATGCCGATGCGGCCGACGCGGTTCAGGGTGCGCTCACAGCGGAATGCCAGCTCTTCGGCACGCACCTTACGGGAGGAGTGGTACGCGACCAGCTTCTCCAGGCGTATGACAGTGCCGACCGGCGCATCCAGGTTGAACAGGGAGCTGGCCACATCCGGCTCGGTCGACTGCGAAATCTCTACGAACGGCTCCGTGCCGTCGGGAGTGCGGACAGTAAAGGTGTGGTCCATGGAGGTAGCCACGGTCATACCGGAGTTCGCGCAGCGGTAGCCCAGCGTCGAGCGCTGCCCGTGCGCCGATTCCGACTGAAATGCCGGAATGAGAACGCGGTCTTCCAGCGCCTCGGCGCGACGGGGATCCAGTTCGGTGCCCTGCGCCTTAGCGGCATCGTGGTATTCGTCCTCGCCGTCCTGGCGGTTGAGGATCTGCGAGTTAATCATCACCGCAGCATCCGCATCCAGCAGCTCGACTTCCAGACTCATCGCGGCGACATGCTTTTCCTGGAAAGACACCATGCGCTCAGAGGTGACGCGAACGCGCTTGCCACCCGGGGTGCGCCAAATGAACCGACGACGCAGCACGCCCTCGCGGAAATCCAGGCTACGTTCGTAGTCGCTGACCTCAGCATTGCCGAGACGCAGGGGCTCATCGTCAATGTAGAGACGCATTGCCTTAGCGTCCGGAGCATTGACAATCGTCTGCCCCTGGCGGGCTAGGCCGTAGGCGTCCTCGGCGTGCCTAATCGGCCAGGTCTCATGCAGACCGTTGATATAAGTGCCGTGCTCACTGGAGTCACGGCCCTCCGGCGGGTTGCCACGCATGCCGATGTACCCGTTCGACAGCGCAAACAGCGTCTCGCCCAAACCGAGCGGGAGGCCGTTCGGCTTCGTCTCAATCAGACGCCACTCATCGACCGGAGTGATGTCTCGGTCCATGAGTCCCTCGGCATTTACAAGGTGGTGGTGCTTATCCGCACGATCCGCCGGGAAGTTACGACGCTGCTTACGACGAACTGGGGACACCGTCTCCTCCTGTTTTTCAGCCTCTGCGGTCTCCGCGTCGTGACCCTGCCCCTGCGGAATCACACGCTCAGTCTCGTCGACTGCTGCCGTGGTCGAATCGTTGGCCATGATGCCTTCCGGTTTTGTCTCAGCCATTTGTCACGAGCCAGCCTAGACGAGTGCCGCCAAGTCACTGACCACAACGTCGGCGCCCGCTCGGCGCAGCGCTTCCGCACCAGCACCGCGGTCAACACCAATGACCAGACCAAATGCGCCGGCTGCACCCGCTTGCACACCACTGATGGCATCCTCGACCACCACAGCATCGCGCGGCGCCACCCCCAGATTCTTCGCCGCGTACACGAAAGTATCGGCGGCTGGCTTACCCGGCAGGTTGTTCTCATGCGCCACCACGCCGTCAACAATCTCCACGAACCGCTCACGCAGCCCAGCGGCCGTCAGCACCGGCACCGCGTTCTTCGACGAGCTAACCACCGCCAACTGCGGTTTTTCGCTTGCCGACGAGTCCCTCGCGCCCTGTAACTCGTCGAGCAGCGCAACCGACCCCGGGTAGGCCTCAATTCCCCTCTCGACTCGCGCCAAGAAGTCATCATTTTTGCGCTTCCCGAGCCCGACAATCGTCTCGTCTTCCGCAGTGTCCTCATCGTTACCGTGTGGCAGCGAGATGCCCCGGGACTCCAGGATTGCCGCAATCCCCTCATCACGGCGACGGCCATCGAGGTAGGTGAAGTAGTCCTCCTCCGTGTAAGCCGTGACTCCCTTGTGCTCGAAGTAGTCGCTAAACATGTCCGCCCACGCCTGCTCGTGCACATCGGCGGTGGGGGTAATTACTCCGTCGAGGTCAAAGAGGATTGCACCCGCACTATGGAGGAATTCTTTGGCCTTGGCAAGCTTGGTAGCACTGTCGGTCGTGGAATTAGTCATGGGGTCGCAGCTCCTTGGACGTTGCAGACTGCATATTCGCAATTAACTTCTCAATCAACGCTAGCAACGTTGCCCCTACCCTGCTTGTGAAGCCGGGTATCTCGGCGGAGGGCATCGCATGCTTCCACCATGGGGCACCCAACGCGGGCGTTCCCAGCACACGCTCGCCCTGCACCGAAAAACAAAACTGCCGGCGCGCATGCGGAATTGGCATCAGAGGTTAGCCAATACCACCTACACACCGGCAGTTTGGGTAGCTATTTTGTTATTTCAGGCTCGGCAGCCGCCTGCTAACCCTAGCCTGACCCAGAATTAGTCCTGGTCGATGCCCTCGCGCTTCTTGA
>NZ_KV836254.1:260881-338097 GCF_001838285.1 Corynebacterium sp. HMSC074C03 | reverse complement strand
GGCATGCGGACACACTTTTCTTTACTTAACCCGCAAGTAGTTTGCAGTCATAAAATAATGGCATGAATTCGGCCAAGTCCACCTATGTACCGGAGCTAACCAGTATCCGTGCAATCGGCGCATTCGGCGTCCTGCTCACGCATGCAGCGTTCTGGACTGGACATTACACGGACGATTGGTGGGGGCGTCTCAACGGTCGATTCGAAATTGGTGTCACCATCTTCTTTGTGCTCAGCGCGTTTCTGCTTACAGGACGTTGGCTCGGTTCGCCTGACGACGTCCCCGCGAAACCACCTAGCCTGAGGAAATACTTCATCAGTCGTGCAAAGAGAGTCCTGCCGGCCTATTGGATTGTGGTCACTGCGGCATTCCTCATCCACGCCGCAGACGACCCGCCACCGGCCGGTGGCGGTCTGCAGGGCTGGCTGCGGTCGATGTCTTTTACTCAGACTCTCCAATTCGGTTGGATTCACCCGGGCTTGCCGCAGATGTGGTCGATGGTGGTGGAGGTTGGCTTCTACCTGGTGCTGCCACTGGTGGGACTTGGCATCTGGACGATTACAAAGGGGCGCCTGCGACCTGGCCCAACGCTGGCCATCATTATTGGTTTTGGTCTTATCGGTCCGATCTGGACTGTGCTGTCGCACCAGGAAAACCTACTGCCAGTAGTGTCACGGCTGTGGCCGATGGCGTATTTCGACTGGTTCGCCATCGGCATGCTGCTGGCCTATGGGCGAAAGGTTGGCTGGCGCGTTAATTTGGCTGTAAGTTGGCTGATAGCGCTAGCGCTGTTTTTCCTATCCACGACCACGCATGTGGGGCCAGCAACCTTGGTGCCGGATGATGTCGATCAGGCGTTGTGGAAGACCACATTGTACGGCCTATCTGCTGGTGCATTCGTGGCCCCGATTGCGCTGGGTACGGAGGTAAGGTGGCTTCGTCATCCAGCCATGATCTGGCTGGGCGAAGTTTCCTACGAGTTCTTCCTCGTCCACGTGTTGGTCATGGACTGGGTGATGAAGACGATGGGTTATCAGACCTTCCAGGGCTCGATGCTGGCAGTGGCAATCGTTACCACTGTCATCACTTTGCCACTGTCGTGGCTGCTGCGCCGCATCACTGATGTGCTTACGCGGCGACCGGGGCCTGCGAGCCCGTGGGCTACCTACCAATCGTCGTCAAGCGGTCCGAGCTCAGCAACGAGCACTTCCTGCGCGACCTTCATCGCGGACAGTGCGGCCGGTGCGCCGCAGTAGCCGGAAGCGTGGACGATGGCTTCGGTGATCTCGGTGCGGGTCAGGCCGTTGGCGAGGGCACCCTTGATGTGGCCGCGCAATTCTTCGGTGGCGCGCAGAGCGACGAGCATTCCAATGTTGAGCAGGGAGCGATCACGCTTGGCCAGTCCTTCACGGCTCCAGACGGAGCCCCAGACGGTGGCCGTGATGTGCTTTTGCAGGGTCTCTCCGTCGGAGCCGGCGTTGCGAGAGAGGGCGGCATCGACGAATTCGTCGCCCATCACCTCGCGGCGAATTTGGATGCCGGCATCATAGCGGTCAGAGGAAAAGAGTTCATCATTGGGATTGCTCATGCTTGCTAAGTATAGGACTTGCAATGCGGATAAATTCCGAAATGTCCCCACTAGCTTCACTGCCGCGACGCATAACTACGCTGAGATTGCGAGTAAAACGGGTGCGGGTGGGGACGATGACGATGCGCCCGAGCGTTACCTGATCGCGAATTGCGCCGCGGGCGATGATTGTTGGCGCTGCCAGCGCAATCATGCCAGCACGCTGTGCCGAAAGGGAACCAAATTCTCCCGCGGGTTCGGCGAGATCCCCCAGTGTATCTTCGACGACCTTTCTACTGCCGGAACCGGGTTCGCGAATAACCAGCGGGGTAGTGCGCAGTTCCTCGATGAATATCTCGGCCCGCTCAGTCCACGGATGCCCCGTCGGCACGGCGAGGACCAGCTCATCGGTGCCGATGATCCGCTCTTCGAGGTCGTGTCGACCAGCCTCGCCCTCTACCAGGCCGAAGTCCACCGCACTGTTGGCCACTAGTTGTCGCACCTCACGGGAGTTTGCCTGCACCATCGACAGTTTGACTGCGGGATGTTGCCGGTGGAACTCGGCGGCCCAGCCGGGGTAGTAGAGCTCAGCGACAGTATTGGACACCGCAAGGGTGAGGTGGCGGGGAACATCGTCGGAACGCAAGCTGGCGGCAATGCCCGAAAACCTTTGGCAGGCGGCGAGGAGGTCTGGGAGTGCGTCGATAAGCACTTGCCCGTTTTCCGTGGGAGATACGCCGTAGGGGGAGCGTTCGAAGACGGTGATTCCCAGCGCTTTTTCCGCCCGCGCGATGCGTGCGGACATGGTCTGCTGATTGATGCCTAGCTCACGCGCGGCCTTGGAGATTGAGCCTGCACGGGCGGCGGTGAGAAGTGCTTCGAGTTCGGCCACAGCGGAGGGGTACATGCACATATGGTACCCCTCACAGAGTTTGGTGATAGCTGTAGCTGTGGCAAGAACAAATACGGTATGAGCATGACCAACTCTTCTCCCCGTGATGTGCTGGCACCCGCCGGGCCCGCGTGGGCAGGATCTCTGATGGGTACGTCCATCTTCGCCACACTTGCGCACATCCATGAGGTGCCGGTGATTCCGGAGCTTCTTCTAGTCATGGCGGTGGGCATTCTCGGTTTTATGGTGGTCGGCTGGTTGCGTCTTCGAAACCCGCCTTTCCACTCGAAGCTGATGGCGCCGTGGGGCATGCTCTCGATGGGCATCATGGCTCTCGGTAGTGCTGCGACTGCGCTAGCTAGTAACTCATCGTGGCAGCTGGCGTCCTGGTGGATCGGTGCGCCGCTGGCAATCTACGTCAGCCTTCGCCAACTGCGAGGATTCGAAGGCGAACCAACTTTTCAGTGGGGCCTCGCGCTAGTCGCCCCGATGGTGGCGGCGACAAGTGGCGCGCAGCTGAGCGTTGACTACGGCACGTTCTATCACGTCTGCGCACAAATACTCTTTTGGATGGTGCTGATTACGGTTCTGCCGGTTTTCGGACGCTGCTACGTCGCGCTGTTCTCTGGCACCATGCGCATCCCCGATTCCATCGCCGGTACTGCCTGGATTCCGCTCGGGCTGGTCGGTCAGTCCACGGCCGCTGTGCAGCTGCTTTTCAACCGAACCTTCGCTGTCGCTTACGGCACCGCTGTGCTCATCGTCGGTGTCTTCCTCGCTGCCATTGCTTTACGACGATTCACCCGCGCCGTAATCAGTTGGGCCGGATACAGCCCTGGTTGGTGGGGTGCAACCTTCCCCGTGGGCACTCTGAGTCTTGGTACGCACAGCCTGGGTGACACTACCGGCGTGCAGTGGCTATACGCGGCCAGCGCTGGGCTGCTGTGTTTGCTGGCTGTGCACTGGTGCGCGTGCGTGGCTCGATTTGTTTGGTGGGCGCGGAGCTAGCTAGTCAAGCTCGACCCGCACCCTCCCGTTGCGGTTCTGGTCTTCTCGTGGCGCAATACCCAGCGCGGCGGCGGGGAACAGGGCCGTGACGGCAAACAGCGCGGGGAAGCCCGCAGCGGCCACAATGGCACCCGAAACCGGAGGCGTTGCAGCGTAGATAATGTTCTGGAACGTGTTCTGCGTACCCATAGCGCGTCCGGACCAGAAGGGGCCTGCGTATTCAGCAACTGCGGTGAAGGCAAGACCATTCGGGCTGACCACAGCAACGGCCAGTGCGCAGACCAGCAAAGTTCCAAGCGTGCGCCAATCAGCCCAGCTGGCAATCATCATTGCGACAGCCAAAACAAAGGTAGCACCCGAGACCCAGCGGTAGGGGCGGATGCGGGATCGCACTCGGTCGGAGACCACACCCATCAGTGCTCGCGATCCGGCACCGAGCAGCTGCGAGACCATCACAATTGTGCCCGCCGTGCCATCGGAGTACCCCACAGACAGCAACCACACCAGAATGTAGGCACCCATCATCGACTGCGGCCAGGACAGCAGCGCCGAGGCGATGTGGATGCGCGCGAGGTATGTGCCGTCGCGATAAGGGCTGGCCGTGACGGTGGGGTTCGAGGCATCAGGGCGAGGGGGATTCTTCACGCCTATCAGTACAAGCAACGCCAGCACGGCGCACAGGATCGCGGGCATCGCGAGTGCGACTCCGATGCTGTAATTCTGCGCGAGAGGGTGCAGGGTTACCGCTGATAGTGCAGCGCCGAGGGGCTGAGCCATTTGGCGAATGCCCATCGCAGTGCCGCGCTGATGCGGTGGGTACCAGCCCGACACCACGCGGCCGGATGCCGAATTCACGCTCGCCGCCGCACACCCGGCGAGAAAGAGCGTGGCCCCGAGCAGGGCCGGGCTTGACGACGAAGCTAGCGCCGCAAGCCCCGTCGTCAAGGCAGTAGAGGTCAGGCCGGCGAACAGAGCTGCGCGTTCGCCATAGCGGTCGACAAACCAGCCCCAGGCGATGAGCGTGAAGACAATACCGGCCGCCGGCATTGCTGCGACGAGGCCGGCGGCGGAGAGGCTTAAGCCGTTTTCCTGTAGGGATGGGATGAGAAAAGGCACACCCATGTGAACGACGGACGAGCCGACCGCCGCGAACATGGACAGAAGTAGGACAAGGTGACGGTAAGCGGGCATTACAGTCGGGAGCTCATCTCCTCGGCAGCGGAAAGAACGTTTGTGCCCCAGCATTCGTAGGGCGACGGAGTCATGCGCTCCACGGGGCCGGAGACGGATAGGACTGCAATCATGCGCTGGTTTCCGTCGAAAACCGGGGCGGAGACGGAGGCAAGTGCGGGATCGCGCTCACCCATGGACTCGGACCAGCCGAGACGTCGGCAGTCGTCGAGGTCCTGTTGGTTGAAGTCGGCGTCGGGAAGCATTCGCTCAGCGAGGTTGGCCGGGCCAAAGGTCAGGAGAACACGTGCGGCGGAGCCGGCGGTTAGCGGCATGCGAGAGCCAACTGGCACGGTGTTACGCAGCCCGGTGGCGGGCTCCATGGAGGCAATACAGGTGCGGGTGTCGCCGGTGAGCCGGTAGAGCTGCACTGACTCGCCGGTGACCTCTACCAGCTTCGGCAGGATGTGCGCTGCGGCGTCGGCAAGCAGGTCAGTGGTGACAGGCGTGATCTCGGTGAGCCCGGGGCCCGTCGTCCAGCGGCCGTCCGGAGTGCGGGTGACAAGGCGGTGCACCTCCAGTGCTGTGGCCAGGCGGTGAGCGGTGGCGCGGGGCAGCCCGGTGTCCTCGCAGAGCTCGGCGAGGGTGCGAGGAGTTTCTGCAACGGATTTGAGAATGAGTACCGAACGATCGAGAACTTTAATGCCGCTTAGAGCTGGCGTCTCGGATGTGCTAATCTGTCCCATGCCATGATATTAACATCTCATTCCTTGAGATAAAAGCGATATATCCGGAAGGCGGCTCACCCACTATGCGCACCACGGACACTAGCCCGAAGACTCTGGCCGAGAAAGTCTGGCGTGACCACGTTGTCAAGCAAGGCGAAAACGGCGAACCAGATCTGATTTATATCGATCTGCATCTCGTCCACGAGGTTACCTCTCCGCAGGCTTTTGATGGCCTTCGTCTGGCCGGGCGCAAGGTACGCCGACCGGATCTGACCATCGCAACCGAGGACCACAATGTTCCGACCACGGTCGCCGGTGGCAAAATCGATTTAATTGAGGAACCGACCTCTCGCACCCAGATTGCCACATTGCGCAAGAATGCCGAGGAGTTCGGCATCCGCCTGCATCCGATGGGCGACCGTGAACAGGGCATCGTGCACGTTGTCGGTCCGCAGCTGGGCTTGACTCAACCGGGCACCACCGTTGTCTGTGGTGACTCCCACACTGCAACGCACGGTGCTTTCGGCGCGATGGCCTTTGGTATCGGTACTTCCGAGGTTGAGCACGTTCTGGCTACCCAGACTCTGCCGCTGAAGCCTTTTAAGACCATGGCGGTCAATGTCACCGGCGAGCTGCAGGATGGTGTTACCGCCAAGGACCTGATTCTGGCGATTATCGCCAAGATTGGTACCGGTGGTGGCCAGGGCCACGTTATCGAGTACCGTGGCGAGGCCATCGAGAAGCTGTCGATGGAAGCCCGCATGACCATCTGCAACATGTCCATCGAGGCCGGTGCCCGCGCCGGCATGATCGCTCCAGACGAAACCACCTTCGAGTACCTGAAGGGCCGCCCGCACGCGCCGCAGGGCGAGCAGTGGGACGAGGCTGTCGAGTACTGGAAGTCCCTGGTTACCGACGAGGATGCAGAGTTCGACAAGGTCGTCGAAATCGACGGTTCCGCGCTGACCCCATTCGTTACCTGGGGCACCAACCCGGGCCAGGGCGTGCCACTGGGCGAGACCGTGCCGGACCCGGAGTTCATCGCTGAGGACTCCGACCGGATTGCCGCCGAGCGTGCACTGGAGTACATGGATCTGAAGCCGGGCACCCCGATGCGTGACGTCAAGGTCGACGTTGTCTTCGTCGGTTCCTGCACCAACGGCCGCATCGAGGACATGCGCGCCGTTGCCGATGTACTGAAGAACCGCAAGGTGGCCGACGGCGTTCAGATGCTCATCGTGCCGGGCTCCGCGAAGGTCCGCGCGCAGGCAGAGGAAGAGGGACTGGGCAAGATCTTTGAAGAAGCAGGCGCTGAATGGCGTATGCCGGGCTGCTCCATGTGCCTGGGCATGAACCCGGACCAGCTGACGCCGGGGCAGCGTTGCGCTTCGACCTCCAACCGCAACTTCGAAGGCCGCCAGGGCAAGGGTGGTCGCACCCACCTGGTCAGCCCTGCCGTCGCCGCAGCTACCGCTGTCGCCGGTCACTTCGCAGCACCGGCTGATCTCTAACCGCCGATCTTTGTACAACAGACCCAAGCAGAACTTCTAAGGACCTTTCACCATGGAAAAGTTTGATACTCACACCGGCGTCGGCGTTCCCCTGCAGCGATCCAACGTCGACACCGACCAGATCATCCCTGCCGTCTACCTAAAGCGCGTCACCCGCACCGGATTTGAGGATGGCCTGTTCAGCAACTGGCGCAACAACGAGTCCGACTTCGTGCTTAACCGCCCCGAGTACGCCAAGGGCTCCATCCTCGTAGCAGGGCCGGACTTCGGTACCGGTTCCTCCCGTGAGCACGCCGTGTGGGCGCTGATGGACTACGGCTTCCGCGTCGTCATCTCATCCCGCTTCGCCGATATCTTCCGCGGTAATGCCGGCAAGGCGGGCCTGCTCGCCGCACAGATGCAGCAGTCTGATGTCGAGCTGCTGTGGAAGTTGCTCGAGGCCAACCCGGGCATGGAGCTCACCGTCAACCTGGAGACCCGCACCGTCGAGGCCGGCGAGCAGGTCTTCCCGTTCGAGGTCGATGACTACACTCGCTGGCGTCTGATGGAAGGGCTTGACGACGTCTCTCTGACCCTGCGCAACGAAGCGGACATTGTGGCCTACGAGAAGAGTCGTCCGGCCCACAAGCCGAAGACGATGTAGGTCAAAAATGCTCTAGTCCAATCCGCGGTAGGCGTTAAACTTGCCGTATGTATCTGGCACTCACTAAACACTCTCGGCTAGGTGAATCTTCGCCTGTTGAATCGGCACGCGATTTGGGATTTATTTTGCGAAAGCATCCCGATCGCGTGCATAAGGCCGAGTTAAAGTTCGGAGTTGCCCGCGTCTTTTTCCCCACTGCAACCGATGCCGAATGCACGGCAGCCCTCTGGGTTGATATTGACCGCGATGAGTTGCTGAAACTCAAGCAGTACCGTGCCGATACGTTCAATCTGACCGGCTATATCAATGACCGGCAGTGGGCCGCGTCATCGCTTTTGACTGTGGCGTTGAAGTCGGTCTTCTCCACGGCGATGGTCATGGAAAAGACTTCGCCTTACGACGAAACCCCAAGCGATCTCACCGCGACAGTCGCGGCGGTACCCGGCACCGAGGAAGAAATCCGTGCTTTGTTTGAGCCATTGGGGTGGAAGGTCACCTGCGATTTCTTCAACAACATTGCCGGGCAGAAGTTCTCACCGACGGTGACCCTCACAGGTCGAGCAACCGTTCGTGATTTGCTCAATCACCTGTATATTCTGCTTCCCGTCCTCGACGGTGGGAAACACTATTGGGTTGATGACCGGGAAATCGACAAGCTGGCCGCGCGCGCCCAGGACTGGCTGCCGGAGCACCCGCAGCGGGAGAAAATCCTAAAGCGCTACCTTGCCGATCAAAAAGGCCTGGTCAACGAAGCCGTCGTGAAGCTTGCCGGGGAAGCTGGTGCAATCGAACTGGCCAGCGGTGACCAGACAGCCAAGCCGCTCAATCGACAGCGTCAAGACCGAGTCCTGCGTGAGGTATTTAGACTGCGCCCGCGCAGCGTGGTGGACATCGGCTGTGGTTCCGGCGTGTTGCTCGGGCCGTTGCTGGAGAATCCGCGAATCGCGCAGATCGTTGGCACTGATGTCTCTGTAGGGGAGCTTCGTAAGGCGCACAAGGCGCTGAACCTAGATCGCATGCCGGAGCGCCAAGCTGCGCGGGTAGAGCTTTTCCAATCCTCGGTCACCTACGCCGATGAGCGCATTGCGAACATGGACGTGGCAATCCTGATGGAGGTCATCGAGCATGTTGATGCCGACCGACTGCCCGCGCTGGAGAACAACGTTTTCGGGCTTGCCAGGCCGCAGTATGTCATCGTCACGACGCCGAACAGTGACTACAACGCGTGCTATCCAAACCTAGCGCCCGGACAGTTCCGACACCTTGATCACCGCTTCGAGTTCAGCCGCGTGGAATTTCGCCAGTGGGCGAAGGGCGTGGCCGAGAAGTTCGGTTATCTGGTGGACTTTGACGGTATTGGGGACGTGCACGAAACTTACGGCCAACCGACCCAAATGGCGGTCTTTTCTTACGACTTCACCGCAGCAGAGGAGAGCTAATTATGAGTACCATCTCACTTCCTAACCTCAGCTTGGTCATGCTGGTCGGTGTCTCCGGTGCTGGAAAGTCGACTTTTGCGGCACGACACTTCGGCCCGTTTGAAGTCGTATCCTCGGATACCTGTCGCGGTATTGTTTCCAACGATCCGAATAACCAGGCGGCGACGGCGCCTGCTTTTGAGCTGCTGGAGACAATCGTCGGCAAGCGTCTGGAAGCCGGTTTGCTCACCGTGGTCGATGCGACGAATGTGAAGCCGCAGGACCGTGCCCGGCTCGTGAAGCTGGCGCGCAGCCACCATGCGCTGAGTGCTGCCATCGTTTTGAATCTTCCGCTGGCTGAGGTGAAGGAGCGGCACAGGCAGCGCACTGACCGCAATTTCGGAGTAGAGGTGTTGGAGCGCCAGCACCGTGACCTGCGCCGAGGACTCAAGCACCTGAGGCGCGAGAAGATTCACAACGTTTTCATCTTGAATTCCGCGACGGAAATTGAAGAGGTCACCATTGAACGTGTTCCGCTCAAGGTCGACCGCAGCGACCTCTACGGTCCGTTCGACATCATCGGCGACGTCCACGGCTGCTTCGATGAGTTGACCGAACTGCTGGCAAAGCTTGGCTATCAGCTCTCGGCAGATGGAAGCGATGCTCATCACCCCGATGGTCGCACGGCCATCTTTGTTGGTGACCTTGTCGATCGCGGCCCCAATAGTCCAGCCGTCTTGAAACTGGTCATGGGAATGGTCGCTGCCGGCAATGCTCTCTGCGTGCCCGGAAACCATGACTCTAAGTTGGTGCGCGCCCTCGACGGCCACAACGTCACCACTGGTCACGGGCTGGCCGAAACGCTCACTCAGCTCGCCGACGAAAGTGAGGAGTTCCGGAAGGACGTCCGTGAATTCATCGACCACCTGCCCGTGCACTACGTGCTTGATGACGGCGCCCTGGTCGTAGCCCACGCGGGACTGCCTGAGCACCTCCATGGCAGAGCCTCCGGAAAGGTCCGTGAGTTCGCGCTCTACGGGGCGACTACTGGCAAGCTCGATGAAAATGGCCTGCCAGAACGTCTGGATTGGGCAGCGGACTACCGCGGTGCCGCCCGTGTTGTTTATGGCCACATGGAAGCGAACCGTCTGCGCTGGATCAATAACACCATGTGCATCGACACCGGTTGTGTATTCGGCGGTAAGCTCTCTGCGCTGCGCTATCCCGAGCTAGAGACCGTGCAGGTTGATGCAAAGCAGACATGGTGGGAGGCTCCATCCCGCAGCACCACCAACCGTCCGGAGTCCGAACTGCGCATCACTGATGTGTTAGACGTCGATGGTATCCAGACTGGCCGGCATGGCCGCGTCCGCATTGATAGGGACCGCGCGGCTGCAGCGCTGGAAACTATCAGCCGTTTCACGCTCGCACCGGAGAAAATTCCGTACCTGCCACCGACAATGTCACCGGCGCCGACCTCGCAGCGAGAAGGATTCCTGGAACATCCGGAGGAGGCATTCCGCTACTACGCAGCGCACACTGACCAGGTCATTTGTCAGGAAAAGCACATGGGTTCCCGAGCTGTGCTGTGCTTGATTCGACCCGGGACAAAGACTCGTTTCGGCACTAGCTCATACGCATATACCCGGACGGGCCGCGCCTTCTTCGAAGGTAAGAATCCCGCACTCGACGAAATGACCAAGGCGGCAGTTCGCGCCGGGCTTTTTGACCAATTCGGCAATTGGATCCTGCTCGACGGCGAAATGTTGCCCTGGAATCTCAAGGCCCAAGGGCTTATCGACGAGATCTATGCACCCACCGCTGCCGCTGGTATCGGTGCAGCGACACACCTCGCGGCAGCGCTGCAGGCGGCAACCGACAGGGGAGTAGAGGTCGGTGGTCCTGCTCCACAGCAGATTCTGGACGAGCTCGAGAAGTTCCGTGCCGCGTACAGCCGCTATGTCGACAGTGACAAGAAGATTCAGTTCGCACCTTTCCAAGTGCTGGCAAGTGAGGATGCCACCTGGCACCACAAGCCCCACTCATGGCACTTGGATATCGCGAACCAGCTGGTAGCAGCTGACAGTGAGATCTACCGGCAGACGCGCTGCTTCGTCCTCGACCCCAGTGACCCGGAACAGGTGGAGGCCGCATCGCAGTGGTGGTTGCAGCTGACAGAGGCTGGCGGGGAAGGGGTCGTCGTCAAGCCAATGGAAAACGCGGCGGTGGCGCGCCAAGTGCAACCCGGCATGAAAGTGCGGGGACGGGAATATCTGCGCATGATTTATGGGCATGACTACCTGCACCCGCAGCGTCAAGAGCGGTTGAAGCGGCGAAATTTGCAGCACAAGCAGTCGTCGGCGCTGCGCGAATATGCCCTCGGCATCGAGTCGCTGGAGCGCCTAGCGGCGGGCGAGCCTCTGCATCGGATCCATGTCCCCGTCTTCGGCGTGTTGGCGCTGGAGTCGGAGCCGATGGATCCGAGGTTGTAGGGGGGGTTACTTCACCGGCAGAGCAGAGGCGTAGTAATCAGCCGTGGTCATCACACCGTCGTTGAAGCCGAGTACCCAGGCCGAGCCCTTCTTGCACAGGATTTCCTCGTCGAAGGGCAGGGTGCCCTCGGCGGACCAAGCGGCCAACAGGTCAGGGATGGTGATGCCCTGAGAGCAGACCACGCTGACTCCGCCTAGCGCGACAATGTCCTCGAAGGCCTTCTTGGACTCGACCTGGTTGACAATCCAGTGTTCGTCGCCAAGCCGTTCGTCGACTGTGACCTGCATACCCAGCTCTGCGGCGAGTGGCGCGACGGTGTCCTGGCAACGCACGGGCTCGGCGGAGTAGACGCGCTCGGGGCGGAAGCCTTCCAATGCAGAGACGAGCAGTTCCGCTTGACGACGTCCCTTCTTATCCAGCGGCCGCAGTGCATCATTGCCGTTCCAGTTGGTGCGGCGGTGCGCACGCCCATGGCGAACGAGAATGAGACGGGTGTCCGGTTCCTTGTTCATGCGCTTGCGGGCCTTGACCAGCACGTCGCGGTCGAGATCGTAGGACAGCAGCTCCTCGGCTTCGTCCCAGGAGACCCAGCGAAGTTCATTGACCTCGGAGTTCTGCTCGAAGTCGCCGCCTTGCACCTCAGCGGTCCAGTACCAGACCAACTTCGTGCGTCCAGCGACAGGGTAGGAGACGTTGCCGACGAGCTTGCCCAACCGGACTCGGTAGCCTGTTTCTTCCCAGATCTCGCGGACTGCGGTGGCAATGAGGTTCTCACCGGCGTCGAGCTTTCCCTTCGGCAGCGACCAGTCGTCGTAGGAAGGACGGTGAATCACGCAGATTTCAGGGTTGTGGACATCGCCTCGCCACAGAACCGCGCCGGCCGCAAAGGTCGGCTTGGTGACATCCTGACCTGGCTTCGTCGGAATCTGGCGCAGGCGACCGGTCACGGAGGTATCGCCCTTGAGGTCCTTGTCCTCTTCGTGCATCATCGTGAATTCCCTTTCAATCCTTTGTCGCCGACCTAGTTTAGTATCGCAGTGTGAGAACGTCTCGCTAGACTTGTTGGAGATTAGAGACTAACGGAGGAAGGTCGCGGCGATGGTGCAGGTTTCAGTGATGGGTGCGGGGTCGTGGGGCACGACGCTCGCCAAGGTTTTTGCTGATGCGGGCAATCCTGTACGACTGTGGTCGCGACGCGCGGAGCAGGCACAGCGTATTCAGATCAGCCGCGAAAACCACGACTACTTACCTGGGTTGGGGCTGCCGCGAAACATTGAAGCCACCTCGGATGCAGAGGCCGCGCTGAAGGGCGCGGATGTGGTGGTGCTGGGCGTGCCCTCGCAGACCCTGCGTGACAATCTCAAGGTCTGGAAGGACTTCATCGGGCCGGAGACGATTTTGCTCAGCCTGGCCAAGGGTGTGGAGCGTGAGACACATCTGCGCATGAGTGAGGTCATCGCTGAGGTCACAGGCCTGCCAGCAGAGCGTATTGCGGTGCTATCGGGCCCGAACCTCGCCCGCGAAGTTGCGATGGAGCAGCCAGCGGCAACGGTCATTGCTTGCGCCGATGAGAACAACGCCAAGATGATTCAGGCGGCAGTCGCCACTAATTACTTCCGCCCGTACACCAACACCGATGTCATCGGCTGCGAAATCGGCGGTGCCTGCAAGAACGTTATTGCGTTGGCCTGCGGTATGGCCTCTGGTCAGGGCTTGGGCGAGAACACGTTGGCAACCATCATCACCCGTGGGCTGGCGGAAATCACGCGTTTGGGCGGCGCGGTTGGCGCAGAGGATAAGACTTTCGCGGGTCTGGCGGGCCTCGGCGACTTGGTGGCCACTTGTTCCTCACCACTGTCGCGTAACCGCACCTTCGGTGACCGTCTCGGCCGCGGTGACACGATGGAGCAGGCGCAGCACGCTACACGTGGTCAGGTGGCTGAGGGCGTGATTTCTTCAATCTCGGTCCGTGACCTCGCTCGCCGCAATGGCGTGGAAATGCCAATTACTGAGGCCGTTTACGCTGTCTGCCACGAAGGCGCGAAGGTCGATGAGACAATTCGTAAGCTGATGGGGCGCAGCCGCAAGTCGGAATAACCAATAGTGCAGGGTCGGGGCTAAACTTAGTCACCATGACTTCGTCGAATAGCTCGTCTGCAGATCGCATTTCCGTCGCCGTTATCTACGGCGGCGCAAGCCCTGAACACAGTGTCTCCTGTGTCTCAGCTGGCGCAATTATGGATCACCTGGATGAGAACCGCTTCCGAGTGGTTCCCATTGGTATTACCAAGGATGGTGTCTGGACCGTCGGCACGCGTGAGACGGACACGCTGCGCACGCAGGGGCGTACGATGCCGGAGGTCATCCCGGGCGAGGAAGTTGCGCTGAGCACCTCGCCGTCACGCCGCGGTGAGTTTCGCTTCGTCACCGGTGATCGCGCCGGCGAGGTTTTCGACACTGTCGACGTCATCTTCCCTGTTCTCCACGGTCCGCACGGCGAGGATGGCACAATCCAGGGGCTCTTTGAGCTTTCCGGCATTGCTTATGTCGGCCCGGGCGTGCTCGCTTCCGCGGCGGGTATGGATAAGGAGCGCACGAAGAATCTCCTGCAGGCAGCGGGGCTTCCTATCGGCAAGCAGGTCGTTTTGCACGCTGGCGAGTCGCTTTCCGACGAGGACAAGGAGACCCTTGGCCTGCCGGTGTTCGTCAAACCTGCCCGTGGCGGATCGTCGATTGGTATCTCCCGCGTCGATGATTGGGCGAATCTGGATGCGGCGGTAGAGCTGGCCCGCGAGCATGACTGGAAGGTCATCGTAGAGGCCGGCGTAGACGGTGCCGAGGTGGAGATTGGCGTGTTGCAGCGCGCTGACGGCAGCCTGCAGGTATCAGTTCCGTCCTTGCTTCGCGGCACGGAGGACTCCGACGAGGGCTTCTACGGTTTTGAAACCAAGTACTTGGATGACATCGTTTCGGCGCAGATTCCGGCTGAGCTGCCAGAGGATGTTTTGAAGGCGCTGGAGAAGGATGCTCGTCGGGCGTTCAGGGCACTGGGCTCTGATGGTCTGACTCGCGTGGACTTCTTTGTCACGGATAAGGGCCCGATTATCAATGAGGTCAACACCATGCCGGGCTTCACCCCGATTTCGATGTACCCGCAGATGTTTGCGGCCTCAGGTGTTGCCTACGAGGAGCTGCTCAGCGCCCTGATTGAGCGGGCTCTGGTAGCTCGTCGATAAAAGGTGGTTCTTACTTCTCTTCGCTCGGCGAGATGTTCTCCAGGTTGTCAGCGATGACCGAGGAGAGCACCGGCATCAGCGAGCTGGCCTCCGACATAGGCATTTCAACGGCGACGAAGCGCTCCCGGCCCATGGCGTACCAGGTGGCGGAGGTACCGGAGGACAGCGTTGGTTCGTTGAACCAGACAATGTCACCAACCTGTGTCAGCTGCTGCGTGGTGGTGCTGTAGCCAGCCGGCTCGTCGACACCACAGCGCAGCACCACCGGATCGGCTGGGGTACCGCCCCAAATGACCATGTCCTTCGGCATGTCAGCTGGCATTTCCTCTGCGCTCAGACGGTGACGGTTGCCAAGATCGCGGGGGAGGGCAGCTTCCAAGCCGCTACAGCGCTTATCGGCTTCCGGAGCTGCCAATTCTGCCAGCGGGACACCGCCTCGCTCCGGTTTGTTCTTGTACTCGGAGTCCGGGCGCAGCGCCTCGGCGAGATCACGCAGTGCGTCCTCCGCCTTTGCATTTCCTTCGCCGGTAATCGCAACCACTGGCTCACGGCCGACGGTGAACCAAGTCGCCAAAGATTCGTCGGTACTGTCGACAACGCGCAGCCACGAAATGCCCTTGACCTCTTCGGTCTTGGCCAGTTCGTTGTACTGGCTAGGTACGTTCGCGCCACAGCGCAGCGTGATGCGGTCTTGCTCCAAGTTTCGGTACACAGCGGCACCTTCTGGAGCCGGCTCTGTAATTTCGGCGCGAACTAGACCTGCGGCGCGTTCTGGCAGTCGGTCGAGCAGTTCCGCACACTCAGGCGAGTCATTGGCGGGGAGCTCCGGGTTGGAAATCGCGACTGGCTTCGCTGCCTGACTATCCTGGTAAATCTTTGCGGCAAAAATGATGCCGAGGATAGAGATAATGGCAATAGCGAGTGCGATGCCCGCGCGTGTCCGGCTACCCTTGGACTGAACTGTTTCTCCCGATGGGGGTGCGTCTACCATGGGCCTGATTCTACGTTGTCCGGTACCAACTCCAATTGGTTGGGGGCAATGCCGAGACGGGTTCCGTTATTAACGGTTAACCATCGACTATTAGGAATGTGACTCGACACTGTGACTGAATTGACCATTGGCGATATTGGCGAGTTTGGGGTCATTGAGGCCATTCGGGCTATCGCCCCGTCGGCACGCAATGGCGACGATGCCGCCGTCTTGACGCAGACAACCCCCAACGCCGGCTTTGTCACCTCCACCGACATGCTGGTGGAAGGGCGCCACTTCCGCCTGGACTGGTCGACACCTCAGCAAGTTGGAGCTAAGGCCGCGGTACAGAATTTCGCCGACATCGAATCGATGGGTGCACGTCCAACGGCAATGCTTTTCGCCATCTCAGCACCGTTGCATACTCCGGTGAGTGTGGTCACCGGTATCGCCGAGGGATTGTGGCAGGAAGGCAAGCAATGTCCTGCGGAGCTTGTCGGTGGTGACATGGTCAGCGGAGATTCTCTGGTGATTTCCATCACCGCAATCGGCGAACTCGGTGGGCTGGGGCGGCCGCTGCTGCGCTCAGCGGCACGCGCGGGGGATACGGTGATTGCGTCGGGGCGCATCGGTTACTCTGCAGCGGGCCTTGCGCTGCTGCAGCACTGCGGAAGCCCGGCAAAGGTTCCAAGTGAGTTTGCGCAGCTGGTGGCAGCACACTGTACGCCCGAATTTGAATACCGCAGGGGTGCCACGGCGCGAGCCACAGGCGTGCGTTCACTGACGGACAATTCCGATGGACTGGTGGTGGATCTCCGTGCTATTGCGCAGGCCTCCAGGGTTACTTTGGAAGTTGACAGCAGTGCGATTGCGCCCGATGAGTTGCAGATTGCCGCTGGCGAATACCTCGACGTCGATCCATGGGAGTGGGTGCTCACCGGCGGGGAGGACCACACACTGATTGGTTCGACACCGGGGGAGCCTCCGACGGGGTTCCGCGCTATCGGCACGGTGTCGAAGGAAAAGTTCGATTCGGTGCTTATCGACGGCAAACCTCCTGCCCGCGATGCCGGTTGGGTTTCCTTTTAAGAGTTCGACGAGGTTTTGAGAAGAAAGGCTGCATGACATGGATCCGTTGCCGGTCGAAGAAGGGTGGCAGAAGGCGCTGGAGCCAGTGGCCGATGACATCCACCGGATGGGGCAGTTCCTGCGCGAGGAAAACGCGGCCGGCTACGGCTACCTGCCCGCGGGCACCGATGTGCTACGCGCCTTCACTTACCCATTCGATGAGGTCAAGGTGCTCGTCATCGGCCAGGACCCGTATCCGACCCCGGGGCACGCGATGGGGCTCAGCTTCTCGGTCCAACCGGATGTGAAGCCGGTACCGCGGTCGTTGGCGAATATTTTTAAGGAATACTCCTCCGACCTGGGGCTCCCGACTCCCTCCAACGGTGACCTCACTCCGTGGAGTAGGCAGGGCGTAGCTCTGTTCAACCGTGTGCTGACCGTGCGCCCGGGTGCTGCTGCCTCGCACCGCGGTAAGGGCTGGGAGGCAATCACGGAGCATGCCATCAAAGCATTGGTCGCTCGGGACAAGCCTCTCGTGGCAATTCTGTGGGGACGCGATGCGCAGAGTTTGCAGCGTTGGCTCCCGGGCGTGGACTGCATCTGTTCGCCGCACCCGTCACCGCTGTCGGCATCCCGTGGGTTCTTCGGGTCGCGCCCGTTCAGCCGGGCCAATGAGTCGCTGATTCGTCAGGGAGCTACCCCTATCGACTGGACGCTAGAATAGGAATTCATGTCTTCGCAGATTGGTTCTGCCGCGATTGTCGGCTGGGTTGCCCGGGGAATTGATGCGCTTCAATCCCGCCGCGATGAGATTAACAGTCTCAATGTCTTCCCAGTACCGGATTCCGATACCGGGTCGAATATGCTCGCGACGTTGAGTTCGGCGTATGAGGAAGCGCAAAAGGCAGACGCTTCCGATGTTCGCGCAGTCACCGCGGCCTTGGCTGCCGGTGCGGTGCGTGGTGCCCGCGGTAATTCGGGCACTGTGCTCTCGCAGGTTTTTCGCGCGGTGGCTGAGGCAGCTTCCGGTAGTGGCATTGGCGTTGAGTCGGTGCAGCACTCGCTAAAGCTAGCTGTGCAACATGTCTCTCAGGCGATTGCCAATCCGGTGGAGGGCACGATTCTGACAGTCCTGCGTCACGTCGCGATTGCCGCGGAGGAATTTGAGGGCGACTCGATTGAGGAGCTCGCCGACACAATCGCGGATGCCGCTCGCGATGCGCTGGCGAAAACCCCCAGCCAGCTCCCGGCACTGCAGCAGGCGGGTGTGGTCGACGCCGGCGGCGCGGGGTTGGTCATTCTGCTCGACGCGCTTGCCGACGAAGTCAGCGGCCGCGCAGCCGCACCGGTCGATTTGCATGTCGACGCGCCACACCTAGCCACCGTTGAGATGGAGGTCATGTACCTGATTTCCTTGGCGGATACCCAGGCGGTGGAGACACTGCGAGAGCGGTTAAACCCGCTGGGAAACTCGCTCATCATCGCAGGTGACGCTGGTAATGTGGAGACCGCACAGTACATGGTGCATATCCACACAGTGGAGCCGGGCGCAGTTATCGAGGCGGCACTTGACTTCGGCCGTCCGGAGGGCATCCGCATCGAGGTGCTCGATGAACCGGAGACAACACCTGAGTCCACTCGCATCCTCATTGCGGTAGTGCCGGACGGTCCGCTGAAAGATCTCATCACTTCCTCTGGAGCGATTGCTATCAGCCCGACCCCCGCTCCGACTCCCACATCCGCTCCCACAGATCGCGCAGCCATCGCCGACCAGGAGTTCGCTGACAATGTGGTCACCAAGGCACTGACTGCCATGCGGGGTGCGGATGAGGTAATCCTGCTGCCAAATGGTCTAGTCAGCGACCAGGAATTGGCGGATATCGAATTCGCTGCTGCCGCGGCTAATCCGACACTCGCGGTAGTTTCTACAGACTCCATTCCGGCTGGCCTTGCTGCCTTGGCCGTGCATTCGGCTGAGCTGCCGCTGGCGGTTGCCGCGTACGCGATGGGCGAGGCTGCCAATGGCACGCGAACGGCTGTAATCGCTGCGGACGTCGATAAGCCTTTGACTGACGCGCTCACAGAGACCATCTCAGACCTGTTGGCTGGCGGCGGGGAACTAGTGACTCTGCTGCTCGGGCGCGGAGCTGAGGACGTGGACATAGAGCAAGTGCGGGCGCGGCTGGACAAGCCTGTGGAGGTCGTAGCCTATGATGCAACTGGCATCGATGAGCCGGTGCAGATAGGAATCGAGTAGCACGATGCTCGGATGGCTCGGCTCGGATTATGCGCGCACGCCCCTGAATATTGTGGTGGGGCCAAAGATTGCGAAGAAACTCCACACAGCCTTCGGTATGGAGACCGTTTCGGATGCACTGACGAATTTCCCAAAACGCTACGTGGCGCAGGGTAAGAGCTTAGATGTGTCATTTTCCGACATTGGCGACACCATCACCACAGTCGTGGAGGTCCACAGTATTTCGCCAGCGCCTGCCTTCGCCGACCGACGCAAGCCACTGAAAATCTATGTCAGTGACGGCGTGCGCATTCTTCCGGCCGCGATTTTCGGTGCCGAGTGGCTGCGCAATATGCTGCACCCGGGTGTGCGTCTGCTCATTGTTGGCACACTCAGTGAGTTCCGCAATGAGCTGCAGCTGAAAAATGTTGACTGCATGGTGCTCAAAGCCGACGGTTCAGTAGGCGCTGCCACTGGCAAGCTGGCCACGCTAACGAAAACGGCCAAGGGGATTGCGGAGATGCAGCGGCTTCTCACTCGCCCTTACCTGCCCATTTACCGTGGCCGCAAAGGAGTAGCAGGTATTCACCTGGCTCTGTTCATGCAGCGCATCCTCGAATGGTTACCGCTGCAGCCAGACCCGTTGCCCGCCACACCGGAGGGACTTACCGATTTCGACTCCGCACTGCGTGGCGCACACTTTCCCTCCATCGCGGGCCCCGACATTGCGCTCACCCGGCTGAAGTACGACGAAGCGCTTGAGCTCCAACTCGCCGTTGGTGCACGCAAACGCACTCAAGAGAGCCTCACCGCTCCGGCCTGCACGGAGATCACCGGAGGGCTTCGCGACGAGCTACGCCGAGGACTGCCGTTTTCGCTTACCGACGGTCAGGTCGCGGTCGCGGCCGATATTGCGCACGACATGTCGCAGACCAGCCCTATGAACCGCCTGCTGGCAGGTGAAGTCGGCTCGGGTAAGACCGTGGTGGCCCTGCTGGGAATGCTGCAGGCAGTCGATGCCAGCAGACAGTGCGCGATGCTCGCGCCGACGGAAGTACTGGCCCAACAGCACTACCGCTCACTGACAGCGATGCTCGAGCAGGCTGGAGTAGCCGTCACTGTGCGACTGCTGACGGGATCGATGTCGACGAAGGAGCGCCGGGCAACCCTGCTGGAGGCAGTCAACGGGGAGGCGGACATTGTCGTCGGCACGCATGCCCTGCTCAGTGAGGGCGTGGAGTTCTTCGATCTCGGGCTGGTGGTTGTCGATGAGCAGCACCGCTTCGGTGTGCGCCAGCGCGACCAGCTGCGCAGTAGGGGACGGGGCGGAATGACACCGCATCTATTGGTGATGTCGGCAACCCCGATTCCGCGCACGGTAGCGATGACCATTTTTGGCGACCTCGCGGTATCGCAGTTGACGGAATTGCCACGGGGACGGCAGGAGATCCAATCCTTTGTCGTACCGACACTGGAAAAGCCGCGCTGGGAGGCACGGACCTGGGAGCGCATTGGGGAAGAAGTGGCCAAGGGTAACCGCGCCTTCATTGTCTGTCCCCGCATTACCCGAGACGAGGAACAGTTCCTCGACGAGTCTGTGGAAGCGGTGTTCGACCGCGCGAGGAAGAAACTGCCCGGTGTTCGTATCAGTCAGTTGCACGGCAATATGGCACCGGAGGACAAAGACCGCGTGATGCAAGCCTTTGCCACAGGACAGCTGGATGTGCTGGTGTCCACCACAGTTATCGAAGTCGGCGTGGATATACGAGAGGCCACAATCATGATGATTCGCCGCGCCGAGAGCTACGGTATCTCGCAGATTCACCAGCTGCGCGGTCGCGTCGGCCGCGGTGACCGGGGTGGACTGTGCTTCCTGTGTACACACACGCATTCGCAGACACCGGAGCGTACCCGGTTGGAACGCATTGCCGCCACCACCGATGGCATTCAACTGGCGGAGTTGGACCTGGCCACCCGTAGTTTTGGCGATCTACTCGGCGATGACCAATCGGGACTGGCAACTGGCCTCGGCCTGGTGGACCTCACCACCGACGGCGAGATCATCGAGCGCACCCGGCACGACGCCACGGCTTTCCTCGACAGCGATGAGAGACTTGTAGGGGAGCTCATCTCCGATATTGATGAAGAGCAGTCGAACTACTTGGACCGCTCCTAGTAAGACCTAAGTAGACTGTGGGACATGGTAAATGTCTGTGCACCTTTTGCAGGAGTAGTCCGCTGGGAGGTCGCCGAGAAAGACTCGGTGACGACTGGTCAGGTCATTGCGGTCGTGGAGGCCGTCAAGCTAGAAGCGCCGGTTTTAGCGCCCTGCCCGGGTACGGTCGCGGAGGTGGCGGCAGATCAATTTGTGGATGTCGAAGGTGGTCAGCTGCTGGCACGAATCACGCCAGCAACTCACAGCACGATGGCACAGAACAACGGCAACGAGAACACATCGCACGAAGGGAAGTAGATGACCCGCATTATTGCAGGTGAGGCGCGCGGTCGCAGACTAGTCGCACCCAAGGGAGAGACCACTCGGCCAACCAGTGACCGCGCGAAAGAAGCCATCTTTTCGTCCTGGTCCACACGCTTTGGGTTAGAGGGAACTCGCGTTCTCGACTTGTTCGCGGGCTCAGGTGCGCTCGGCTTGGAAGCGGCTTCCCGTGGCGCGCGTTCCGTCGTATTGGTGGAAAACGACCTGAACGCCATTGCCGCCATTGAAAAGAACATTCGCACCGTGGGGCATCCCGATGTGGCCGTGTCTCCGATGAAAGTGTCATCGTACCTTGCGGGCGCGCCGGCCGAGCCTTTTGACCGCGTCATCGCCGATCCACCCTACGAGCTGGCGGGGGAGGCCGTTACAGAGATGTTGGAGGCTCTGCGCAGCTTCCTCGCGCCGGGCGCGGTCGTGACTGTGGAGCGTCACCGCGATGACGATGAGACGCAGTGGCCCGAGGGCTACGAGCAGCTCCAGCAGAAGCTCAAGCGTCGCATTCACGGTATGGCGCGCTTCGACACCGCTATCTACAACGCTTAACGTTCTTCTTTACGCTTTACGACGGCCAAAGGTGGTTTGACCTCTATGACTCACGCATGCTGCCCCGGTTCCTACGATCCCATGACCTCTGGTCACCTCGATGTGATTGAGCGTGCCGCGCGTCAATTCGATCAGGTGACCGTGTTAGTTACCCACAACCCGAATAAGCAGGGCATGTTCAACGTCGAAGAGCGCATGGACCTCATTCGGCAGTGCACGCAGCACTTGGACAATGTGCGGGTGGACTCCTGGTCGAAGCTGTTGGTGGACTACACCTCCGCGCAGGGGATTACCTGCCTGGTCAAGGGACTGCGCTCGGCAGCAGACTACGAGTACGAGGCTCCTATGGCACAGATGAATCGGCGCATGACTGGCATTGAAACTCTCTTTGTGGAGGCTGATCCGAAGTACGGTCACGTGTCGTCGACACTGATGAAGGAAGTTGTTCGGTACGGCGGTTCGGTGGAAGGCCTAGTTCCTGAGCCTGTCTTGCACGCCCTGCAGCTCAGACTGAAGTAGCATGTAAGTCATGTTTCGCGTCTTCGAATCTCTTGATGAACTGGTCCAGATCCTAGAAGAGGCACACGGCGTGCCACTGTCGGCCAATTGTATGGTCCCGCGTCAGCGTGTTCTCGAGTTGCTCGATGAGCTGAGGGATGCTTTCCCGGCTGAGCTCGATGACGCGCAGGATGTCTTGGACCAGCGGGATGAGATTATCAACGATGCTGAAGCCCGGGCGAACAACACCATTTCGTCTGCGGATGAAGAAGCCCATCGTATTGTCGACGAGGCAGAGGCCCGCGCTAACCACACCGTCGAGAATGCCAATGCTCACGCGGCTGGCACCGTTGCGGCCGCTGAGGACGACGCCCGTCGTCTCCGCGAGGATGCTCAGCACGAGTACGACAACATTGTGGATCGTGCTTCTGCCGAGTCCGATCGCCTGATTCACGCTGGTAACGAATCCTACGAGCGTTCCGTTGCGGAAGGCCGTGAGGAGCAGGCTCGCCTGGTCGCTGAGTCGACGGTCGTCCGCGAGGCCAACGACGAGGCGAATCGTCTGCTGTCCGACGCACACGCGGATTCCTCTCGCCTCCGCGAAGAGTGTGACCGTTACGTTGACTCCAAGCTCGCCGAGTTTGAGCAGACCCTCCAGGAGACCCTGCGCAATGTCGGTCGCAATCGCTCTGTACTGCGTTCAGGGGCTGGTGCCGTCGGCGGTGGTGCAGGGGCGCAGAACGCGCCGTCTTCCTTCTCCGAGGGGCAGGAACGCCGCCGGTACGAGCGTTAGCGCATCTTCGGGGTAGACTGAGGTCTATCATGACTGACTCATCCCCATTTGTTCTGGACGTTTCGACATGTCTGCAGGGCGGCATGCCCGAGCAGTTCCGCAAGGTAGGCGATAGCCCAGTCCGCGTTGGTGTCGAGATGATTGGCATCGCCGCTGGCGAGGAGGTTGTCGTTGACGGCATTGTCACGAACCTCGGCAGTGGTGTCATGGTTGACGCGACTGTGACTGCCAAGGCCACCGGCGAGTGCGTGCGCTGCCTAGCCCCGCTGAATCCGGAGCTCAGCTTCCATATTTCGGCTGTCTTTTCCAACAACGAGGACTTCATCACAGGCGACGATGCCGAGGAAGAAGACCTTGAGGACGAAGTTGGTCAGATCGTCGACAATACGGTGGATATCACTCAAGCCGTCATCGATGAGGCGGGCTTGAATCTGCCCTTCAATCCGACCTGTCTGGATTTCGATTCCAGCTGTGCTGAGTCGGACTCGGAAGTGCCGGAACCAGACGGCATCTCGGGTGAAGAGGAGCGTATTGATCCGCGTTGGGCTGGCCTGGCGGAAAAGTTTGGCTCGCTCGGGGACGATAAGTAATCGACGACGACTTAGACGAAGACTTTAAAGGAGATATAACGGATGAGCCGCAAGCGTCGGCTAACCGGTGAAGCGGCTAGAAAGGCGGCCTTTGAGGCCGTCGATCACGCCCCGCTGTTGGAAAAACTCGGTGTTGAACTGCCAGAGGAGTCCCTGAAGCTCGCTCTGACCCACCGCAGTTTCGCAAATGAAAATGGCATGCTGACCAATAACGAGCGTCTAGAGTTCCTGGGCGACGCCGTGCTGGGCATGTGCGTTGCTGAAGAACTCTACCGTCGCTTCCCGGACCGTGCTGAGCAGGATATTTCCAAGATGCGCGCAGGTGTCGTGAACATGTACGCGCTGGCTGACCTGGCCCGCAGTATCGGATTGGGGGAGCACATTCTCCTCGGTCGCGGTGAGAAGGCCACCGGTGGCGCGGATAAGCACTCGATTCTCGCTGACACCACCGAGGCGCTGCTGGGTGCCATTTACCTGCAGCATGGCTTTGAGGTTGCCCGCGAGACCGTTCTTCGCCTGTTTAACCAGATGATTGACGATGCCCCGACGGAGTCTCGCGGTCGTGACTGGAAGACGCTGTTGCAGGAGCGCCTGGCAGCCAAGCAACTACGGGCTGCTGAGTACACTGTGCGCACCACCGGCCCCGACCATGACCTAACTTTCTACGTCGACGTGCTGGTTGACGGCGTGGTTAAGGGCAGCGGTACTGGCGCCACGAAGAAGGAAGCCGAGATGCACGCCGCGCATCAGGCGCATACTGCACTGGCATAATGCCCGAGCTTCCTGAAGTCGAGTCCGTACGCCGCGGTCTCGACGCTTACGTCGTCGGTGGCCGCATCGAGGATACTTTCGTCTACAACGCTCGTGCCGTGCGGCGCCAACCCGGTGGTGCCGCAGAGTTTATCGGTCGTACGCGCGGGCGCACGGTTATCGCTACGGATCGCCGCGGCAAGTTCATGTGGCTCACGCTTGACGACGACTCCGCAATCGCCATCCACCTGGGTATGAGCGGCCAATTGCGTGTGGAAGCTCCGTACACGTCCGATACGCTGCCCGGACGCCACACCAGGGCCGCATTTGACATAGCCCTGCCGGACGGCGCTCGGCACCTTATCAACTTCAACGATCAGCGCACCTTTGGTTGGGTCTGGGCCTGTGAAATGGTCGAATCCCACGGTCGCTTTGTTCCGGAACCCGCAGCCAAGATCGCGCCCGATCTATTGGAGCCAACTGTCGATGTGGTTGCACTTGCACACCGCATGATGAAGTCGCGTTCGCCAATCAAGGCCGTATTGCTCAATCAGAACATCGTGTCCGGCATCGGCAACATTTATGCCGACGAAATGCTTTGGGCAGCAAAGGTCGATGGTCGCGTGCCGGCGTGCGACCTTTCGGTCCGTCGATTAGCGAAACTTCTGCGGGAGGGCCAAGCGGTACTTCAGCGGGCGCTAGCGGCCGGCGGCACGAGCTTTGACGCACTATATGTGCATGTCAACGGCGAAAGTGGCTATTTCGAGCGGAGCTTGAACGCCTATGGCCAAGCGGGGGAGCCGTGCTCGAGGTGTGGGCGCGCAATTGTCCGTCTGCCATTTGGGAATAGATCGAGTTATCTGTGTCCCACCTGTCAGCGCTAGAATTTCCTTATGAGTTTCATGGAACAAGCAACCGACTGGGTAAATGCTTGGAATGACAAGTACTGGCTGTTCATGATTGTGCTGCTTGTCTGTGCAGGCCTGTACTTCTGTTGGCGGACCATTGTGGTGCAGCTCCGGTACATCCCGGAGATGTTCAAGGCAATTACCGAAAAGCCGTCTGACATCTCCGAGGGGGTCAAGGGCATCTCGGCCTTTAAGGCCTTCACAATCTCTGCTGCCTCGCGTGTCGGTACCGGTAACGTCGCAGGTGTGGCGGTGGCAATCACTACGGGTGGGCCAGGTGCCGTGTTTTGGATGTGGCTGCTCGCTGCGATTGGCGGTGCTACCAGCTTCGTGGAGTCGACGCTGGCGCAGCTGTACAAGGTGCGGGATAAGGACTCTTACCGAGGAGGGCCCGCGTACTACATCACCAAGGGGCTGGGAGAGAACTGGCGCTGGATGGCGTCGCTCTTCGTCATCGCTATCACGGTGACCTACGGTTTTGTGTTCAATGCGGTGCAGTCCAACTCAATCACGGCGGCTGTGGCTGAGTCGACTGGTCAGGGAACGCCGATCTTTAAATTCTGCGTCGGCATTGTGCTGGCAATCTTGGCCGGCGTCATCATCTTCGGTGGTGTGCAGCGCATTTCGGCGGTGACGCAAATTGTCGTACCGATTATGGCCGTGGCCTACATCATCCTCGGTCTGATTGTGCTGGCTCTCAATATCACTGAAGTGCCGGGCATGATCAAGCTCATCTTCGAGCACGCCTTCGGTATCCGTGAGATCGCTGGTGCCGCTGTCGGTACCGCCATGATGCAGGGTATTCGCCGTGGTCTGTTCTCCAACGAGGCCGGTATGGGGTCCACACCAAATGCGGCGGCTACGGCGTCGGTGTCGCACCCGGTCAAACAGGGCCTCATCCAGACGATGGGTGTCTACTTCGACACCTGGGTCGTCTGTACCATCACCGCAGTTATCATCCTGTTGTCCGATCCGACCTTCGGCGGCGATGCGGAGGGCACCGCGTTGACTCAGGCTGCGCTGTCGGCCCAGGTGGGTACGTGGGCCATCCACGCGGTCACGGTTATCATCTTCTTCCTCGCGTTCTCCTCGCTGGTGGGTAACTACTACTACGCCGAGGCGAATATCCCGTTCCTGTCAAAGAGCAAGGCTGTCTTGAACACCGTGCGCGTCCTGGTTATCCTGTGCGTGATTGGCGGAGCTGTCGGTTCCGTGCCACTAGTCTGGTCGCTTGCAGATACGTTCTCCGCACTCATGGCCACCATCAATATCATCGCGATTCTGCCGCTGGGTGGCGTAGCCGTCGCGCTTCTGCGGAACTACTCCGAGCAGAAGGCCAAGGGACTTAATCCAGTATTCCACCGCGATGATCTGCCAAATCTCCGCGGCCACGACAAGATTGAGTGCTGGGATGGTTCCGACCCGATGACGGTGCGTGAGACCGATGCCGCTTAACGACGTCCGCCTCACCGCATGGGTACACGGACGCGTTCAAGGCGTCGGTTTTCGCTGGCACACCCGCGCGACGGCACTGGAGTTGGGATTGGTTGGTTACGCCCAGAACTATCCGGATGGTCGGGTGTTAGTTGTTGCCGAAGGGCCACGGGCAAACTGTGAGAGCTTGCTCGCTTGGCTTGAGGGGCCGAATACTCCAGGCAATGTGACGGCAGTGGTGCCCCTATGGCAGGAACCGAAGGGGGCATTTAGCACGTTTGACCGTCGTTAAGCGGGTGCTAACTGCCTTCCTTCCCCCCCATGTCGGTGTAGGAAACCGAAAAATTCGAATACGTTCTATCCCTCGCTCTGTGTGATTGATTTTGCGCAGTTGGCGGGGGATTTTTTCGTGTCTTGGGGCAGTCGATTGGGACGCTAAAGAGCTCCCGGAGCGCTAGAAAGATACGTAAGTGAGAAACGGAATACGCAAATACGGAAGAAGGGTGGTTTAAGTTAATAACTACCTACTGACAGACAGGGGAGGCACAAATGACGCCTGAAGAAGTAATTGCACAGTCGGGAAACTCAGCGTGGATGCTGATCTCGGCTTCGCTGGTCTTGCTCATGACACCGGCGCTCGCGCTGTTCTATGGCGGCATGTCGCGACAGAAGTCGGTGCTCAACATGATGATGATGAGCTTTGGCGCTGTCGGCGTTGTCGGTGCCATTTACGTCCTGTGGGGCTGGTCGATGTCCTACGGGTCGCAGTCGATCGGTGGTGTATTTGCCAACCCGTTCGAGTTCTTTGGACTGCGTAACTCAATCACGGACGATGGCGGTAACTACATCGCGGGTGCGAATGGTTACCCGAACATCATCGACATCGGATTTCAGCTCACGTTCTGCTCTATTTCTGTAGCGCTGATTTCTGGAGCGCTGGCCGAACGCGTGAAGTTCTCCACCTGGTTGATTTTCGTCGGTATCTGGACAACGCTGGTGTACTTCCCAATGGCATACATGGTCTGGGGTGGTGGTCTGCTGAGCCACTCTGTAGAGAGCCTTTCGGCAAAGCTGTTTGGGGCCGCTGACGGCGAGGCTGCCATCGCTCCAATTGACTTCGCTGGCGGTACGGTCGTGCACATTGCTGCTGGTACCGCCGCTTTGGTGCTGGCGATTATCGTCGGCAAGCGCAAGTCTATCGATGGTAGCCAGCATCGCCCGCACAACCTGCCACTCGTCATGCTGGGTGCTGCACTGCTGTGGTTCGGCTGGTTCGGCTTCAACGGTGGTTCGGCATTTGCTGCCGACGGTGCCGCCGGTCTGGCATGGCTAAATACGACGGTGGCAGCGTGCCTAGGCATGCTCGGCTGGATTTCACTCGAGCGTTTTCGTGATGGACATCCCACCTCGCTGGGCGCCGCGTCGGGTGTTATCGCAGGGCTTGTGACTATTACTCCGGCTGCAGGAGATATGAACCCGGTGACTTCAATCATTCTGGGCTATATCGGCGGTGTGCTGGCTTGCTGGGGTGTTGGTTTAAAGTACAAGTTCAACTTCGATGACACCCTGGATGTGGTTGGTCTGCATCTGGTTGCAGCCATGTGGGGAACGATTGGTGTTGGCCTGCTGGCTAACGACCGCGGACTGCTTACCGGCGGTGGCATCGACGGCCTGAAATTGTTCGCCATCCAGATCATTATTGCGGTCATCGCAGCGGTGTTCTCGGGCGTGCTGACGTACATCATTGCCCGAGTTCTGAAGGTAACCGTCGGCTGGCGAATCCATGGTGAGCAGGAACATTCTGGTATCGACGTTGCTCAGCACGGTGAATCGGCCTACACGTCGGCCAAGCAGGCGGCTGTGTAATCCAGGCTGTGTAAATGAGACGGTGAAAACAAGTGGGTCCTTGGGTTAATTCAGCTCCAGTCCACAACTGCAGGTAAGATATTGCCCCATGTATTTGAAATCGCTGACTCTGAAGGGCTTTAAATCCTTCGCTTCGGCGACGACGATGAAATTCGAGCCCGGCATCTGCGCAGTTGTCGGCCCGAATGGATCTGGTAAGTCGAATGTCGTCGACGCCCTCGCGTGGGTTATGGGCGAGCACTCCGCCAAGACCCTCCGTGGCGGCAAAATGGAAGATGTCATCTTCGCGGGTACTTCCGGGCGAAAGCCCTTGGGGCGCGCGGAGGTTACTCTTACCATCGACAATTCCGATGGGGCACTTCCCATTCAATATAAAGAAGTCTCTGTCACGCGTCGCATGTACCGCGACGGCGCCAGCGAATACGAAATCAACGGTTCTCGCGTCCGCCTCATGGACGTCCAAGAACTCCTCAGCGACACCGGCATTGGCCGTGAGATGCACATCATCGTCGGCCAGGGTCGGCTTTCTCAGATTCTGGAGTCTCGGCCAGAGGAACGTCGTGCGTTTATTGAAGAAGCCGCAGGCGTGCTCAAACACCGTCGTCGCAAGGAAAAAGCGCAGCGCAAACTGCAGTCGATGCAGGCCAATCTCGACCGGCTGCAGGATCTGACAGGTGAGCTTTCCCGTCAGCTCAAACCGCTAAAGCGTCAAGCTGAGGCCGCCTCCCGCGCCCAGACCGTGCAGGCGGACTTGCGCGATGCCAAGTTACGTTTGGCTGCCGCGGACTTCGTGGATTTGCAGGACAGTCTCAATGATATTGCTGGTCAAGCCAAGCTGATTGAGGAAAAAGTAGAAGCTGCCACGGAGCGCGCCGAGATTGCCGCCGAGCGCACTGCAGAACTTGAAGCCGAATTGGAGGACATTACTCCAGCTGCCGATGCTGCCCGTGACCTATGGTTCCGTCTCTCCGCACTCGGTGAGCGTATTCAAGCGACGGCCCGCATTGCCGCCGATCGCGCGGCCGACCATTCCGTCGCTCCGTGGGTAGGCCCAGATCCGGACTTCCTGGAGCAGCGTGCTGACGATGCCGCCACCGAAGAAGCCACGCTTGCAGAGGCAGAGGCAGAGGCTCGCGAAAAGCTGGAGGAAATCCGAGAAACGCTTTTCGATGCCGAGGAAACCTTCCGCGAAGCCGAGGCCGAGCACCTCGCGGCCGTTCGCGCAATCGCCGACCGCCGCGAAGGAGTGGTTCGCCTCATTTCCGCAGAAGAATCTCTGCGCACTCGCTTGGAAGCCGCCGAAGCTGAAGCTGCACGCCTTGCCGAGCAAACCAATGAGGCCGACGAACGCCGTGCCGATGCCACCGAAGCCGTGGAAAACGCCGCGCAGGAACTAGCCGAGGCCGAATTCGAAGGTCCCGAGCTGCAGAGCGCTTATGAACAGGCTAACCGGGAAGCAGAGCTGGCCTCTACACGGTTGAAAGAACTCCGTGCTGACGAGCGCGACCTCGAGCGCAGCGTCTCAGGTTTGTCCGCCCGCATCGAAGCTCTAGAGACCGCCCGCACCGCCGCTGCCAACGACGGCACCGCGTGGCTACGCGAAAAGCATGAGCTCGGCGTTCTCTCTGAAGTCATTGATGTCGACGCTGGCTGGGAGAAGGCGCTCACCGCAGCCCTCGGCGCAGCCGCCGAAGCACTAGTCAGCGAGGGCAGTGGAGATTCGCTTATCGACGAGCTGGTGACCTCGGGCAAAGGCAGTGCCGTCGTTATCAATTCTGCGGATGCATCTGATTCTTGGCGCTTGGACATCACTTTGCCCGCACAGGCCTCCTGGCTGCTCGACCATGTGACAGTGCCTGCGGAGCTTTCGGGTTCGTTGACCTCTCTGCTCGTTGATGTCGTGGCCTGCGACGACGAACTCGTTGCCCGTGAGCTGGTGACGCAGGATACTCGACTGCGCGTTGTTGACCGCGATGGTGTGCTGCGTGGCTCTGGTTGGGTAGCTGGCGGCGCTGGTGGCACTGCATCAGGTGTGGAAATCGCCGCCGACATTGCTAAGACTCGCGAAGAACTAGCAGAAGCACAGGTGCGTTTGAGTGACCTCGGTGGTGTGCTCTCCGGTGCACAGGCCGAAGAAGAGGACCGCCGCACGGACGCTGCGGCCGCCCGTGCCGCGCTGCGTGAGCATCAGAGTCGTATGAAGGTCCTCATGGATGCCCGAACTCGGGCCACGGCGCAGCTGTCCGGCGTGGTGCATGATGCCGAACGCGCTGAGCAGCGCGGAGCCGAAGCCGCGGACCGAGTAACGAAGCTCCAGAAGGAATTGGCGGAGGTTGCGGACCGCTTGGCTCGCGTTGACCGTGACCCCGAGGAGGGGGAACCGTCGACAAGCGAACGTGACCGTGCCTCGGAGGCTCTGACGGCGGTGCGCGCCATGGAGACAGAGGCGCGTCTGTCGCTGCGTACGGCCGAGGAGAGACTGTCGAGTGTACGAGGTAAGGCCGAGCGGCTTCGTCGCCAGGCTGCGTCGGAGCGCATAGCGAAGGCGCGCCATGAGCAAACGCAGATGGCTAAGGTTGCCCAGCGTGAATTGGCAGAAGTCGTCGCGGAGCTGGCTGAGGATTTGCGTGCGAAGGTCAACGTGTCGTTGGCGCGGGCAGAGGCCGATCGCGACGATGCCGAGGCGCAGAAGAAGACGGTGTCGCAGGCACTATCGGCGGCACGGACGGAGGCAAATGGGGCGCAACGGGAGCTGGCACAGCTAACGGATTCCGCGCACCAGGGAGACATCGCCCGTGCACAGGCGCAGGTCCGTGTGACCGAGGCTGCAGAGCGCATCGTCGACCAGTTGGGGCTGTCTGTCGACGACCTGCTCGCGGACTTTGCTCCTGATGAGAACTTTGACCGCGCAGCCGTGACGAAGCAGCTCAAACAGGCGGAGAAGGATCTGCGTGTGCTCGGCCGCGTCAACCCGTTGGCGCTGGAGGAGTATAAGGCGATGGAGGAGCGCTACTCTTTCCTATCCACGCAGCTCGATGATGTCCTCAGGGCCCGCCAGGATCTCACCGATGTTGTCGAGGAAGTCGATGCCACGATTCTGCAGCTCTTCACAGACGCGTGGAACGATGTCGAGGCAGAATTCCCCGCGGTCTTTCAAACACTTTTCCCGGGCGGTGACGGACGACTGGTTCTCACTGAGCCTGACAACCTGCTCACGACAGGTATCGAGGTTGAAGCCCGCCCACCGGGCAAAAAGGTCAAGCGACTCTCGCTGCTCTCCGGCGGCGAGAAGTCGCTGACGGCGCTGGCAATGCTCGTCGCTATTTTCCGCGCGCGCCCGAGTCCCTTTTACGTACTCGACGAGGTGGAAGCCGCACTTGACGACGTTAACCTGCGTCGCCTTATTGCGTTGCTCGAGGAACTCCGCGCGACCAGTCAGCTGATTGTCATTACGCACCAGAAGCCAACAATGGACGTTGCGAATGTGCTCTACGGTGTGACCATGCGGGGCGATGGTGTGACTCGAGTAATCTCGCAGCGAATGTCACCGGCATCCGCAACTCCGTCGACAGGAGCGGAGTAGGAGCGGAGTAAGTGAGGAAGAGTCGTTGATACTGCATAATGAGAGTTATGACTCCAACTCAGTGGATACTCCTTGTCGTCGCGATTGTCGTTATTATCGCGCTGCTTTTTGTTGTGGGCTATGTCCGCAGGAAAAACCAGCGCATTTCCTTTGCGAAGGAAGATACTAAGGAACTCACCCAGCAGGAGAAGTCTGGAAATTACCAGGCCACTAGTGGTTTTAACTTCGCTCCGGCCGGTAGTGGGACTGATACCCGTGAGAAGCAGCCGGTTGAAAAACCGATGCCCAAGCCGGCGGAAAAGCCCATTGAAAAGCAGGTCCCGGAACCAGTTGAAAAGCGGGCAGATGAGCCCGTTGATAAGTCGACGGATGGCTCCCTACTGAAGCCGGAAGGCCAACTGCCTATTCCCGATAACCCCACCGAAATGGAGGGGGATCACGACCGCGTAATGCGGGAAATCCCAATCGATTTGCCTACGGCTGGGGAAGAGGAATCAGAGCCCGAGCCGGAACCACAACCAGAGCCCCAAGCAGAGCCTGAGGTAGAGGTAGTTCCTGCTCCTGAACCGGTGCCGGAGCCGGAGCCGACTCCCGAACCAGAACCGACGCCAGAATCGACGCCAGAGCCGGGGCCGACGCCAAAGCCGGAGCCGACGCCGGAGCCAGAAACGGAACAGCAGATTGACTCCATCGACCCGGCTGAGGGACGTCTGGGTCGCCTGCGCGGTCGTTTGTCCCGGTCGCAGAATGCAATTGGCCAGTCTGTGCTCGGCATCTTGGGCGCGGGTGACCTTGATGAGGACGCGTGGGAAGAGGTCGAGGACATCCTGGTGATGGCTGACCTCGGTGCGGCTGCGACGCAGCGTGTCGTCGATAAGCTGCGCGAGCGTATTGCCAGCCAGAAGGTGAGCACGGAAGAACAGGCACGCGCCCTGCTGCGTGAGGTGCTGATTGAGGAGTGCAAGCCTGAGATGGATCGCTCCATTCGCGCACTTCCGCACGAGGGCAAGCCCGCAGTGATTCTGGTGGTCGGTGTCAACGGCACTGGTAAGACCACGACGACGGGCAAACTGGCTCGTGTGCTGGTTGCCGGTGGCCACCATGTTGTTCTCGGTGCAGCGGACACTTTCCGTGCCGCTGCTGCAGATCAGCTGGAAACCTGGGGCCGTCGTGTCGGTGCCGAGACCGTTCGTGGCGCTGAAGGCGCGGATCCTGCTTCTATTGCATTTGAGGCAGTTGCTCACGGTATCGAGTCCGGCGCTGATGTGGTGCTCATCGACACCGCCGGCCGCCTGCACACCAAGGTCGGCCTGATGGACCAACTGGACAAGATTAAGCGCGTGGTGGAGAAGAAGGCTCAGGTTGATGAAGTCATCCTGGTTTTGGACGCGACGGTTGGCCAAAATGGTCTGCTGCAGGCTCGTACTTTCCGGGATGTTGTAGACATCACCGGCGTTGCCCTGACCAAGCTGGACGGTACCGCGAAGGGCGGCATTGTATTCCAGGTGCAAAACGAGCTCGGTGTACCGGTGAAGTTGGTTGGCCTTGGTGAAGGTGCTGACCACCTGGCGCCGTTTGAGCCGGAGAGCTTTGTCGACGCACTGCTCGGCGGCCGCAAATAGTAACCAACATCGATGAGTGAATTTTCCATCGATTGGTGAGTACAGCGTCGGTCGTTGCCCCCCCCGGCAAAAAGTAAAGGCCTCGGAGCCACCGCGTAGATTTCTGTAGAGGATACGCGGGGCTCCGGGGCTTTTACTGTTGAGGTGCTAGGAATCTAGCGGAGAGTTGTGCTAGGAATCCTTAGAATTCTTGCGTGCGAGGCGGGTAGCAGCCACGCCACCGACCAGGAGTGCGAGAGCCGCACCACCGAGGGCAGTCGCCTGAACACCAGTGACTGCTAGACCAGTGTTCTTGGTCCCGGTTTGCTTACCGTCCTTCTTAGGGTCGTCGGGCTTGTCGCCTGGATTTTCGTCCCCAGGCTGTTCGTCACCTGGGTTTTCATCATCACCCGGTGCGTCGTCGTCACCTGGGTTCTCATCGTCGCCTGGGTTTTCATCATCACCCGGTGCGTCATCGTCTGGGGTTTCATCGTCGGAAGTTGGACAGTAGCCGTAGACTCCGGTTGCCGGGTCGATCTTGCTCATATCCCGCGGGGAACCGTCGGGGCACGTTGCGGTGTCATCGACTCCCGGCGGAATTCCGTCATTCTCTGGGGCATCTTCATCAGGCTCCGGAGTGGGGCCGGAATCATCAGAGGTGCTACAAGCACCGTAAGCTCCGGTTGCCGGGTCAATCTTGCTCATGTCACGCGGGGAACCGTCGGGACAGGTCTGGGTGTCCTCAACGCCCGGTGGGATGCCATCGTTCGATGAACCTCCTGGATCCGGGTTTGCAGCGTCATCTACACACTGGAAAGTACCGCCAACAGTTTCAAAATGTTGACCGGCGGGGCATTCCGACGGGGCGGGGTCAGGAATCTGTGCGGTGGCGGCGCCAACGCCGATGAGCATGCCGGCTGAAGCGGCAGCGGCCACCATGGTCGAAGAGAGTTTCTTCATTTGGGAACCTCACAATGTCTATAGGAAAGCCCTGCAATCAATGGGCTTATGGGGGAACACTGTTCACATGTTTGATTCTAATAACTAATTAAAGTCTTTAGTGGCATGGGTTTGGGGAGGGGGTAAAGCGAAATTGTTGACTCGTCCAAACCCCAGTAAGGGAAAGTGGGAACTTATATTTACAACGCTGAGTGTGTACACCCGTTGTGGTTGGAGCGTTTATAGAACTCGCCGCTGTCGACTCGGCAGGGGGGCTTTTCTGTCTTCGCTAATGGATCCGAGTCTTCTAATGTCTTATAGCTTTCGCTCATCGTCGCTAGCGAAGCGTGGTACCTGGTCGTGTCGGGGGTGGCGAAAGGCGGGGGGCGTAGAGGTTTGGTAAAAAAATCGGTGCCTGTGGGGTTTATGCGTCGAGCTATAGGAGTTATGACTTTTCGGAGGTATGACGCACAAAAATGCTCCCGATGCTGAATTTGCGTCGGGAGCATTTTATGTTTCGCTAGCGGGATAGAACCCTAAACTTCTTAGCGGTTCTTGCGGGCGATGCGGGTAGCGGCGACACCGCCGACCAGGAGAACCAGAGCGGCTCCGCCCAGGGTGGTGGCGTCAACGCCGGTGGCTGCTAGGCCAGTGCTCTGAGTGGAAGAAGCCTTCTTGGACTCAGAGTTTTTCTGCTCAGACTTCTTGGAGTCTGAAACCTTCTTTACGTTCTCGGAAGAGGTCGTCTTCTTGGACTCGGACGCCTTCTTCTCGGCCTTTTCCTTGGCCTTCTTCTCTTCCTTCGTGCACTTGTTTTCGTTCTTGCACTCAGCAGAGATCTTGATGTCAACGTTTACCTTGACATCCTTACCGTCCTTGCCGTCCTTGCCTGGCTTACCGTCCTTGCCGTCCTTGCCTGGCTTACCGTCCTTGCCTGGCTTGCCGTCCTTGCCGTCCTTGCCGTCCTTGCCGTCCTTGCCCGGCTTGCCGTCCTTGCCGTCCTTACCTGGCTTGCCGTCCTTGCCCGGCTTGTCAGTATCTGGCTTCGTCTCGTCCTTGACACAGACACCGAAGACGTTCGGGTTGCCCGGAACTGGCTTGCTCATGTCGAAGTGCTCGCCCTCCGGGCACTGCTTATCGGAAATACCTGGGTTTCCGAGGTCGTCGGGCTGGGACTCATTGTTACCCGGCGTTTCAGGCTTAGGGGCTTCCTTGTCCGCGACGCACTGGAAGGTTCCGCCGACGTTCTCAAAGTGCTGGCCGTCTGGGCACTTGTCCGGCATTGGGGCCGGAATTCCGTCAGTGGAATCCTGCTCAGGCTGGTCTGCAACGCACTGGAAAGTGCCGTCGACGTTTTCAAAGTGCTGGCCGGCGGGGCACTCGGTCGGCATTGGGGCCGGAGTCTGTGCAGTAGCGATGCCTGCGCATGCAATCATGCTGGCGGAGAAGGCGGCGGCGATAGCCGTAGTGAACTTCTTCATGAAAACCTCTCAAGGAGTCAAACGGTCAGAGACCAATGAATATGATTTTGCCGTTCATCCCTCATCGTGCACGGCGGAAAATAAAACCAGGCCAACTGCGGTTAACTAGGTTCATGGTTAACCATAAATTGGTTGATATATGCATGGCATGGAGGTAGTTATAGGAATAACTCTAGGTGTATAGTGGCACACTTTGACCTGCTGCAATGCTGCCGTTTTGTAATTTGACTTACACCATTTCGGGGGAAGTGTGCGCTAGGGTCGTCCTTAGTAAAAGTTAGCTATTGGCGTTATTTGTCTGTTATTTAACTGATGGTAGCTAGGTTGTGTAAACGTTCTTTATGCAGTGGGGCAACCCTGTCTTAGGTTGTACTTAATTGTCACGTTAAAATAACGAATAGTAATTTAACAGTCCCGAGAATAAGACAGCTTCACCCTATTGATGTTTTCTACTTCCTATTGGTTACACCCGAATCGGGGTGTTTAGGGTGGATGGGATGCAATTGTTGTCGATAGGCGAAGCTATAGATATGTGCCAAACGGAGTAGCCAGCGGGTACGGTAGAACAGTTAAGAAAAGACAAGGCAAAAGGGGAGCTGGAAACTTGTTTGAGTCTCTTTCCGATCGTTTGACGGGTGCCCTGCGGGGGCTGGGCGGGAAGGGTCGCCTGACTGAGGCGGATATTAACGCCACCGCCCGCGAGATTCGGCTGGCTCTTCTGGAAGCCGATGTCTCCCTCGAGGTTGTCCGTACCTTCATTAAGCGCATCAAGGAACGCGCTAACGAAATTATTGGCAGCCAGACGGTCAACCCGGCCAACCAAATCATTGAGGTTGTCAATGAGGAACTGATCAACATCCTCGGTGGCGAGACTCGACGTCTCAATATGTCGAAGCAGCCGCCAACGGTTATCATGCTGGCCGGTCTGCAGGGTGCCGGTAAGACCACCTTGGCCGGTAAATTGGCCAGGTACCTCACGGATCAGGGGCACACCCCAGTTCTCGTCGCCTGCGACCTGCAGCGCCCAGGTGCGGTGCAGCAGCTGGAAATCGTGGCTGAGCGTGCAGGCGTGCCGTGCTTCGCACCGTTCCCGGGCACCAGCCTAGATTCCACCCATGAAATGGGCACCAGCGAGGACAACCCAGTTGACGCCGCGTTCCGTGGCCTCGCTTATGCTCGCCAGCATCGCCACGATGTGGTGATTATCGATACCGCAGGTCGCCTGGGTATCGATGAGGTTCTGATGAAGCAGGCCCGCGATATTCGCGATGCCATCAACCCACATGAAGTTCTGTTTGTCATCGACTCCATGATTGGTCAGGACGCGGTGGAGACCGCCAAGGCCTTCCGAGACGGCGTTGACTTCACCGGCGTTGTCCTGACCAAGCTCGATGGCGACGCGCGCGGTGGCGCTGCTCTGTCTATCCGTGAGGTCACCGGTAAGCCGATTCTGTTCGCCTCCACGGGCGAGAAGTTGGAGGACTTTGACGTCTTCCATCCAGACCGCATGGCCAGCCGCATCCTGGGCATGGGTGACCTGAAGACGTTGGTTGAGGTCGCTTCCAAGGAAATCGATCATGAGCAGGCCGCGAAATCCGCCCAGAAGATCGGTTCCGGCGAGCTGACTCTCGAGGACTTCCTCGAGCAGATGATGATGGTCCGCAAGATGGGCCCAATCGGTAACATCCTCAAGATGCTCCCCGGCGGAGCGGAAATGTCCAAGGCTGCCGAAATGGTCGACGAAAAGCAGCTTGACCGCATCGAGGCGATTATCCGCGGTATGACTCCGGAAGAGCGCGAGAATCCGAAGATTCTGAACGCTTCACGACGTCGTCGTATCGCCAACGGTTCCGGTGTGTCTGTTTCGGAGGTTAACCAGCTCATCGAACGCTTCAATGAGGCGCGGAAGATGATGGCGCAGATGGCCGGCCGATTTGGTATGGGAGGTGGTCGCCCATCGAACCGCAAGGCCAAGCGTGGCCGAAAGGGTAAGGGCAAGAATAAGCGCAAGGGCGCTAACCGGGGACCGACGCCGCCGAAGGCAATGCGCGGTGGCGGAATGCCCGGTATGCCTGGAATGCCGGGGATGCCTAGCATGGCCGAGTTGCAGAAGCTACAGAAGCAGATGGGCAACCAGCTGCCAGAAGGCATGGAGGGCTTTGACCTCAATAATCTCGACTTCGGGCAGGGCAAGAAGTAGCTGGGGCAAGAAGTAGCTAGTCCCGCAGGCTCTCCTGGATCTGGCGGCCCATTTCGGCACTGAAGGTGGCCGCTAGTTCATCGGTGATGTGATTGCTGTCGCGGTAGACGTAGATATTGCCGATAACATTGCGGCAGGTAGTCGGGCCGCAAAAGATGTCGGAAAAATCTAGACTGTGCCCGTTGGGGAAATTTGCAAGAATTTCCTCAGCGGGATTTTCTGCATTTAGAGCAGTTTTGCGGTGGATGGTGCAATCTTCGTTCGCTTCTTCGCACACGCTGGGGGAGAACTGACTCAAGTCCTCCCGTAGCGCCCACGGGTTATCGCGGATGGCGAAGAAATCAATTCCGCGTTCTTGTAGAGCAGCGAAAAACGAGACATAGCCATCCGGCGTATAGTCGCCGGGCTGCGGTGGGTCCGCCTGGAATAAGGGCCTGGTCGAGGTGGTGAAAACCATCTCTGGTTGAATCTCGTCAATTTTCTGCAGTGCCTCGAAAGTCCAGGGCACGCAGATGTCGCCGACTCCGTGGATTGGTTCTAAAGTCGCTGGACAGCCCTGTCGAAGGAGAACGACCACTCGGTAACCGTGCTTCTTGCCGTAGGCATCGATTGGGGCGAACCAGTGTTCCATGTGCGAGCCCCCGATTATGACAATCGATTCACTAGCATCCGGGTCACCGTAAACACACGGCTGGGTCTCATCGCGCCAACGGCGATTCGGCGGGAAGTATCCGACATCTTCGCCGCCTGTCGCAAGGCAACCATCGAGGGCGGGTTCCGGCCAGAGGTCAGTGATGAAATCGGTATTCGGCTTTGTGGCTGCCTTCGGCACCTCGTACCCGTCGGTAAGCGCGAGCGCACCTGGATAGACCATTGGATCTAGGCTGGTGGCAGAGGCACGATTGACGCGCAGCTGCTGCACGTTGACAAGGCTGGTCATGCCAACCAACGCAATGATTACAACAGCGCCGACTACCGCTTGACGACGAGCCGGGCGACGATGCTTGATTGCGTGGATGGCATCGCCGACGACGGGTTGTGTCCGGGTCGGTCGACGAGTCGATTGGGCCAGCGGTAGCTCGACATATTTATTGGTGAGCTTGGCCAGAATGAAGGAAACGATAATGACCGCGGTACCGAGCTTCAGCCCCGGGGCATCGCGGTTGAGGTAGTTTATGGTCAGGATGAGAAGAGGCCAGTGCCACAGGTAGAGCGCGTAGGCGCTCTGGCCTATCTCGCGCATTGGGCGGCTGGCCAGGAACTTGGAGATCCAACCCGCCTCGGGGCCAGCGATAATAATCAGCGCAGCACCTCCGAGGGGCCATAGTGTCCAAGGGCCTGGGAACTGTGCGGCACCGTCGAAGATGAAACCGGTGGAGACCACCAGTGCGAGGCCGATGGCTGCTAACAGCACTCGTAGAGGTTTGGGCATGGGGATGGAGCCCCGGACAAGAATCAGTCCGAGTAGTGCGCCGAGGCAGAGTTCCCAGAGGCGGCTGACAGTGGAGTAGTAGTTCCACCCCTGGTTCTCGGAGTGCATATAGAAGGCATAGGCAAGCGAGCCGAGAGTGATAACTGCCAGTAACGGGGTGAGGATTCGGCGGAGTCTACCGCCAGTAGCGTCGGTACGCTTCGCCTCCACTGGTGAGGTGACAGTCCCGACAATCCGGGATGAGCGCGTCATCCAGGCGAGTAGGGAGATGAGCAAGATTGAGCCGAGGTAAAACTGACCCTGCACCGACATTGACCACAGGTGCTGCAGTGGGGAAGTTTCGCTCTCTGCGGCAGCGTAGTCCGAGCCCTGGAGTGCCAGTTCATAATTTTGGTAGTAGAGCAGGCTGGCGCGGAGTTGCTGGGCAATGTCAATGGTGCGAAGCGATGGAATGAAGTAAATGACAAACAGGGTTGTCGCGAAGAGGACCAGCACCAGTGTCGGGATTAGGCGACGCAGCGTGCGCCAGATGCTCCACCACGGATTGATGGACTGCCGGGGATTGATGGCATTGCGGTACTGCGCGCCGAAGAAGAAAAACCCGGAGAGCAAGAGGAATACGTCCACACCACCGGAAACGCGACCGACGTAAACGTGGAAAAGGACTACGAGGGCAATTGAAATGCCCCGTAGTCCGTCCAAGTCATACCTATACTGGGTGCCGGTGGTTTTCATAGAATGTTACGTTACCGCACTGTCAACGACGTTCAGCTTTAGTGGGTGTGCAGCGTTTCGAGTGCGCAGTTTTGTTAATTTCCAAAAACTGCTGGTAACATACCTCAAGCTGTCTCAATGAGAACCCCTCAGCTGAGGCACGACTGCGAATTCATCGGATCCGGCCACGGCCGCCCGGTGGTCACGCGCAGTGTAAATATCCCAAGGGCAAAACCGGTCCGAGGCACTTCGGTAGTAATTACTCGTGAGCTCGGATGCATAAGTATTGTCCAGTGACATAGAAGAAAGAGGAAATCCTCATGGCAGTCAAGATTAAGCTGCAGCGCCTGGGTAAGATTCGTACCGCTCAGTACCGCGTTGTCGTTGCTGATGCTCGTACCCGTCGCAACGGTGCGGTTATCGAGAACCTGGGCATCTACCAGCCGAAGGAAGAGCCGTCGGTTATCCAGATCGACTCCGAGCGCGTTCAGTACTGGCTGGGCGTCGGCGCACAGCCGACTGAGCCGGTTCTGGCTCTGCTGAAGGTCACCGGCGACTGGCAGAAGTTCAAGGGCCTCGAGGGTGCTGAGGGCACTCTGAAGGTTGCTGAGCCGAAGCCGACCAAACTCGAACTGTTCAACAAGGCTTTGGAAGAGGCCAACAACGGCCCGTCCGCTGAGGCCATCACCGCTAAGCGCCGCGAGGCCAAGGAAGCAGCTAAGGCTGCTAAGGAAGCTGAGGAGGCCGCAAAGGCTGCCGAGGCTGAGGCTGCTGAGTCCGAGGCTTCCGAGGACGCCGAGTAATAAGGACGCTGAGTACGCCGCTTAGCTAATCCGGGCGCTACCTTATACTTCAAGACGAAGTGTTGGGTGGCGCCTTTTTTGCTTTACGCGGGTGTTTTACAGAGCCTTTATAAGAGAGGGAGTGTGCGCGTGTCGGTAGCTGACATGGTGCTTATTGGCCGAGTAATTAAGCCCCACGGTGTACGCGGGGAAGTCGTCGTCGATGCGACAACGGATGACCCGGAAGGGCGTTTCGCAGTCGGGGCCACGCTGTTGGGTGTACAGGCCGGCCGTGAGGAACAGCTGACTGTTAAAACGGCACGCCCGCACCAGGGGCGTTTGCTGGTTCGCTTCGAAGAGATTCCGGGTCGCAATGAGGCCGAGCGTCATCGGGGTATGAAGTTTTATGCCGAGCCCGTCTTCGAAGACGAGGACTTTTACGACTTTGAACTCGAAGGCCTGCGCGTTGTCCACAACGGCACCGATATCGGCGAGGTCACTTCTATTGTTCGTGCTCCCGCTCACCGTCTCCTTGAAGTCACGCTTGACGGTGGCGGCCGGAAGGTTCTTATCCCTCTGGTAGAGGAAATCGTTCCGGAAGTAGACCTTGAGAATTCTACCGTCACCATCACGCCACCGGAAGGACTGTTGGAGCTGTGAGCTTACGTCTCGATGTAGTCACAATCTTCCCGGAGTACCTCGAACCACTGCGCCATGCGCTGCTGGGCAAGGCAATCGAACAGGGCATTTTGAGCGTCGGAGTGCACAACCTGCGCGACTGGGCGCCAGGTGTACACCAAGCCGTGGATGACTCGCCCTACGGCGGTGGCCCCGGCATGGTTATGAAGCCGGATGTCTGGGGTCCCGCTCTCGACGAGGTCGCGACGCTGAAAGTGGAGCAGTCGTTGACATCCGCTGTGCCGCATTTGGACAATGTCCGCCATGATCAGAAACTGGGTTTGGCCGAGGAATCTTCCTATGCTGCAGTGGAAGTGCCGTCGTTAAGCGAAGAAGATTCAGCGAAGCCCCTGCTGATTGTCCCGACCCCGGCGGGCGAGCCGTTTACGCAGCAAATGGCACAGGAGTTCTCACACGAGGAGCACATTGTGTTCGCGTGCGGGCGCTACGAGGGCATTGACCAGCGCGTTATTGATGATGCCGCTAATCGTTATCGCGTGCGTGAGGTCTCTATTGGGGATTATGTGCTGATCGGCGGGGAAGTGGCGGTGCTGGTGATTGCGGAGTCCGTCGTGCGGTTAATCCCAGGTGTGTTGGGCAACCGCAAGAGCCACGAGGAGGACTCTTTCTCTGACGGTCTGCTCGAAGGGCCGTCCTACACAAAGCCGCGCGAGTGGCGTGGACTAGAAGTGCCGGACGTTCTCATCAGCGGCAATCACGCGCTGGTGGACCGTTGGCGGCGCGATCAGTCACTCATTCGTACGGCCGAACGTCGTCCGGATTTGCTTGCCGACGTCGACCTCAGCGTCCGTGACCAGGAAATAATTCAAGAGGTCATTGGGGAAGTAACCGAGGAGAACTGCTAGTGGCACGTGTTCGAATTGCGCGACCCCGGCACGTCATTGGTTGGTTAGCTGTCCTAGGGGCACTGGCGTGGTTCACTCAAACGCAGCTAGCGGGGAGCGTAGATCAGTCGTTTGCAGGCTGGGTCAGTGACCTGCACGGGGCACAGGATGGCCGCGTCGATAGTTTGATGCTGACTTTGAGCGAGATTATCCGGCCGATTTACGTCGCGCCGGTCACACTAGTTGCTGCGGCACTTCTATGGTTCCGCTTCCGTGCGTGGGCGTTGCTACTACCGGCGTCATTCGGTTCGTCGATTGCGGTGACTTATGCCATGAAGTGGTTTTTGGACCGCGATCGACCGGGCGAGGAGTTCTCTCTGGTCAACCTGCACGATGCGGCGTTTCCTTCTGCACATGTGGCAGCGGTTACCTCCAGCGGCATGGCCGCGATGCAGCTGGCCATCCCCGTATTGCGCCGCACAGCTCGCAAGCTGCTCGACCTGGCCATCATCGCGCTTATCGGTGCTGTGGCACTGTCGCGCGTGTGGGTCGGGGCGCACTGGCTCACCGATGTTATCGGCGGCCTCATCGCCGGAGTTATCGGCTTAGCAGTTGCGCTGCTAGTTCTTAGGAGATGGCCACGAGCACGGCGCTACGCGCTGCCTTAGTCTCCTCGTAGAAGGCCACGAGTTCGCGGTACCGCTGTGTCGCAGTGGCCTCGTCGATAAGCGAACCATTGTCTGTGATGCGGGCGTCTAAGTCGATGTTTGCCAGCGTCTGGTGCACGTCGCCGACGCGATCGGCGCGGATGACTGCAGACAGCGGCTTGCGGCAGACGCGGTCGGCGCCGAGGATGGCCTCCGCCAGCGGGTCGCCGAGCGCCTGGCCGTCGATGGGATTGCCGGTCAGGGTGCGCAGCAGGGACTCCCAGTCCGTGTCGATGTCCAGGGCATCTTCGTCCGGAACGTCGACGAAGTGCTGCAGAATAATCTTCTCCGCGCCGTCGTTAACGAGCCCCGCCGTGCCGCCGTCGCTGGTCGCCGCAGGTGCTGCGACCTCAACTAACCGCGCTGCCTCCTCATCGGAAATGCGCAGGTATTCGGCACAGAGTTTCTGCTTCATGGGGCTCCTTTTCCGGTGTTAACTGCGAGCCTTCTGTGGGGCGTTCGCCAATTGGTACTTCCACGATAGTAAAGTTGCCCGGGTGATTTCATCAGTAATTGCCCGAGAACTCGCCGCCACTGGTGCGGACGTTGCCGAAAGTGCCGTCGCAGCCGCTATCAAGCTTCTCGACGAAGGCAACACCGTGCCTTTCATCGCCCGCTATCGCAAAGAAGTAACCGGCGGGCTCGATGACACACAGCTGCGTTTCATCGAGGAACGCGTCGTCTACCTGCGCGAACTAGAAGAGCGCAAGCAGACGATTCTCGCCGCCATCGAAGAGCAGGGAAAGCTTAACGACGACCTCAAGGCCGCCATCCTCGCCTGCGACACCAAGGCACGGTTGGAAGATCTCTACCTGCCGTACAAAAAGAAGCGCAAGACCAAGGCCGATATTGCGCGTGAGGCCGGGTACGAACCGCTGGTGGAGGAGCTACTGGCCGACCCCGCCGCGGACCCCGAGGCTCTGGCCACTAAATATGGCGAGGCAGCTGGTAAGGATGCGAAGGACGCTCTGACCGGTGCCCGTGCGATTTTGGTCGATCGCTTCGCTACTGATGCTGATTTGGTTGGCTCTGTCCGTGAGCAGGTGTGGTCTTCCGGTTCCGCCGCCGCTGCCGTGGTGGAGGGCAAGGAGACTGCGGACGCGAAGTACCGCGACTACTTCGAGCACAACGAACCGCTCGAGACCATGCCCAGCCACCGTGTGCTGGCCGTGCTGCGTGGAGAGGCCGAGGGCATCCTGACTCTCAACATCGATGCGGGTGAAGATGAGACCTACGAACACATGATTCGTGAGGCCTTTGAGCTTCCCGACGGCGGTGCCTCCAAGTGGATTGACCAGGCCGTTCGTTTCGGCTGGCGTACCAAGTTGGAGGTGTCCGCTGCCCTCGATGCCCGCACTCGCCTGAAGGAGCGCGCCGAGGCTGAAGCCGTGGATGTCTTCGCCCGTAACCTGCGCGACCTGCTGCTGGCTGCCCCTGCTGGTCAGCGTGCCACTCTCGGCCTGGATCCGGGATACCGCAATGGTGTGAAGTGCGCCGTTGTCGACTCCACCGGCAAGGTGCTCGACACTGCCATCGTCTACCCGCACCAGCCGCGCAATGACTGGTCTGGCGCCAAGGAGCAGCTGGCCACTCTTTGTGCCACGCACCGCGTGGAGCTCATGGCTATCGGCAATGGCACCGCTTCCCGCGAGACCGAAACCCTGGCCCGCGAAATAGCCGATCTGATTGCTCAGGCCGGAGGCCAAAAGCCGACTCCTGTGGTGGTCTCTGAGGCCGGTGCTTCCGTGTACTCCGCATCGTCCCTGGCAGCATCCGAGTTCCCGGACATGGATGTCTCTCTCCGCGGTGCCGTTTCGATTGCCCGCCGCCTGCAGGACCCGCTTGCCGAGCTCGTGAAAATCGATCCGAAGTCCATCGGCGTCGGGCAGTATCAGCACGACGTTTCCCAGACCAAGCTCGAGCACTCTCTCGATGCCGTGGTGGAGGACGCCGTGAATGCTGTCGGCGTGGAGGTCAACACCGCCTCCGCGCCGCTGCTCGGTCGCGTTGCTGGCGTGTCCTCGACTGTTGCGGACAACATCGTCGCTTACCGAGACGAAAACGGCGCTTTCACCTCCCGCAAGGAACTGTTGAAGGTTCCGCGTCTTGGGCCCAAGGCCTTCGAGCAGTGCGCCGGTTTCCTACGCATCCACGGTGCCACTAACCCGCTGGATTCTTCCGCCGTGCACCCGGAGTCCTACCGCGTCGTCGACGCCATCGCTGCGTCGGCTGGCGTCAGCGTTCAGGAGCTCATCGGCAATTCCCGCGTCCTGTCCAAGGTTCGTGCCCAGGACTTCGTCGACGAGTCCGCAGGTATCGGACTTCCCACAGTCCAGGACATCTTGACCGAGCTGGACAAGCCCGGCCGCGATCCGCGTCCCGAGTTCGTCACCGCCACCTTCAAGGAAGGTGTGGAGAAGGTCTCCGATCTTCAGCCCGGCATGATTCTCGAGGGCACCGTCACCAACGTCGCGGCCTTCGGCGCCTTCGTTGACGTCGGAGTCCACCAGGACGGCCTCGTCCACGTCTCCAACATGGCCCGCGGTTTCGTCTCCGACCCGCACGAGGTCGTCCGCTCGGGCGAGGTGGTCAAGGTGAAGGTTCTCGACGTTGACGTCGAACGCAACCGCATCGGTCTATCGCTCAGGCTTGACGACGACGCCTCGGATGCCAAGCCAAAGCGTGACGGCGGTCGTCGTGATGGTCGTGGAGGCGGCCGAAAGCGTGGTTCCCAGAATAAGAAGCGCGGTGGAGCCAACCGCGGTGGAGGCGGCGGTTCCATGGCTGACGCGCTGCGCAGGGCAGGCTTTTAGCGCTCGATCTGTTAGCGCATAGCCTATTAGCGCATAGCCTATTGGCGCATAGCGTCGATGCGGCTGTTGATCTCACCCGCGACAGCCGCAGCCATTCCATCCGGTACGACGATGGTGTAATCGGACCCCGAGGTCTCAATCTTGACTGCCTCGCCTGACCGTGCCGCCACGGTGATGCGGCCATCATTGCCAAGTCGAAGCCCAATACCGCCACCGTCGGCCCAGTTATAAGTGGCGGGCTTCGCATATTTGATGGTTCGAAGCTCAATGGGGTGTTTCATCTTCAGCGGTCCACAGCCGTTAAAAACGGTAATGGAATCTGTCTTCGGGTCCGTGTCTAGTGTCATGCCGGTTTCATATGCGATGAGGAATAGCGGCGTGCACAGCAGAAAAACAATGCCGAGGCTTGGCAGGAACACTGCGAGCGCTACAGACACCACGCACCAGACTGCGAGGGCGATCTTGACGCCCTTAGAGATGGTCACACTGACGTCGATGGGAGTCGGGTCTCCTTCTCGATGGGGCAACTGTGGCGATGTCGGCTCGGTGACCGTGGCGTCGGTAAGCGAGGAGTAGTCCTTGAGGCGGCGCGTCACGAGCAGGGCCGCTACTAGGCCGATGATGACGCCGGCTATTGCATAGATCCAGCCGATTCGGGCGGTCGTAGGGTCCGTCGTGCCGATTTGCGGGATGATAATCGCGAATTCAACGCCGATTAAGAAGCCGCAGAGAGCGAGGTTGGTTATTGCAATTGGCTTGCGTACGACAAGCGGCGTACTGGTCTTGGCGCCGAGCCAACCGATCTGCGCACATGCTATGACGATGATCGCCATAATCAATGTGCTTTGAACTGGCGGCATGAAACCGTTGGGAGTGTCGTTACCGCTCCAATGCGTTGCTAATTGCTCCGGTAGTCGGTCGGAAATGGCAATTACCCACAGAAGCTGTGCAATGGCCAGAACGCACGGGGCGATGATTGTTCCTCGAACAATCCAGGAGTCAAAGCGTGGAATCTGCTGCATGGAGACAATCTAGCAGTTGGGGGCGGGTGCTTTGTAGCAACCGTCGGCGGCGGTCAGCGGCGGTTGTTATTGGCGTGTGTATCAGCGTGACGTTCTAGCGCGCCGTCTTAGCGTGCGCGGCCTGTCGCAAGAATATGCACCTCGCGACATTCAATATCTCACTCGAAAAAACAAGCGAAAAAGTTTCACCAAAGGGGTTGTGTAATCGAACGAGAGTGCTAAAATGGTGGTATCAAGAACAAAAGTACTTGAGCTTCTCTTCTTGGCGTTGGGCTAGTGATATTCACTGGTCGCCGACGCCGAGTGGGGTTGGGGCTTTGGGGGAACAATGTCTGAAAAAGGTAGTCCGGCCAAACAACCGTCCGATGTTTACCAAGCGGCTCTGCTGCCTGAAGCGCCGCAGTTTTTCCACGAGTCATCCACGAACCAGTTGGCGGTGGCGGGTATCCAACGCAACCGCTTGGAACTGGGTATAGCTTGCGGTTGCACGCCGAAGTCGCTTGAGGTTGATGTGGATGCATACATTGCTGAAATCGCGCCCGAGTTGGGTATTTCCCGCGGTAAAGCGCTCGAGTATGTAGAGGTCGGCATTCAGTTAGCGCGCATGCCCCGGCTGGGTGCCTTTATTAAAGCTCGAGCTCATTTGCCCTTTGCGCATTTGATCACCATTGCTCGCGCGACAGCGCCGCTCCATGATCCAGAGGTGCGTGCAGCTGTTGAAGAAGAAATTGCCCGCTTTGTCATTCCCCGTAAGCATGGCGAGGCGCTCCGGGGAGTTCGCAGCCTGCATAAGTTCCTGCAACGGGTTATCGAAGAAATTGAACCTCAGCTTCGCCCCAAAAACCTTCCGGGTGATGTCGATCCGCTGCTTCCCGCAGGAGAACGCGAAATAGTAGGAGAGAGCATCGGTTTTGAAGACGGCGACAACTTCGCGGAAGTTTTTATGGAGCTGGAAAAGACCCGCGCTCTCGAATTTAAAGCCACTCTCCAAGCTATTTCCACCTCGGCGGGCTGTACTCGCGTCGAAGCTCTGACGCATCTCATCCGTGGTACCGCCGAAGCAAAGATTGTTCTCAACCTGTACTGTCCCGCCACAGAAGAACGCCCTCGCACTGCCTGGCTCGGTGGCGTGGGGTGGATCTCGCAGTTGGCAACGCAGGCGTGGATTGACAAGGTTACGCATATCCGCTTGCTTGCCGACGAATCCGCTGAGGGCTACGCGCCAACCGAAAGTCAGAGGGCCTTCGTTAAAGGTCGGGACGGCACGTGTCGTTTCCCAGGCTGTGATGTGCCTGCGGAGCTCTGCGACATTGACCATATTGAGCCGTATGACAAAGAGCGCCCAGAGGAGGGCGGAGCAACGGAAACGCCGAACCTCCACTGCCTCTGCCGCCGACATCACAACATGAAAACGGCTGGTCTGTGGAATGTTGCACGTGATCGAGATGGAGTGGAACTGTGGACGTCGTCAAGCACGGGCAAAAAGGCGGTGAGCCTGGAAGATGGGCCGCTCGCCGGACATGGGCGCTACACCTTTGACAAGCGGGGATTGCGGATAACGCAGGCACTGGAAGAATATAACCAGTACCGCCAAGAGCTGATTGAACAATCGCAGAAGCTGGTCGAGGAAGCGCGCAAGGGCGAAGACACCGACACTCCCGACACGCCTGACACCGACACGCCTGACACCGAAGAACCGCCCAAAGCGAATGAGTTTGGTTTCTGACCAGGGGGTGTGTAATAATTTCCAGGTTGTCTTTATAGGCAGCTTTACCTGTTTCGGGCATGAACCGGCCGAGCGTCCCTCTGTGGGAAAGCGCCGCCAGGGTCCTCTGTCTATGCAAAAAGTAAAGGAATAAGTTTCCATGAACATTCTTGACAAGGTTGATGCAGCATACCTGCGCGACGACATTCCGGAGTTCCGCGCTGGTGACACCGTCGAGGTCGACGTAAAGATTGTTGAAGGTAAGACCGAGCGTGTTCAGGTCTTCAAGGGCGTCGTTATCCGCCGCCAGGGCGGTGGCGTCCGCGAGACCTTCACCGTCCGCAAGGTATCCTTCGGTATCGCTGTTGAGCGTACCTTCCCGGTGCACTCCCCGAACATCGACGAGATTCGCGTTGTCTTCAAGGGCGACGTTCGCCGTGCGAAGCTGTACTACCTGCGCAACCTGCGCGGTAAGGCTGCACGCATCAAGGAGCGCCGCTAGTCTTTCGGCGCAAAATAATCCCCATCGAGTGTTGAGCTCGGTGGGGATTTTTCTATCGCGTATAGTCTTTTCCCATGACCGACGACGATTCGCGCGAACAGACTGACGGCCAGAAAGAAGACCGTACTGAAGGCTTGAAAGGCTTCCGGAAACTTGACGAGGAGCCTGAAAAACACACTCCGTGGTACATCGAGATTCCAATCATTATCGTGATTGCCCTGCTCATAAGTGCCGGTGTGCAGTCCTTTATCGGCCGCGTCTACGTGATCCCATCCGAGTCGATGCAGCCGACGCTCAACGGATGTGTTGGGTGCACCGGTGACCGCATTTGGGTGGATAAGGTTTCCTACCAGTTCTCAGATCCCAAGCCCGGCGATGTTGTCGTCTTTAATGGCCCGGAGTCCTGGAATAGTAACTACGTGTCACAGCGTTCTACTAACCCGGTGGCGAACTCGCTGCAGACGGTTGGGTCCTGGATTGGCCTTGTCGCCCCGGATGAAAATGCGTTGGTCAAGCGTGTGATTGCCACGGGCGGGCAGACTGTGCAGTGCAGGCCAGGAGATCCCGGCATCATGGTCGACGGCAAGATGACAGACCAGGATTTCATTAAAACTCCGGCAGACAAGCCGGTGGTGGATAATCTTGGCTCAGAGCAGTGTGGTGGTCCTTACTTCGGGCCGGTAACAGTGCCGGAGGGGCATCTGTGGGTCATGGGTGACAACCGCACCAACTCCGCGGACTCTCGCTATCACATGGGTGACGAGCTGCAGGGTACTGTGCCGCTGGATAACGTCGTCGGCAAGGTGCAGGCAATCATTCTGCCGTTTAACCGAATCGGTGGCGTCGATGATCCGGACATCCAGCACAACTAAATCCAGCACAACTAAATCCAGCACAACTAGTCAGCACCGTCTGCTCGCGCCGCCGGCGCCGAAACTGCGGAGGTTGAAGCAGTCGCGCACGATGGAGGTCGCGCTGGCAAAGCGCGGCTTTGGGCCTGTAGCTGGGGTTGACGAGGCTGGCCGTGGCGCCTGTGCAGGCCCGATAGTTATCGCCGCCTGCTGCCTTCCTGAACGCCCCATTGCAGAGCTGGATAAGCTCACCGATTCTAAAAAACTCACGCCAGCCGCACGCGAACGGCTCTTTCCGCTCATCCAACGCTTCGCCACCTCTTTTTGCGTGACGACGATCCCCGCGTCTTACATCGATCAATTCGGCATCCAGGACGCGAATGTCACTGGAATGCGCCGCGCGGTAGCCGGGTTGGGGCAGCGCCCTGGCTATGTGCTTACCGACGCACTCAAGGTGTCCGGCTTCACGGCACCCTATTTGCCCGTGATTGGTGGCGATTCTGCCTGCCGATGCATCGCTGCTGCGAGTGTCTTAGCCAAAGTCACCCGCGACCGCATTATGGTTGACCTATCGGAGAAGTATCCGGACTATGGTCTGGCGGGGCATAAGGGCTACGGCACGGCATCGCATATGGAAGCGATTTCACGCCATGGCGCAACCCCCGAACATCGGTGGTCATACCGCAATGTGCGCTTGGCGCACGCGGAGTATCTTGAGCACCCCGAATAGGCCAACATGTACAAAAGAGCAACATGTAAACACTCGAAGGAGCCGTCGCGGTCGTGAGCGCAGAAGATCTAGAAAACTACGAGGCCGACGTTGAACTATCCCTGTACAAGGAGTTCCGCGATGTCGTTAGCCAGTTTTCGTATGTTGTTGAGACGGAGCGCAGGTTCTACCTGGCCAACGCTGTGGAGCTAATCCCGCACAACAGCGAAAACGAGGTCTACTTCGAGCTGCGGATGTCGGACGCCTGGGTGTGGGATGTCCACCGCCCGGCGCGATTTGTCCGCTACGTGCGCGTCATCACTTTCAAGGACGTCAATATCGAGGAGCTGGATAAGCCTGACCTGCGACTGCCGTAGCTCTTATAGCTTTTCATCTCATGGTATAGCTAGCTGCTAACAGTTATCCACAGTCGAAAAATTATCCACAGTTAGGGCCTTCCGAGCATCTATCGGAAGGCCTTTGTCATGCCCGCTGTGCAAGAGTGTTTCCGAACCGCCAAGGCGGCAAAAGTCTAGGCAGTAAACAGCCTAGGCACAATTCAACGGGGAACCAGGGGGACCGGGGCTATGACACAGAACTTTGAAGAACTGACAACGAGACAGCTCGGCGCGTTTGGGGAGGATTTCGTCGCTGAGATGTTGGAGGATCAGGGGTGGGAAATTATTGCTCGGAATGAGCGCGTCGGACGCTATGAGCTCGATCTTATTGCTGAAGACGTCGACGGCAGGTTGCATTTTGTGGAAGTAAAAACACGGCGCAGCTCGCGAAGTAGTCAGTTTGGGGACGGCAGAGAGGCCATCACCGCAGCAAAGCTTCGTCATTTGTACAAGGCAGCGGCGCAATGGCGGTCAGAAAGCTCTACCTACTGGTTGGAGTCCGTAGTTATCGACTGCGCAGAAGTCACAGTGTCCAGTCCTTCGTCCGGTCCTCCAGTCGTAGCGGTTACGTACATTCCCGCAATCTGCGACGCGGCGACCATGTGGGACTGCTAGATGACTGTCGGTACAGCTCTCGCAGTCAGCCTCAGCGGCATTGAGGGAACTATTGTGCAGGTCGAAGCCGACGTTGGGCGTGGCTTGCCGGGAATGTATATCGGTGGGCTCGGCGATGCCGCCGTCGGGGAAGCCAAGCATCGCGTGCGCACGGCGGTTGCTAACTCGCAGCTGCCCTGGCCGAAAACAAAAGTCGTGGTAAGTCTGTCGCCGGCGCATATCCGCAAACACGGCACTAGCTTTGACCTCGCCATCGTTTGCGCGATCCTAATCGCAACCAGGGATGACATGGAGGCTCGCGGTCGTCTCCGCCACACGGTGCTCATTGGCGAACTCGGGCTCGACGGTTCCATTCGCCCGGTGCGTGGAGTGCTGCCGCAGGTCCTTGCCGCCCGCGAGGCCGGTGCCCGTTGGGTCGTCGTGCCCGCCGCTAACGCCGCAGAGGCCGCGCTTGTCGACGGCATTGCAGTCTGCACCGCAGCCGACCTCACACAGCTATGGGGCTGGGTACTCACCGGATCAGGTTTGACGCCCGCGCTTAACGACGTCCCCAGCGAACAAGCCTTCTCAGTAGACCTAGCCGATGTCGATGGCCAACCTGAGGCCCGCTTCGCCCTCGAGGTAGCGGCAGCAGGTGGGCACAATCTGTTCATGCAGGGTTCTCCGGGAACTGGAAAGTCCATGCTCGCTGAGCGCTTGCCCACAATCCTGCCGCCATTGCAGAAGTGGCAGCAGCTCGAGGTCACCGCGCTGCATTCGGTGGCCGGAGCGCTCGATACTACGGACACTCTTGTCCAGCATCCACCGTTTGTGGCACCGCATCACAGCGCGACTGTGGCAGCGTTAGTCGGCGGCGGTGCTGTGCCCAAGCCCGGCGCGATTAGCCTTGCCCACCATGGGGTGCTCTTCTTGGACGAAATCACCCTCATGCGCCCGGCGGTATTGGATGCGTTGCGGATGCCGATGGAAAACGGGGTGGTCGTCCACCTGCGTACGCACCATCGAGTGACCTTTCCGGCGAGAACACAACTAGTCATGGCGACTAATCCCTGTCGGTGCGGGGCGGCGTATGCCAGCGAATGCACCTGCTCTAGTAGCGAGCGAGCCAAGCATGGTCGCGCATTATCGGGCCCGCTACGCGATCGCATGGACCTCAACGTCACGCTCAGTCCTGCCGGAGCCAAGCTGGGCGTTGAAAACAAAGCACGCAATGAGCCCTCCGCAGCCGTTCGTGATCGAGTACAGGCCGCACGTGACCGTGCCTGCCGCCGATGGCAGGCCCTGGGGCTTGCCGACGAAGCAGCCGTCACCAACGCGAGTGTGCCGCGCTCGCTTCTCCGTCGTCACGCGGGCCTGGACGAAGAGGCGATGGCGTTGTTGGACTTTCAGTTGAGGAACGGAGAGATTACCCAGCGGGGAGTGGACAGAGTAATCGCAGTGGCGTGGACGCTCGCAGATCTCCAGGGGATAGACGCGTTTACCTTCGAGCACGTGCAACGTGCCTGCCAACTGCACGCCAGCGAGGGCGGCTAATACAACGAGCGGCTAATGCAACCGAACCATTATCAAGGGGGAGAAAATGGACGAAATTCACGCGTGGGCTTATCTGAATCGTGTGGTAGAGGCGACGCATCCGCAGATTGTGCGGCTCGTGACGGAGTTTGGGCCGGTAGTGGTAGCGGAAAGGATCAAGGCTCGCGCCGGGCTGCCGGAAGGTCTACTCAATACGACGCAGGCGCGGGCCCAGGTTGACCAAAGCGGTCAGGATTTGGAGCTGGCGGCAGCGATGGGATGGCGCCTTATTTATCCGGGACACCCAGAGTGGCCGGGGGAGCTGCTGTCCTGCTTTACGACGCTCGAAGTCCGTGACCGCGCCGATGCGCCACCGCTGGCGCTGTGGGTTAGTGGCCGTGACTTGCGGGAGATGCTCAGTGAAGCGGTGGCGATTGTCGGAACGCGGATGGCCAGCAGCTACGGGACACAAGTGGCGGCCCAATTCGCGGGGCAGTTCGCGAATGCGGGAGTTAGTGTCATCAGTGGCGGTGCGTTGGGGATTGATGCCGCGGCGCATCGTGCTGCGCTCGACGCTGGCGGCACTACGGTTGTTGTCGGAGCGGGTGGTATAGGGGTTGACTATCCGCGGGCGCATGCAGAACTCTTCGACCGGATTGCAGAGCGGGGTGCGCTGGTCACGGAGTATCCACCGGGAGTGCGACCTGCGCGGCATCGGTTCTTGACTAGGAATCGGCTGGTAGCGGCCCTATCACGAGCAACCACAATCGTCGAGGCGGGCTGGCGTTCAGGGGCGCGCAACACAGCGAACTGGGCAGTGAGGTTAAACAAGCCCTTGGGAGCAGTGCCGGGACCGGTGACGCTGCAAACTACCTCTGGCTGTCATGACCTAATCCGCAGTGGCGAGGCTGTACTGGTGTGTAGTGCCGACAATGTGCGGTCGCTGTATCGGTCAGTTGGCACAGTGAATGAGGATGCTCAGCTCGAATTGTTGTGGGAAAAGTCGGCGGTGCAGAAGCTTTCTCGAAACGAGCTCGCTGTCTACGACTCCCTGAATTCTGCGGAGCCAACACCAGTGGGAAAAGTCGCGGCACAGGCGGGATTAGCCATAGCGCTTACGACACATTTGTTGTTAGAGCTGCAGGGACAGGGGCTGACCAATCGAGTGGAGGGTGGGTGGTTGCGCCAGGAACAGAGGCGTTAGTGAGGCATTAGTAAAACCTTCTGCAAAGAATCTCGAAAAAATCTTGAATTAGGTATTGCAATTCTCTGTACACTCAGTAATATAGGCAAGGCAAGCCTAAGTAACTGTTACGGAAACGGGCTTGTGACATGGGTGAGGCAATAGGGCAGTGGCTCTGGCGAAAGTCGGAGTCACTGCCTTTTTCCGCTGTCTGGTGAGGCCTTGCGGCGTGCATCTACTAAGGTCAGAACCGTGAAGCGCGCAACCGATAAAGACGACACGGCTGATCCGGATTTCGGGCTATCCGCCAATATTGAGGCCGTACTCATGGATTTTCTCGATGAGCTGACTTATTCCCGCAGGCTCTCCGGTGCAACCGTCCGCGCCTATCGAGCCGATCTCATCCCCCTGCTCGCCGGCCTGAACCACATCAGTGAACTCTCCACCCCGGTCATCCGTGCGTACCTTGGCGCGAAGCATGCGGAGGGGGCTGCACGGTCATCGCTGGCTCGCTTAACGACGTCTATTCGGCAGTTCAGTAGTTGGCTTGTAGCTCGGAAACTTCTCGATGCTGATCCGTCGCTGCGGCTGTCAACACCGAAGAAGCATCAGCATCTCCCGGAAGTGCTCTCGCCGGAGAAGGTTGAGGCAGCAATCGAGAAAGTCTCTTCTGAGGACAGCGCAGTAGCGGCACGCGACTTGGCCATTGTGGAACTGCTGTATGCCACTGGGATGCGTGTAGAGGAGCTGTGCAAGGCCGACGTCTCTGATGTGGACTTCTCCCGCCACATCATCTCGGTAGTGGGTAAGGGTAACAAGCAGCGCATCGTGCCCTTTGGGGCGCCAGCGGAGGCGGCGCTCAAAGGCTGGGTCCAGGTGCGTGGAAACCTTCATGCTTCCGCACAGGCTGAACATGCGCTTTTTCTCGGTGTGCGTGGAGGTAGGTTGAATCCGCGGCAGGCGCGCCGAGTTATTCATAAATGGGCTGATGTTTCACCGCATGCGCTTCGGCACTCTGCGGCCACGGCCATGGTGGAAGGTGGCGCTGACTTGCGTGTGGTGCAGGAGATTCTCGGCCATTCGAGTCTGGCGACCACACAGATTTATACCCACGTCTCAGCGGACCGCCTCCGTGAAGTACATAAGCGGGCACATCCGCGCGCTTAACTGCGCACGGGCTTGAGTACGATTGGCCTCCGCTGTATCAAATCCAGCGGATTGAGATAGTCCTTGCCGCGCAGCGCACCCCAATGCAGGCCCGGTTCGGGATGATTGGCGCTGACCACAAGATGGCCAATCACCTGGCCTGCGGCCACGCGGTCTCCCTTTTCTAGTGCGGTATCTATGGGCTGATAGGTTGTGCGGATGCCATCGGCGTGCATGATCGACACGGAAGTCATTCCAGCAATCGAACCGGCGAAATGCACCACACCGGGCGCTGAGGCACGGATTGGCTGGCCCGGGGAGGCGTCCAGGTCAACTCCGCGGTGTCCAGGCTGCCAGCGTTTTTCCGGTGGGGCGTAGTCGCGTAGAACTTTGCCGTGGACAGGGAAGGTATGCGCAATAGTGGATACTGGTTCGCCGGTAGCTGTAGGTGGGCTTGGGGGTGTTGTTAGCGCGACAGCGAGCACGAATAGCGCTAATGTGCGCATTAGCGAGCGCCTGAAACTCTGCTTGGTCGTCATGCGCGATAGTGTGGCGGACGCTGCACTCGTCGACAAGCGGCAGTGCATTGCAAACGGTTCTAGCTGTGGATGACTTTTTGCCCTGTGGATAGCAGGGTGTGTCAGGTATTGCGACCTGCGTGATGTATCAGATAAGATTACGCTCGCGGTGTCTGCCTTAATGGGCGGTCATTAGCACAAAGGACTACGCGCGCGACCCATTCCGGCTGGTTCACGGGTGCTCGGCAGGATATCTGTCGGGTGTGAGGCAGCGGGGGAGCGCTAGGGCACAGGGAAAGCCTGTGCGTGAACTGTAACCACCTATATCGGATAAGAAAGGAAGGGAAGCAGCCGCAGCCCTAGTCAGGCTGGACGTGAGGATCTTCCCTGAATATGACATGGCTGTTGTATCCATGCGAGAACTGCTCGATGCAGGTGTCCACTTCGGTCACCAGACCCGTCGTTGGAACCCGAAGATGAAGCGTTTCATCTTCACCGAGCGCAATGGCATCTACATCATCGACCTGCAGCAGACCCTGACCTACATCGACGAGGCTTTCGAGTTCGTCAAGGAGACTGTCGCTCACGGTGGCAACATCCTGTTCGTCGGTACCAAGAAGCAGGCTCAGGAAGCCGTTCAGAACGAGGCAGAGCGCGTTGACATGCCGTACGTCAACCACCGCTGGCTCGGCGGTATGCTGACCAACTTCGCCACCGTTTCCAAGCGCCTGGCTCGCCTGAAGGAGCTTCAGGCAATGGACGCTGCTGAGAACGGCTACGAGGGTCGCGGCAAGAAGGAAATCCTGATGCTGACCCGTGAGCGCACCAAGCTGGAGCGCACCCTGGGCGGTATTCGCGACATGTCCAAGGTTCCGTCCGCACTGTGGATTGTTGACACCAACAAGGAGCACATCGCTGTCTCCGAGGCTAAGAAGCTGGGCATTCCGGTTGTTGCCATCCTGGACACCAACTGCGACCCGGATGACGTTGATTTCCCGATCCCGGGCAACGACGACGCAATCCGCGCTGCTTCCGTGCTGACCCGCATCATCTCCACCGCTGTTGAAGAGGGCCGCAAGGCTCGCGCTGAGCGCGAGGCCAACGCTGCTCGCGAAGCAGCAGGCGACGCTCCGATCGAGTCCGCCGCTGAGAACACCGACCAGGCTGCAGAGATGGACGCCGAGGGCTCCGCTGCAACTGAGACGGCATCCGCTGAGTAAAGCTGAACTTTCTAACCACCACAAGTTCTAACCACCACAAGGAGGAACGCCCAGCATGGCGAATTTCACTGCTGCTGACGTCAAGAAGCTCCGTGAGCTGACCGGCTCCGGCATGAAGGCTTGTAAGGACGCACTCGTCGAGACCGACGGCGATTTCGACAAGGCTGTCGAGATCCTGCGCATTAAGGGCGCAAAGGACGTCGGCAAGCGTGCAGAGCGCACCGCTGCCGAGGGCCTGATTGCTGTTTCTGGTAACACCATGGTCGAGGTCAACTCCGAGACTGACTTCGTTGCCAAGAACCAGGAGTTCATCGACTTCGCCAACAAGGTCGCCGACGCTGCCGCAGCAGTCAAGGCAAACTCCCCGGAAGAGCTCGCAGCAGCTGACCTCGACGGTCAGACCGCAGCTGAGGCTACCCAGGAGCTCTCCGCAAAGATCGGTGAGAAGCTGGAGCTGCGTCGCGCTGCTACTCTCGAGGGCGACAACATCGCTGTCTACCTGCACCGCCGTGCAGCAGACCTGCCGGCAGCTGTCGGTGTTCTGGTTGCTTACACCGGTGAGGGAGAGGGCGCTGCAGAGACTGCTCACGCAGCAGCTATGCAGGTTGCCGCTCTGAAGGCTCAGTACCTGTCCCGCGAGGATGTCCCGGCTGACCGCGTCGAGGCAGAGCGCGCTGTCTACGAGAAGATTACTCGCGAAGAGGGCAAGCCGGAGCAGGCTATCGCCAAGATCGTCGAGGGCCGTCTGAACGGCTTCTACAAGGACGTTGTTCTGCTGGAGCAGCCGTCCGTCGCTGACAGCAAGAAGACCGTTAAGCAGCTCATGGAAGAGGCTGGCGTTACCCTGACCGGTTTCGTCCGCTTCGAGGTTGGTCAGCACTAATTCGCTGTAATTTGTGCTCTAACCTCTAGCTGCTAGCTAGTGTGAATGCCCCATCCGATTGCTTCGGGTGGGGCATTTTGCTGCCATGTTGCAGACAATGCGGAGCGTCAAGTGTGCCTTGCTGTCGTGACCGGGTAGACTCGTCTGCGACTTTTTAAACGGTGTGAGAAAGGTGCATGGTCATGGCAGAATCTGTCGAGCGCAATGGCTTCAAACGTGTGATGCTCAAGCTCGGTGGTGAGATGTTCGGTGGCGGCAAGGTTGGCGTTGACCCGGACGTGGTGCAAAACGTTGCCCGACAGATTGCGGAAGTTTCCCGAAAGGGCGTCGAGGTCTGTGTCGTCATTGGCGGAGGTAACTTCTTCCGTGGCGCACAGCTTCAGCAGCGCGGCATGGACCGCGCACGCTCTGACTACATGGGCATGCTGGGCACGGTCATGAACTGCCTGGCTCTGCAGGACTTCCTCGAGCAGGAGGGCGTGGACTGCCGCGTTCAAACTGCAATCAACATGGCACAGGTCTCGGAGCCGTACCTGCCGTTGCGTGCTAAGCGCCACCTGGAGAAGGGCCGCGTGGTCATCTTTGGTGCAGGTATGGGTATGCCGTACTTCTCCACCGACACCACCGCCGCCCAGCGCGCCCTGGAGATCGGCTGCGAGGTACTGCTGATGGCCAAGGCCGTTGACGGTGTCTACACGGCCGACCCACGTGAGGTGCCGGACGCAGAGCTGTTCGACGACATCACCCACCGTGAGGTTCTGGAACGCGACCTGCGCGTTGCGGATGCCACCGCTTTCTCCCTGTGCATGGACAACAACATGCCGATTCTCGTGTTTAATCTGCTTACCGACGGAAACATTGCGCGCGCGGTAGCCGGTGAGCAAATCGGTACTCTCGTCCACAGCTGATAAATTTGTTCGTAATACGTTCTTTCCACAGAGCGCTCTAGAACTATCTAGAACCCGCGTAGAAACCCGAGGTTAAAAACACAATGATTGATGAAGTCCTGCTTGACTGTGAAGAAAAGTACGGTAGCTCCGTAGAACACTGCCGCGAGGAGCTGACCCACATTCGCACTGGCCGTGCGAACCCGGCGATGTTCAACGGCGTTATTGCGGAGTACTACGGTGTTCCGACTCCGATTACCCAGATGGCTACCATTTCGGTTCCAGAGCCGCGCATGCTGCTGATTAAGCCGTATGAGCTGAGCGTCATGGGCGACATCGAAAACGCGATTCGCAACTCCGACCTGGGTGTGAACCCGACTAATGATGGCCAGGTCCTGCGCGTAACTATCCCGCAGCTGACCGAGGAGCGTCGTCGTGAGATGGTTAAGGTCGCACGTTCGAAGGGCGAAGACGCCAAGATCGCGATTCGCAATGTCCGTCGTAAGGGCATGGAAACTCTGAAGAAGATTCAGAAGGACGGCGATGCTGGCGAGGACGAGGTGCAGGCAGGCGAAAAGGAGCTGGACCAGGTCACCAAGAACTACGTCGAGCAGGTGGACTCCTTGGTTGAACGCAAGGAAGCGGAATTGATGGAGGTTTAGGCCTTCATATTCAACCGGGAGAGGGGATTTGAGGCGCCAATGCCAACGTCGAAGCCAGCGTCCAATAAGGAACGTGTTCTAGACGAACTACGGCTCATTAAGCCACGCAACTCAGCAGGTCGGAACCTGCCGGTTGCAATCACGGTGGGCGTAGCGCTTGGTGCAGTCGTCATCATCGGCTTGCTACTGGGGGCGCTCGCCTGGACCGTTCTGGTCGCCGCGGCGGTTGGTCTCGCAACCTGGGAGGTCTGCGAGCGGCTCCGTGAGTCCGATTGGCAGGTCCCTCGCCCGGTATTGATTCTCGGCGGACAGCTGATGGTGTGGTTGTCCGCCTACTGGGGGATTGACGGTTTGGTCATGGGCCTGGCCGCGACTCTGATGCTCTTGCTGGTCGTCCGTCTGTTCTTACACGGGATGGCCGAAGCACCACGGAACTGGCTGCGGGATGTCGCAGTCGGTGTTTTCGTGATGATGTGGATTCCGTTCTTTGCTGCGCTAGCAGTGCAGCTGGTACGCATGGACAATCCCTGGGGAGTTGATCCGCGTCTGGTCATTGTGACCTTCATGATTGGGGTTATTTCAAATGACGTCGGAGGCTATGCCGCTGGTGTAATGTTCGGAAAGCATCCGATGGCCCCAAAGGTAAGCCCTAGAAAATCCTGGGAAGGGTTCGGCGGCTCTCTTGTACTCGCCACCATTACTGGAGCGCTCTGTGCGATCTTTATGTTGCACGCGCCGTGGTGGCAGGGCATCGTGCTGGGCATCGCCCTGGTTATCTCGGCTACGCTTGGTGACCTGATGGAGTCCCAGTTCAAACGAGATCTGGGGATTAAAGATATGTCCTCGATTTTGCCGGGCCACGGCGGTCTGATGGACCGCCTGGATGGCATGCTGCCATCAGCCGCGATGACGTGGCTGATATTGCAGCTATTCAGCCTAGTTTAATTCGGCTGGTTCAATCGGCCTTTAGTTGCCGCCCTTACGAATCTGGCGGCGCAGATCAAACATTCGCCAGCCACCGATGAGTGCGGTGATGAGGGCGCCGAGGATGGCAGCGAACAGCATTCCGACGCCGACTGGGAAGTTCCAGGTCCAGCCGAACAGGTTTAGTGCGGTCTCCTGCTGATTCTGCAGAATGAACACCAGCAGTACGATCAGCAAAACTGCACTGATGACCAGGCCAATCCACATAGAGCCCGCAGTGGTCTTTTTCACCTTACGCTGGCCAGGGGCGGGCGCTGGCTCCGGTGCGGAGTCCTTCTCTGTCGGCGCGTCAACGACTGGCTCTGGAAGGTTGTCCTGCTCAGGTGCAGGAGCCACGGAATCATTTGGGGAGTACGACGGAACATCGTCGAAAAGCGGACTGTCGTTATTCGGCTGATTAGCGTTAGTCATACCTATCATTCAACACGTTTTGGCAGGTATGTACCACTTATAAAGGTTCACTTAGTTGCGGCTGCCGAGTCACTCATTAGGCTAAAACCGTCATTACATGCGAAAATGGGTGCCATCATGGCATCTTCACTTCCAATCGTTCTTAAAGCTCCACGTCGCGGCATGCCCGCGACCCATTTTGCGGACCTCGATGTTGAGGAACGGAAGGCTGCGGTTAAGGAACTGGGCCTGCCGGCCTTCCGTGCCGATCAGATTGCCCGGCACTATTACGGTCGGCTTGAGGCTGACCCTATGACGATGACTGACCTGCCAGAAGCAGATCGTCAAAAGGTCAAGGACAGTCTCTTCCCACCTCTGTTGACTCCCGTTCGCCACATCACCTGTGATGACGGCGAGACTCGTAAGACTCTGTGGCGTGCAGGTGACGGTACGCTGCTGGAATCCGTGCTGATGAAGTACCCGGGGCGTGCGACCCTCTGTATTTCCTCACAGGCCGGTTGCGGTATGGCATGCCCATTCTGCGCGACGGGGCAAGGCGGTCTGCAGCGTAATCTCTCCACTGCGGAGATTGTCGACCAGGTGCGTGAGGCCGCTGCCACTATGGCAGCTGAGGGCGGTCGTCTGACCAACATCGTATTCATGGGCATGGGCGAGCCGCTCGCGAACTACAATCGTGTTCTCGCCGCCGTCCATCGCATCACGCGGCCGTCGCCGCAGGGATTTGGCATCTCGATGCGCAATGTCACCGTCTCTACGGTTGGTTTCGCGCCGAATATCCGACGGCTTGCCGACGAGGACCTGTCAGTCACCCTCGCGGTGTCTCTGCATACTCCGGATGACGAGCTTCGCGACGAGCTGGTACCGATCAACAATCGCTTTACAGTGGCCGAGGTACTTGATGCAGCTCGCTACTACGCAGACAGGACAGGCCGTCGCGTATCTATTGAGTACGCTTTGATTCGCGATATTAACGACCAGGATTGGCGTGCAGACCTGTTGGGTAAGAAGCTCCACAATGCTCTGGGCTCACGTGTCCACGTCAACCTAATCCCGCTCAACCCAACTCCGGGTTCGAAGTGGGACGCCTCCCCGAAGAAGCAGCAGGAGGAGTTCGTCCGCCGCGTACAGGCCCAGGGGGTACCGTGCACGGTCCGCGATACCCGTGGCAACGAGATTGCGGCAGCTTGTGGTCAGCTGGCGGCCGAAGAGGTTTAGCCGACAAATAGCAAAAGATCCGCACCGAATTCGGTGCGGATCTTTTTGTGCGCTGTAGCGCTATAGAGCTGTCGCTATAGAGCTGTTAGGCCAGACTTTCTGCAAAAGTGGCTAACTCTACTGGTTCTGTCCTTCCGGCAGGCGGTTCCAGGAGCGCAGCTGAGAGTCGGTCAGGTTAGCGTAGACACCAGTACCGTTAACCTGGTCACGTGCCCACTCCGGCTCAATGTGGCCTTCCGGCTTGTTGTGACCGGTAACGGTGCGGACCTGAGAACCCTGCGGGGCGAACAACTGCAGCAGCAGCCCAATGGCAATAAGGGCAGCAATGGCGACCAGCCACCAATTCTCGACGTTGCCCTTGTGGTTACCGATGGTCATGCCCAGCAGGAAAATCACGGAAATCCAGCCGGCCTTCTGCATAGCGCTCTTGCTAATGCCGTGCCAGCCCCACTTCGCCGACGGCTCGTCGAGGGTGCTGACGCCGCGGTAAATCTCTTCCTTTGGCTCGTGGTTGCTCACTTGAAAGTCCTCCTGTTAACACTTTCGGCGAATTGCACTCTATATGCACTTCAGTCTATCTGCGATTTTGCTGAAAGCGACTGAGCGCATTTTCAGACAATCTTGAGTATCGGGTGTAAGGATACCTTAGAACTTGCTGAAATTGGGACTTCGCCCGGCCGGAAACTCTCCGCCGGTGTTCTGGTTTGCCCAAAGTGGGGGTAGGGTGAGCACTCGTGACATTTCTTCTTGGAGTTTTACTCTTCGCAATCGGCATCGCGGTGACAATCGCCCTTCACGAATGGGGCCATCTCACCGCAGCTCGACTGTGTGGAATGCAAGTGCGTCGGTACTTCATTGGCTTCGGCCCAACGCTGTTTTCCTTCAAGCGGCATCACGCTGCGGCAGGAGGGCATGACACCGAGTATGGAGTAAAGGCAGTTCCGTTTGGCGGATTCTGCGACATCGCAGGTATGACCGCTATGGATCCAATCGATCCTGCCGAAGAGCCCTACGCCATGTACAAGAAGCCGTGGTGGCAGCGCATTATCGTGATGCTCGGTGGGGTGGCGATGAACCTCATCGTTGGATTCATCATTCTTTACTTCATCGCAGTGACGTGGGGTTTGCCCAACATGGGTAAGGAAATGGCCCCGCGTATTCAGGCGGTACAGTGCGTCTCGCCGGCACAGCGGGCCGACGGCACTCTGGAGCCCTGCACTGGTTCCGGTCCTGCAGAGCGCGCAGGGCTACGTGCCGGAGATGTGATTGAGAAGATTAATGGCACCAAGATTACGTCCTACCCCGAGGCTGTGTCGCTTATTGGCAGCTCTGCAGGTGGCGACATCAAAATGACCATCGACCGCAATGGCAGCGCCCAGACGGTCACGGTCACCCCGGAAGTCGTCAAACGCAAGACTAACGACGGCCAGGACATCGACCAGCCTGCGATTGGTATCGCCTTCCAGCGACCAGAGACTATCCTCCACGAGTACAACGCAGTGACCGCCATCGGCGGTGCGGCCAGCTTCACAGGCAGTCTTTTTGGGGCGGTTTGGAATGGGCTGCTCTCCATCCCGGAGAAGGTTCCCGGTGTGGTTGCGTCCATCTTCGGTGCTCAGCGTGACCCGGCCAGCCCAATGAGCGTCGTCGGCGCTTCGCGTGCCGGCGGTGAATTGGTGGAGATGAACCAGTGGCCGTCATTCTTCCTATTGCTGGCCAACCTCAATTACTTCCTGGCCGTGTTCAACCTCGTGCCGTTGCCGCCACTCGACGGTGGCCACATCGCCGTTGTTATTTATGAACGCATTCGAGACGTGATTCGCAAGGCATTCGGTAAGCCAGCGCTTGGGCCTGCCGATTACACCAAACTCATGCCAATTACTATGGCCTTTACCGCGGTTTTGCTGGTCTTCGGCGTTCTGGTCATGGCCGCTGACGTGGTCAATCCAATTGTGCTGAACCGCTGATAGCAGGTTGCGGCGTGCCAGCGTCGTCGTAAAGCAAAGCGGTGCTAACGTCAGCCCACATGGAACAAACTTCGCGCCGCAAGCCCCTGCTTCGCAGTATCTCGGCTGTGGCAATCACGGGTCTGGTGTTGTCATCCGCCGCGTGTACGCCGCGGCCTGACACCGGGCGCGAGGTGCTAGAGGAATTCCTGGGGGCGCTGGCGGGAGGGGACGTTGCTAAGGCGGCGGCACTGACTGATCACCCGGACTCCGCTGAAGGAGATCTGAAGGCGGCCACTGCCGGACTCCAGCCGGAGGGGCTTGAGTATGAGATTGCGGGTATCGATTCCAGCTCGAACCAGTCCTCGGCGGAAGTCGCCATGAATTGGCAGCTACCGCATCAGCGACGCTGGGGATATGACACCACTTTCACACTGACCAAGACTGAGACTGGGCAACGAGATTGGGCATTGCGCTGGTCGCCAGCATCCCTGCATCCACAGCTGGGGCGTAACCAACACCCAGAATTGCGCACTATCGCAGCTCCACGTCCGTCTGTGGTTGGCTCGGACGGTGCGGCCTTGCTCGAGCCAGGGACTGTGCACCGGGTAATTCTCCATCGTGATGGGGCGGAGAATGTGCAGTCGTCGATTAACCGGGCGGCGACGGTCATCAATAATGAAATGCCGGAAGACGGTCCGAAGCTTGACGCACGCGCTGTGGGGGAGCAGGCGAGCGGCGGAAAGGGTAATTTTTCGCTGATCGTGTTGCCGGCATCCACGCCACAGCGTGTCAAAGATGATCTCGCTGACATTGATGGAATTTCGGTTAACGATGAAGCCGCTATGGTGCGACCCGACCCGGGGTTCGCGCCCGATTTGATGAGCCGCGTGGAAAGACTAGTGGACACCGGTGATCACGGTGCCGATGGCTGGAATATCGTGGCGGCCAACGAGGGCGGAGCCGTCGTCGGAACCCTCTATGAGGTGTCTCCGGATGTAGCGCCGGCGGTGCAGGCATCAATTAGTAAAAAGGTGCAGGACGCAGCGCAAAAGGCCGTCGATACGCGGCAAGATGCTAAGGCAATGCTGGTGGCTGTGCAGCCGTCTACGGGCAAGATTCTGGCGGTAGCACAGACAGCGGAAGCAGATAAGGACGGCGACCTTGCGCTGATGGGACAGTTCCCGCCGGGATCGACGTACAAGATTGTCACTGCCGCCGCAGGTGTGCAGCACGAGGGGCTAAATGCGGGATCGACTGTGCCGTGCCCAGGTTCGATGGAGATTGGGCCGCGTATTGTCACCAACTACAACGGAAGTGGTGTCGGGAATACCTCGCTGAGCGATGCGTTCGCGCGGTCTTGTAACACCACGTTTGGCAACATCTCTCACAAGTTGGAGCCAGGGCAGTTCAAGGAGGAGTCCAAGAACTTCGGCATCGGCATCAACTATCACATCGCGGGCCTCGACACTATTACCGGCAGCGTGTCTGATGGCAGTGATGAAGTCGAGCGTATCGATGCGGGCTATGGGCAGGGCAATGACTTGGCCAGCCCGTTTGGCATGGCCCTGGTTTCCGCGACGGTGGCGGCCGGACGCACTCCGACACCGTCACTCGTGCCAAGCGCGGGAACCTGGCAGTCGCAGGTATCAAAGCCACTGCCGCCTGAGGTTTTGAATGAGGTTCGCACACTCATGCGGGCGGTGGTGACCTCTGGTACTGGTTCGGCCATTGCCGGTCGAGGTGAAGTTTATGCAAAGACCGGTGAGGCCGAGTACGCTGGCGGCTCCCACGCTTGGTTTACTGGCTACCGCGATGATTTGGCCTTTGCCACGCTTATCGTTGGCGGTGGTGGTTCGGAGCATGCCGTGGCGATTACCGATGCCTTCTTTGCCAATATCGATGAAGGTTCGGGGGACGAGGGCTAGAGCATTTCTGGCTTTGAAACCGGCACAGGCCGAAAGGCTAATTCGGGGGTAGGGGTAGAGTATGTTCCATGATTCAGCGTTCTCCACTTACTCAGCAAAAGTCCACTCCAATTCGCACCGTTCCGGCACATATTGAACGGCCGGAGTACGCCTGGAAGGACGAGGTTCAGGAAGGCGTCGGCGAGCCGCTGGTACAGACTCCGGAAGATATTGAAAATATGCGAGAGGTCTCTCGCATTGCTGCCAACGCGTTGGTGGAGGCCGGCAAGGCCGTAGCTCCGGGCGTGACCACGGATGAGATTGACCGGGTGGTGCACGAGTACCTGTTGGATCACGACACCTACCCGTCCACGTTGGGGTACCGCGGTTTTGAGAAGTCGTGCTGCGTGTCTCTCAATGAGATTGTCTGCCACGGTATTCCGGATACTCAGGTTATTGAAGACGGCGATATCGTCAATGTCGACGTCACCGGATACAAGAACGGCGTCCACGGCGACACCAACGCGACTTTCCTCGCGGGCAATGTCTCGGAGGAGCACAGCCAGCTGGTGGAGCGCACTTACAATGCCACCATGCGCGGCATTAAGGTTATCAAGCCGGGCCGTGAGATTAATGTCATCGGCCGCGTGATTGAGTCCTACGCTAAGCGTTTTGGATACAACACTGTTCGGGACTTCACCGGTCACGGTGTCGGGACCACGTTCCATAATGGTTTGATTGTGTTGCACTACGATGAGCCGAGCCAGGACACCATTTTCGAGCCGGGCATGACCCTGACTGTCGAGCCGATGATCAACCTCGGTGAGCTGCCGTACCACATCTGGGATAACGGCTGGACTGTGCAGAATGATGACTTCAAGTTCACCGCCCAGTTCGAGCACACGGTGCTGGTGACCTCCGACGGCTACGAAATCCTCACTCTGCCGGATGAGCAGAACGTGCCAGGCCAGTTCCAGACTGGTTGGAAGCCCGAGGCCTAAGCAGTGCAGGCTCCTGCAGCTCTGATTGCCGGCTGCACCTCAGATGCCGGTAAGTCGGTTCTGGTTGCCGGCATGTGTCGGTTGCTCGCGCGACGCGGAGTGCGCGTCGCGCCCTTCAAGGCGCAAAACATGTCCAATAATTGCGCTGTCACGCTCGACGGCGGCGAGATTGGGCGCGCGCAGGCTCTGCAGGCGTTGGCCTGTGGGCTGGAGCCGGATGTCTCCTTTAACCCGGTGCTTCTCAAGCCGGGCTCGGACCACACCAGTCAGGTGGTGGTGAAGGGCAAGGCCGATGGGCATGTGAGCGCCCTGACGTACCGGTCGCGGAGAAAAGCGCTGCGCGGAGTAGTTGCGGAGGCTTTGGAAGAGCTGCGGGGGCAGTTCGATGTCGTCCTGTGTGAAGGTGCTGGCAGTCCTGCCGAGGTCAATCTGCGAGAGTCAGACATCGCCAACATGGGGTTGGCAGAGCTCGCTGATTTGCCGGTTGTGGTCGCCGGTGACATCGACCGCGGTGGGGTGCTTGCACATTTCGTCGGCACGCATGCAATTCTGAGCGCCGAAGATCGCGCGCGGATTACCGGTTTTATTGTCAACAAGTTCCGGGGCGATGTTTCGCTGTTGACACCGGGATTGGACGTAGTGCGTGAGTACACCGGTGTGCCCGTACTCGGCGTGGTGCCGTTTATTCCGGGGCTGTGGATCGATGCGGAGGATTCGCTCGGCACAGTCGCTGGTGCGTCGGTAGGGCCGGCGAACGCACCGCTGGGCACGGAAACGTTGTCCGTGGCCGCCATTCGCTTGCCGCGCGTGTCCAACGCCACCGATATCGAGGCGCTTGCCTGTGAACCAGGGGTACACGTGCAGTGGACGGTCGATCCGTCGGTCGTTGCTCGCGCCGACCTGGTCGTGTTGCCCGGGACGAAGTCGACGGTCGCTGATCTCAAGTGGTTGCGCGAGCGTGGGCTTGACGACGTGCTAGAGAACCGAGCCGCCCGGGGGCTACCGCTGATTGGCATCTGCGGCGGGTTCCAAATGCTCTGCACTACCATCACTGACTCGGTGGAGTCGGCAGCCGGGACCGTGAACGGGCTTGGCGTGTTCGACACCGACATTGAATTCGCGGGGACGAAGACACTGGTGAGTCACCCGGATGGCTCCTACGAAGTGCACAATGGACAGGTTGTGCGAAGCAGTGAACATCCTTTTATCACTGAGCCTGAAGAAGGGGCGCGGCGTGGCATGGTGATGGGCACGCACCGCCACGGCTACCTGGAAAATGATCAGGCGCGCCGCGAGTTGCTGATGGAAGTGGCAGTTGCCGTCGGTCGGGACGGCTTCGAGGTCAGCTCTACTACTTCGTTTGCCGCAGAACGGCTGCGGCAGGTCGACATGTTGGCCGATGCAGTCGAGGAGTACCTGGCTGGGCCGGCATTGGCCCAGGCCACAGGTATTGAGCAGCTGGGCTAATTATCGAACTCCAGGCCCAGAATCGCGTTTTCAATCAGCTCGGGCAGCGCTGGGTGAATCCAGTGCTGGCCTGTGACAACTTCGCGCACATCCATCTCGAAGCTCATCATCTGGATGCACTGCTGCACTAGAGTGGCAGCCTGCTCGCCGATGAAGTGCGCACCCAGCAGGCGGCCGGTGGCGCGGTCCGCAATCAGTTTGGCAAAGCCGTCGCGATTCTCCAGTGCCCAGCCGTAGGCAACGTCGCCGTAATTCTGTACCTTCACGGTAATGTCCGTGCCATTTTCCGCAGCCCAGGCGCGAGCTTCGTCCTCGGTCATACCGACCTGACCAATCTGCGGATGTGAGAAGACTGCCGACGGAATGTAGCGGTGGTCAAATTCACGCAGGTCGGATGGGTTCAGCACGTTGTGGAAGACCACCTTGGCCTCATGGTTGGCAATATGCTTCAGCTGGTACGGGCTAGAGACATCGCCCAGCGCCCACACACCTTCGGCTGAGGTGCGACCGTACTGGTCAACCTTGATGCGACCATCGTCGTGCATCTCCACACCACCGGCTGCAAGATCCATACGGTCACCGTTGGGGATGCGTCCGGTTGCCACCAGCAGGGCATCGGCTGCGAGCTCCGTGCCGTCGTCAAGCGTGGCCGTGACGATCTGACCCTCCTGGGAGAGTTCAGTGATGGAGGTGTTCATACGGATGTCAATGTCGCGGGCGGCAACCTCGTGGAAACGCTCGGAGATAGCGGCATCTGAGCCACGCAGCATGACATCGGAGCGCACCAGCATGTGCACCTTCGTACCGAAGGAGGCGAAGACGTGCGCGAACTCGCTAGCGATGTAGCCGCCGCCGACGACAATCATTTCGCGCGGAAGCTTGTCGACGCGCATGATGTTCTCGTTGGTGTAGTAATCCACCCCGGACTGTGCGATAAGGCCCGGGACATGCGGGCGGGAGCCTGCAGCGATGATGATGTTGTCGGCTGTGATGTCGACGGTTTCCTCGCCGATGCCAGTGCGAATAGTGCGCGGGCCGACGAACGTTGCGTGGCGGTCGTAGACATCGATATTGGGAGTCTCGTCCCCGCGGCGGTATGCCTCGCCGCCGTCGGCAATCTGGTCGACTCGCTGGGCGAAAACGCGATCCTGGATTTGCTTGAGATCAACGGAGTTGAAGGTGCCGTGCACGCCCAGGCGGCTGGCCTCGCGGATGTTGCGGGCGGCATCAGCGGCCAGAACGAACATCTTGGTGGGAATACACCCAACGTTGAGGCAAGTACCGCCGAAACGTCCTTCCTCCACCAGAGCGATACGGACATTGTCGTAGTCCGGGGCTGGAATGGAATTGCCGGACCCTGTTCCGATAATGATGACGTCGTAGTGGCGTGGGGTAGTCTCAGGCGAATTCTCAGTGGTCACAAGCACTCCTAGCATTCTGGTCAAACTAGTTTGGTTCAACCGTACTGAATGCTGATTTATTCCGAGCTCCTATTTTCAGCTGCCTCCCGGATTGACCGTGGTAAGGAACTGGAAGGTCTCATTAAAAGCGCGATCTAGTGCTTCGGGTTCCGAGAGATACACGTCGTGGAGGGCACCCGGAATCGCGACGTTGCGAGCCTGCGGGCTCAGGTGGGCAGTGGCATCGGCAATTTGTTCAGTGTTGAGAACAGAGTCAACGCGACTGAGCTCCGGAGTGTAGTCGGAACCGAGAAGGTAGTTGTCCGAGTGGAGGACGAGCGTCGGCACGCCGGTGTCGATACCGCGGCTGACACGTTGTTGGCCGACGATGATGGCATTCAGCCAACGCCAGTTCTTGTCATGGCCAGCCAGCGGCTTGAAAGTACGGTTGTACTCCCAGCGTCCCTGGTGATCGGCGCTAATGGATTTGCCATAGCCGCCCGCAGACTGCACCGGAATAAGATTGTTGGGGCGAATACGCGACATAACGCGAGCTACTAGCGAGTACACGGGAGCCTTTGCGCGGGAAACGTGCAGAGTCAGCCACGGTGAGTTCAAGACGGCAGCCGTGACGGAAATATTGGGCGCTTGCGGGCAATGGCCGCCTGTGCTTCGTAGCCAATCGAGCCAGAGAACGGCAATGAGACCGCCGGTGGAGTGCGCATTAACAGTGACAGTTGTATGACCGGCGTGGTCTAACACCGCGAGTGCGCCGTTGAGATCTTCGAAGTAATTCGTTAAATCGCTGCAGCCATGCCAAGTCTGCCCCGGTTGGTGAGCGCGCCCGCACTTGCGCAGGTCAATGGCGTAAAAGGCGTAGCCTTCGGCATAGTACCGTTCCGCCACGTGCCTCTGGAAGAAATAATCCGACATCCCATGAATCCATAGAACCGCCGGACGTGTTTGGAAGTCGCTTGCCGACGAGTCGGGGCAGTAGCGAACCAAAACCGCGCGTACGGATCCCTCGCCGTCGGGGTCCTGGCCGAGTTCGATGACATGTTGGCTGTAGCCCTCGCCTAGGTTATCGGGGTTAAAGGCGGGGGTAGTGAAATCGGGAATATCGGTAGTCACAGGGTCAAGCCTAGCGCCGATTACCGGGGGTAGTGTGAATGTGTGACACAATAGATTATGGACTGAGACGGTAGCTCTCTTTTGCGTCTTTAGTTGTGTGTGCGCGCATGTGAGCGAGCGCTAGTTTGAATCACTAATCAAGTTAGTAAGGATGTTGACAGCAAAATGGCTGATAACAAGCTTCCTGCCTCCAGTGGCGACGAGGTAGATGTCGTCCTCATCGGTGCAGGTGTAATGAGTGCGACGCTGGGTGTGCTGCTCAAGGAGCTCGAGCCATCCTGGTCACAGGTTCTGTTCGAGCGTCTCGATCAGCCCGCCAAGGAGTCTTCCTCCCCGTGGAACAACGCCGGTACGGGCCACTCTGCTCTGTGCGAGCTGAACTACACGCCGGAGAAGAACGGCAAGGTCGACGTCACCAAGGCTAAGACCATTAATGAGCAGTTCCAGGTTTCCCGCCAGCTGTGGACCTCGCTGATTGAAAACGGCACCCTGACTGACCCGAAGGAGTTCATCAACCCGGTTGATCACACCACCTTCGCTCAGGGGCCGGAGCAGATGGCGTTCATGCGTCGTCGCTACGAGGCACTTGAGAAGGAGCCGCTGTTCCACGGTCAGGAGCTCATCGAGGATCCGGATCGTTTCGCAGAATACCTTCCGCTGATGTCGGAGGGGCGTGACTTCTCCAAGCCGGTCTCCGCTATTCGTAACCCGAATGGTACGGACGTTAACTTCGGTGCACTGACCAAGCAGTACCTGGCCGCACTGTCCGATATGGGTACTGAGATTCGCTACGGCCACGAGGTCACCGGTCTGAAGCGCGACGGTTCCAAGTGGATTGTCACCGTGAAGAACCTGCACACCAAGGACGTTCGCACCTTGGTTGCTAACTTCGTCTTCGTCGGTGCCGGCGGTGACGCGCTGCCGCTGCTGCAGAAGGCTCGTATTAACGAGATTCGTGGTTTCGGTGGCTTCCCGGTCTCCGGACAGTGGCTGCGCTGCACCAACGAGGAAGTTATTGCTCAGCATGACGCCAAGGTTTACGGTAAGGCTTCCGTCGGCACGCCGCCGATGTCGGTTCCGCACCTGGACACCCGTGTTATCGACGGCAAGCGTGGCCTGCTCTTTGGTCCGTACGCCGGTTGGAACATGAAGTTCCTGAAGAACGGTAACAACCTGGACCTGATTAAGTCTCTGCGTCCGGCCAACCTGCCGTCCATGATGGGTGTTGGTGTCCAGGAGATGGGGCTGACCAAGTACCTGATTACTGAGGTTCTGAAGGATTTCGACGCACGTATTGAGTCCCTGCGTGAGTACGTCCCGAACGCTCGCCCGGAGGACTGGGAGCTGATTGTCGCTGGTCAGCGAGTCCAGGTCATTAAGCCGATGAAGGCCCCGGTCTTCGGTACCCTCGAGTTCGGTACCGCGGTCATCAACTCGTGGGACGGCACCATTGCCGGCCTGATGGGTGCCTCCCCGGGTGCTTCCATCGCTCCGGCCGTGATGATCAGCCTGATTGAGCGCTGCTTCGGCCGCCACATGGGCAAGTGGGCTCCGAAGCTGAAGGAGCTCGTCCCGTCCTACGGCACGCACCTGGCTGATGACCCGGCTCTGTTCAAGGAGGTCTGGGAGGCTTCCCAGAAGACCCTGAAGTTGGAGCGCTAAGCACTCCGCTGAAGAGCTTCAAAGAGTTCAATTAAGCCAACATTTTCTACCCCGCTGTGAGCCATCCGCTCCCAGTGGGGTAGAACTGTGTTTATGGAAAAAATCACGTCAGCTACCACTGCACAGACAGAGCCCACTTTTCCCTTTACTGCGATTGTCGGGCAGCAGCGACTACAGCTTGCGTTGATTCTGACCGCCCTATCCCCGGAGATTGGCGGCGTGGTCATCCGCGGTGAGAAGGGCACAGCCAAGACCACTACAGTCCGCGCATTGGCGCCATTTCTCAGCGGATCGTTGGTGAACCTGCCACTCGGCGCTACGGAGGATCGAGTCGTAGGCTCTATCGACGTGGAGACTGTGCTAACCACCGGACACGCACGGTTCAATCCGGGGCTACTCAGCGCTGCTGATGGCGGCATTCTCTACGTCGACGAGATTAACCTGTTGCCGGACCACCTCGTTGACTCCGTGCTCGATGCTGCAGCCACCGGACGTGTGGTTGTTGAACGTGACGGCATCTCGCACTCTGCTACCTCCAGGTTCGTGTTGGTCGGCACGATGAACCCGGAAGAGGGTGAATTGCGTCCCCAACTTCTCGACCGCTTCGGTCTCGCCATCGACGTCACCGCCTCCAAGGATCCTGCCGTCCGCGCGGAGATCGTCGCCCGTCGACTCGACTTTGACGCCGACCCGGAGAACTTCGTCACGCGCTTCGCCGCCGACGACGATGTGCTGCACGCTCGCATCGATCGCGCACGCGCACTGCTTGACGACGTCGAATTGACCCCCAACATTCTTGGTCAAATTGCAACCGTGTGCGCTGCTTTTGATGTGGACGGGATGCGTGCCGACATCGTCATTGCACGTACCGCCCGCGCTCACGCTGCATGGCGAGTAGCTGGGGACGAGTCAGCGCAGCCACAACCGGGTAAGCCAATTGAGATCACTGCGGAAGACATCAGGGTAGCTGCAGAAATGGCACTGCCGCACCGTCGTCGCCGTGACCCCTTTGATGAACCAGGATTGGACCAGGAGCAGCTCGATGATGCTCTGCAGGATGCAGAGGAGCAGTTCCGAGATGACCAGAATCAGTCAGAGTCGGATCCGGAGTCGGATCTGGAATCGTATCCAGAGCCCGAGGCTGATCAGGTCTCCCAGTTCGACTCCAACTCCGAACCTCAGGAGCCACAACAGTCGAATTCCGCCGGATCGAAGGGAGGTCGCGCCGCTGAAGGCGCCCCCTTTCGCCGTTCGTAAAATCAGTGTCGACGGCGTCGGCCAAGGAGATTCCGGCCGTCGCTCCAAGGCCATTGGTCCCCGGGGCAGCACCATTGGCGCCGAACGTGACGGTCATGGTCTCCACGTGCCGGCGACAGTGCTGGCCGCGGCCAATCGTGGCGCCCGCATTGGCGACTCCATGATCCCTCTGGAACCGGAAGACGTTCACGGCGCTATCCGACAGGGAACTGAGTCCAATCTGGTCGTCTTCGTTGTGGATACCTCGGGTTCTATGGCCGCGCGCGACCGCCTGGCAGCTGTCACCGGCGCCGTCACTTCGCTGCTGCGCGATGCCTACCAAAGCCGTGACAAAGTCGCCGTCATTACTTTCCGAGGCAACAGTGCCGAATTGGTTTTACCACCGACCAAGTCCATTGATACCGCGGTGCGTCGTCTCGCAGACGTCCGTACTGGTGGGCGAACCCCATTGGCCGAAGGATTGCTGAAGGCACACGAAGTGGTGGTGCGGGAAGCGCACCGGGAGCCCACGCGCCGCGCAATTATGGTGTTGCTCTCCGATGGCCGAGCAACAGGTAAAAATGGGCTGCAGCAGGCGAGGGCCGTGGCCGCAAAGATCCGTCGTCAAGCGTTGGCGGCGACGGTGGTTATCGACTGTGAGCGCTCTCGCGTGCGGCTGGGGTTGGCACAGGAAATCAGTGTGGAATTGGGTGCCACCTGCATAAACCTTTCCGAGCTCAACGCCGAGACGGTGGCGGGCGTAGTCCATGCCTATCATCGAGACCATGGCACAAGGAAAGCTTGACCCCAAATCAATTCCCAACGACGGGCTGACCACCAGGCAGCGTCGCATGATTCCGATTACTGCCGTGCATACCGGCCCAGGTAAGGGTAAGTCCACGGCGGCATTCGGGATGGCGATGCGCGCGTGGAATCAGGGTATGAACATTGGTGTCTTCCAGTTTGTGAAGTCGGCAAAGTGGAAGGTTGGCGAGGAAGCTGTCATGCGTCGGTTGGGCACGCTTCACGACGAAACGGGAGAGGGCGGCCCGGTCGAATGGCACAAGATGGGCGAAGGCTGGTCTTGGTCGCGCAAGCAGGGCACCGAGGAGGACCACGCCGCAGCTGCTGCAGAGGGATGGCAGGAGATCAAGCGGCGCCTCGAAAATGAGGTGCACGACTTCTACGTTCTCGACGAGTTCACCTACCCAATCAAGTGGGGTTGGATTGATGTCGACGATGTGGTGGAAACATTGAAGAACCGTCCTGGCCACCAGCATGTGGTGATGACTGGCCGTGATGCGGATCCGAAGCTCGTGGAGGTCGCGGATCTGGTGACTGAGATGACCAAGATTAAGCACCCGATGGATGTCGGACGTAAGGGACAAAAGGGCATCGAGTGGTAGCACCTGGAATTGTCATCGCGGCGACAGCTTCAGGCACGGGAAAGACGACAATCTCCACGGGTCTGATGCGTGCACTGTCGCGTCGTCACGCGGTGGCACCTTTCAAAGTCGGACCCGACTATATTGATCCTGGCTATCACGGGGTAGCCGCTGGTCGTCCCGGGCGCAATCTGGATTCCTTTATGTGCTCGCCTGAGATGATCGGGCCGCTCTACGCACACGGAGCTGCCGACAGCGAGATTGCGGTGGTCGAAGGTGTTATGGGGCTTTTCGACGGCCGCATTGGTGACGACCCGCTATCGGTGGAGGGGTCGACGGCCGAGATTGCCTCGCTGCTGGGACTGCCGGTGGTGCTGGTTATTGATGCCCGGCATATGTCGCAGTCGGCGGCGGCTGTTGTTCACGGTTTCTCCACGCTTCGCACTGACGTCCGTGTCAGTGGCGTGATTGTTAATCAGGTGGGCAGCCCGCGGCATGCGGACATCATTACCCGTTCTGTGGAGGCCATGGGTGTCGAGGTGCTCGGCGCTATTCCGCGAGTGACTGATATTGAGGTTCCCAGCAGGCATTTGGGGCTGGTCACTGCAGTCGAGCAGGGTGAGCAGCTAGAGGCGGTCATTGAATCGATGGCCAACTTGGTGGAGACGTACATCGACATCGACCGGATTGTCCAGCTTGCCCGGCAGCCCTATCCAGCTGAGCCATGGGACCCCGCACAGTTCGTTGCACCGCTGGCTACTCAGCGCCGCGTGCGCGTGGCGGTCGCGGCGGGTCCTGCGTTCTCGTTTACCTATGCAGAGCACCGTGAGCTATTGCGGGCTGCTGGAGCCGAGGTCGTGGATTTTGACCCATTGGTTGACGAACTGCCGGAAGCCGAAGGCTACATCGTGCCCGGTGGATTCCCGGAAGAGCATGCTGATGCGCTGTCTGTTCGCGATGACATTCGCCGGGATCTACGGCAGGCCGCCGACGATGGCGCACTGATTCACGGCGAATGTGCGGGGCTGCTCTGGCTGCTTGAAGATCTCGGTGGGCGCCGTATG
>NZ_KV836254.1:149615-260781 GCF_001838285.1 Corynebacterium sp. HMSC074C03 | reverse complement strand
AGATCTCGGTGGGCGCCGTATGTGTGGCATCATCCCGGGGCGAGCGCACATGGCACGGTTGAAGTTGGGGTACCGGGAGGCTGTGGCTCTGACTGATTCTGCATTGTGCCCGGTAGGTACGCGCGTGCGCGGTCACGAGTTCCACAAGACAGCGCTCACTGATGACACCGCAAGTGTCGCTGCTGCGGCCGGGTGGCAACCCGCCTGGGGTTGGCGTGGATATCAAGGCGAGACAGTTCGCGACGGCTTCGTTTCCGAGTCTGGGCGGATTCATGCCGGTTACCTGCATGTTCATCCGGTTGGTGCGCCGGGGAACGTCAGTCGCTTTGTTGCTTCGTGCGCCGGGTAAAGTATTAGCTATGAGTTTGCTTCTCAAAGACTACGGCGTGTTGGTGATTGGCGGTTCCACGGCTGCAGAGCGCGTGATTCCTCGGTTGTTGGACTCTGGCGCTGATGTCACTGTGTGTGAGGGTGGGGAAGTAACAACTGCGATTGAGGCCTGGGCTGCAGACGGCCGTATTAGTTTGACCCGCACTGGTTTTACCGAGGCGATGAGCTGGGGCAAGGCTCTCATGGTCTGCTGTGACGAGTCGTTGCTGCGTGAGGTGACACTCGAGGGACACCGCCGAGGTATTCTCGTCGACGATGAAACCGGGACATCCAGCCCGCTTACTCCTGTGGCACTGACCGGCCGTCGCGCGTCGCGCGCTGGGGATCTCGCTGGGCAGGTCGCACTCGTAGGCGGTGGCCCGGGCGATCCTGGTCTGATTACCGTTGAGGGGCGTCGCCTGCTCCGGCTTGCCGACGTCGTCGTTGCAGACCACCTCGGTCCACTGTCGCTGCTCGGTGACTTGGAGCCGGATGTCGAGATTATTGATGCCGGCAAGCTTCCTTACGGTCGCGCCATGGCTCAGGAGCGCATCAATGAACTGCTAGTTCATCGTGCCCGCGAGGGCTACTTTGTGGTCCGGCTCAAAGGTGGCGATCCGTACATCTTCGGCCGCGGTTTTGAAGAGCTTCAGGAGCTGCAGAAGGCAGGGGTACCGGTTCGAGTTGTGCCGGGTATCACCTCGGCACTGGCGGTACCGGGGACGATTGGCATCCCAGTTACCATGCGTGGCGTCAACCACGAATTCACTGTCGTGTCCGGTCACGTCCCACCGGGGCACAAGACTTCGCTAGTCAATTGGGATGCGCTTGGCCACATGCACGGCACTATTGCCATCATTATGGGAGTTAAGAACGGGCCGAAGATTGCCGAGGCTCTGATGAAGGCCGGCCGCAGCCCGAAGACTCCGGCTGCGGTCATCCAGGACGGCACGCTGCCGAATCAGCGATCCCTACGCTGCACGCTCGGCGAGCTTGGCGAGAAAATGGTCGAAGAGGCAATCAAGCCGCCCGCAGTTATCGTCATCGGTGAAGTCGCCGGTCTGGATGAGGGCGATGAGTAAGAGCAACAATTCGAGCAACAACAAGTTGAAGAAGCGCGAGCCAGAGCAGCAAAAGGCAGGGATTGTTACCCGACTGCTTGCCGACGATCAGCTGCGTAGCGCCATCTGGATGGGCGCTGCGACCTTCCTCGTGTTCTACCTCGGAGCCATGATTATCTTCCGACTCCTTCTCCTCGGCGGAGAAGGCTCGCGATACGACAGCATTTTCATCGCCGTCATTGCGCTCATTGCTGCCATTGTGGCAGGCCGGAAGCGCTACAACGACGACATTTAGTTTTCCGGGACGCGGAAGATGAGGGCGCCGTCGTCAAGCGAGACGTCGTATCCTGCGGCGCGCGCGATGTCGACGGCCTCTGTGGGAGAGGTCGGTGCCGTGTCGGAAAGGGCGATGGCACGGGCAAATAGGCCCTTGTAGTGCTTGTTGAAGTGGCTGACGATTTTGCCTTCGGCGGTGAGCACGGTCATCGTTGTCGCGGTCTTGACTTTGCCCAAATTGGCGTAGGTGCCGGAACGAAGGTCGATGAGGAAGTCGACATCATTGAGAGCCTCGGTGATGGCGGTGCCCCAGCGGCGCTTCATCGTGGGAGCTGCGTCGGCAGGCTGATCCGCGAAGGGGAGCTTGACCGTGCCAGACAGACGGTAGCGGGGGATGAGGTCGTCCCCGCCAATGACGCCGAAGAGCGCTGACCCGATGGCGAGTCGAGCACGGCCGGTTTCCGGCAGGTCGCTGGGGGAGAGTGCGTCGTAGAGCACCCCCGTATAGCGCTCGAGAGCCGGCATGGTCGGCGACTCTAGGAGTACAGCATTAGCTGTGACTTCGTCAGCGAGACGTGGCCCCAGTTTCAGTGTTTCCATCGCGGCTTCCCTGTTCGCACTTAACGCCACGAGATCGGCTGCAATGCGCTCGCGGATGGAGTTGAGGGCCCCGAAGCTCAGCGAGGAAAAGTCCACTGCGGGATTGCTGCCACCAGTGGCTTTGGTTTCAGATGGGGGTAGGACTACGAGCATGGGCACCATAGTAATGCCCCGCATGTTGCGCAGAATGATTGACGGGTAAAATCAGCATTCATGATTACGCGAATGTCCCAGCTGTTCCTACGCACACTGCGCGAGGATCCCGCTGACGCCGAGGTCCCTAGCCACAAGCTGCTCGTCCGTGCCGGCTACATCCGGCGAACCGCCCCTGGTGTCTACTCCTGGCTGCCACTGGGCTTGAAGGTTCTGCGCAACGTAGAGAAGGTTGTGCGCGAGGAGATGGAAGGCATTGGCGCACAGGAGCTGGCATTCCCTGCACTGCTCCCGCGTGAACCGTACGAGGCGACGAATCGGTGGACCGAATATGGCCCCGAGCTGTTCCGTCTGAAGGATCGCAAGGGCGCGGACTACCTGCTGGGGCCGACGCACGAAGAGATGTTCGCGCTAGCTGTCAAGGATCTTTTCAGCTCCTACAAGGATTTCCCGACAACGCTGTTCCAGATTCAGACCAAGTACCGCGACGAGGCCCGCCCGCGCGCGGGTATTCTGCGTGGCCGCGAGTTCGTGATGAAGGACTCCTACTCCTTCGACATGGACGACGAGGGGCTGGAGAATTCTTATCAGTTGCACCGCGGTGCCTACCAGCGAATTTTTGACCGGCTGGGCATTAAGTACGAAATCTGCCACGCCACCTCCGGCGCTATGGGCGGTTCGGCCTCCGAGGAGTTCCTGGCTGTTAGCGAAAATGGCGAAGACTCCTTCGTAGTCTCCACCGACGGTGAGTACGCCGCCAACGTTGAAGCCGTGAGAATCCCGGCAGTCGAACCGCAGCCGATTGAGGGACAGCCGGAGGCGAAGGTTTACGAGTCTCCGAACTGCACCACCATTGCAGCGCTTGTTGATTGGGCCAATGGCGTGGACCTCGGACGCGAGGTCACCGCTGCCGATACTTTGAAGTGCGTTCTCGTCGCCGTCGACCCGAAGAAGGTCGATAAGGAGGGCAACGCCCTGCCGGAACAGCTCACCGCAGTCCTGGTTCCCGGTGACCGTGAGGTCGATGAAAAGCGTCTCGAGGTCGCATTTGAACCGGGTGAGGTGCGCTTGCTGGAGGACAAGGACTTCGCAGCCAATGACTTCCTGATTAAGGGCTACGTCGGCCCGCAGGGGCTCGCTGATCACGGCGTGAAGGTCCTAGCTGACCCACGCGTAGCGGAGGGCACGAATTGGATTGCGGGCGCCAACGAGGATGGCAAGCACATCGTCGGTGTGGTCGCCGGTCGCGACTTCCAGATTGACGGTATTTGCGATGTCGCAGAGGTGCGTGACGGCGACCCGGCTCCGGAGGGGCATGGCACGCTAAAGATCGAGCGCGGCATCGAGATTGGTCACATTTTCCAGTTGGGCCGCAAGTACACCAACGCCTTTGAAATTGACATCCTCGATGTCAACGGTAAGCGTGCTCGTCCGACGATGGGGTCCTACGGTATTGGTGTGTCCCGTCTGGTCGCTGTCCTCGCAGAACAGCAGTTGGATGAAAAGGGCCTGAAGTGGCCAGTTGCCGCAGCACCGTACAAGGTTCACATCGCTGTGGCCGGTAAGAACGCCGAAGCAGCTGAGGCCGCTGAACGTCTGGCGGAAGACCTCAGTCAGCAGGGCATTGAGGTGCTTTTCGACGACCGTCCGAAGGTCAGCCCCGGTGTGAAGTTCAAGGACGCTGAGTTGCTGGGTATGCCGTTTGTGGTCATCTTTGGCCGTGGCTACGCGGACGGCAAGGTGGAGCTGCGTAACCGCCTGACCAACGAGACCGACGAGGTCGCCGCTGACGGCATTGCAGCTCACGTCGCGGAGCTGGTTCGCAAGGCTTAGAGTCCCGGCAGCGGCTCCAAGTTGTTGCCACCTAGCGCTGCCGCTCCGGCGGCAGCCACGCCAGCTGCCTGCAGTGCGAACATACGCATCCGAGGGTTATTGGCAGCGAGCAATACGTCTTCCCACGCCTGGGCGCAATAGCGCTCCAACGCAATCATGTAATCGACGGGTGCCGTATCCGGTGAAGGAGCATCTTCCGGCATATAGCCAGGTGCGCTCTCCGGCACCTCAACGTCGGAATCCTCCAAAATTAGCCGGGCACGATCGCGCAAAATACGGTGGCGCTCGCCACGAGCCAAAAGAGCAGTAGTGGTATCGCCTCCGACACGTGGTGCGGCGACGCCAACACCGTAAATCATCATGTATTCGGCTTGCAGTGCCTTAGTCATCTGATCTTCGGCACCCGAGATTTCATCCCTGTCACTGGGAATCAATGGGACAATCTCCTCCCACTCAGCGCCCGCAGCACGCAGAGCGAGGACTATACCGCCATCGACAGCCGTGGCAAGGCGCGCAGTGTGCTCCTCCCGCAATGCAGTGCGTGAATCCAGAGCCTTCGTCAGTACCGGACTATTTCGCGAGTCCGTGAGCAGTAACGTCGCATCGACACCGGCAGCCAGGGATCCTGGGACTGCGACGTCCGAGCCGCATTCATCGACAGGTTTACCGTCCTTGCGGGTACCGCAGGCGCGTGTGATTTCCTTATCCAGTTCGGTGACCTGCGCGGAGCGCACAGCTGCGAGGTCAGGATCGGCGTCGATAAGCGAATGTGCATCGCGTGCCGCCAGTGCGTGGAGAACCTCAATGGCGTAATCCGGGCGTGGTGCCACCAGATGCGAGCACGCGGAGAGCGCGGGAAGTGACCCCACGGCGAGGGCAGCAGTGAGGAAGCCACGGCGCGAGAGAGTGCGAGTGCGACGCGATGCGGAAGCAGAACTGGGGGCGGGAGGTTCAACAATCACCTCACTATGGTGCCACGGCGGGCGGCACTTTGTATCAATGCGGTGCGTGGAAAGTGCCCAGGTGCGCAATTCCTAGCGCTTGACCTGTAGACTCTACGACTATGGCGATACCCGCACCCGAGAAAATTGAACAGTTTGTGAGCCCGGCGCTCGCACAAATCGGCCTGGATGTGGAAGATGTCAAGGTCGTTCGCGCCGGCGCAAAGTCACAGGTCATTGTGTTGATTGACGCAGATGAGCGTCCTGACCTCGATGTTCTGGAACAGGCCACGCATGAAGTATCTTCCGCTCTGGATGCCGCGGAGGCACGTGGCGAAGCCGACTTCGGCGCTCAGGGCTACACCTTGGAAGTTTCCACTCCTGGTATTGACGCACCGCTGACGCAGCCACGGCACTGGCGACGTAACCGTGGTCGCATTGCGGAAATTTCGCTTGCCGACGGTTCCGCGATTGCAGCCCGCATTGGTGCGCTGTCGCCGGATGAAGAATCCATCATTCTCGTTACCTCTAAAGGGCCAAAGGGGCGGTTGAAGGCTGTTGGTCAGCGTGTCCAATTAACCAATGTGGCCCGTGCAGTGGTACAAGTTGAATTCTCTAATCCGCCCGCAGCCGAGAAAGATTTTGCGGGACTAGACTATGACGATGCCTTGACCAGGCTGGAGGATAACAAGTGAAGATTGAACTAGCTGCCCTGCGAACCTTGGAAAGGGAAAAGGGTATTCCTGTCGACGAAATGCTGGGACTGGTCGCCCGGGCATTGCGTGAAAGCTACCGTAATACCACCGCACCGGCACAGTATGCGCGCGTCGAAATCGACCGTGAGACCGGTGACGTCATAGTCTTTGCTCAGGAGCGAGACGACGAGGGCAATCTCATCTCCGAATGGGACGATACTCCGGAGGACTTTGAGCGTACCGCTGCATTCGCTGTTCGTCAGACCATCCTTTCGCGTCTGCGGGATGCGGAAAGCGACAAGGTTCTCGACGAATACGCAGACCTGTCTAACCAGGTCATTTCCGGCGTGGTCCAGCGCGATGTCTATGCCAATGAAAAGGGCATTGTCGTCGTCCACATCGGTTCGGAGGCCAATGGTCGCGACGGTATTCTGATGCCGGCTGAGCAGCTGCCAGGTGAGGAACTCAAGCACGGTGACCGCATCAAGTGCTACGTCGTCGGTGTGAACAAGACACCGCGGGGTGTTGCGATTCACCTGTCACGCACGCACCCGGAGCTCATTCGCAAGCTCTTCGAACTTGAAGTTCCGGAGGTTGCCGATGGGGCAGTGGAATTGATTTCGATTGCACGCGAGGCTGGTCACCGCACCAAGGTTGCTGTACGTCCCACGGTCAAGGGGCTCAATGCTAAGGGCGCCTGCATTGGGCCGCGCGGTCAGCGCGTGAGCTCGATTATGAATGAGCTCAAGGGCGAGAAGATTGACATCATCGACTACGACGAGGATCCGGCGAAGTTCGTTGGTAACTCGCTGGCGCCAGCCAAGGTCGTCAGTGTCAAGATTTTGGACATGGATGAGCGCCGTGCACATGTAGTGGTGCCCGACTACCAGCTCTCGCTTGCTATCGGCAAGGAGGGACAGAATGCCCGTCTGGCGGCTCGTCTGACCGGCTGGCGAATCGATATCCACTCCGACGCGGAGTAGACGCAACGTCAGCGTCCCAGCGGTTGCGAAAGTGGCGGGAAAGTGCCTAGGGGGTTGGCACTTTTCCGCCTTTTCGGGTTATGCTGGGAAGTGGCCAAACGACAAGGCGTGATTTTCCTATGCGAATTTTCGCGCTGAATTTCTTAGCAGGAAGGTGGGTGCGTCAGGAGTATGACGGCTTCGCGGGTGACAAACCCGAATTCGACAACTCATACACCTGCACCCACACGTACCTGTATTGCAACTAAGCAGCGTCGCAATTGCTCGGAGCTGCTGCGCATTGTCGCTACCACCCGTTCAGATGGCTCAGTAGCCGTCGTTGCTGATCCGCGTCGTCGGATGCAGGGACGAGGTGCCTGGATTACCCCAACACTAAAAGCTTGGGAGATCGCCGACAAGCGCCGTGCATTTGGCCGCGCACTGAAGGTATCTACGCAGGTAGATGCGTTTCCGGTTAAACAGTTTATCGCCACGCACTACGAAGTGGCGGAGGTTTTCGCCCCCGCTGACGATGTGCGTGTCGCTAAGCAGGGAGGCAGGAAAAATGACACCAGAAAGACCTGAACACTGATGAGCACACGATGAAGCATCAGCGATGAACGGCAATAGATAAGAGGGAGCCCTGCAGGCGCTCTCGGTGCGCGGACGAATCCGCCATCGGGCGCTGCTCGGCCCCCACTAGTGAGGAGAGCAGTGTCCGGAAAGCTACGTGTCCATGAGCTCGCTAAGCAGCTCGGGGTCACCAGCAAGGAACTACTCGCCGAGCTGAAGGCTCAGGGCGAGTTTGTTAAGACCGCTTCTTCGACGGTGGAACCACCCGTCGTCAGGAAGATGAAGAAGGTCTACGAAGAGAAGAATGCTGGTGCAGGTGCTGACGCGTCTGCACAGGCCCCAGCTACGAAGGCTGCAGCTAAGCCTGCTGCTAAGTCGGGTGCCAAGCCAGCAGCTAAGCCAGGTGCCAAGCCGGCTGCACCAGCGGCGGCAAAGCCGGGTGCCAAGCCAGCTGCAAAGCCAGGTGCCAAGCCGGCTGCACCAGCGGCGGCAAAGCCGGGTGCCAAGCCGGCTGCACCAGCGGCGGCAAAGCCGGGTGCCAAGCCAGCAGCACCGTCCCGTTCGCCGAAGCCGGGACAGGAAATGCCACGCCCGCCGAAGCCTGCTGGCCCGAAGCCAGGGCCGAAGCCAGGCGCACGCGCACCGCGTGTGGCGAACAACCCATTCTCGACCGGCGGATCGTCCCGTCCGGCACCGCGGCCGTCCAACATGCCGCGTCCGCAGGGCGGTCCTGGCCGTCCGGGTCCGAAGCCGGGTGGACGCCAGGGTGGCCCTCGCCCGCAAGGTGGACAGGGCCGCGGTAATAAGTCGGGCGGCAATCGCCCGACTCCGGCGATGATGCCTTCGCACCCGAACCCGGGACAGATGCCTGCAAAGGCAAGCCGCGGTGGCGGTGGCGGTGGCTTCGGCGGCCGTGGTCGCGGCCCAGGTGGTCCGGGTGGTGGACCGCGCGGTGGTCGCGGCGGACGTCGCGGTGGAACTGCAGGCGCATTCGGGCGGCCAGGAGGCGCCCCGCGTCGCGGACGCAAGTCGAAGCGTCAGAAGCGCAACGAGTACGAGGCAATGCAGGCACCATCCGTGGTGGGTGGCGTCAAGCTGCCTAACGGTAAGGGCAAGACCATTCGCCTCGCACGCGGCGCATCGTTGTCCGACTTCGCTGAGAAGATCAATGCCGATGCCGCAGCACTGGTTCAGGCATTGTTCAACCTCGGTGAAATGGTTACGGCAACTGCATCGGTGTCCGACGAGACCCTGCAGCTGCTCGGTGACGAGATGGACTACAAGGTCCAGGTTGTTTCGCCTGAGGATGAGGACCGCGAACTGCTTGAATCCTTCGACCTCCAATTCGGTGAGGATGAGGGCGACGATGAGGACCTGGAACAGCGCCCGCCAGTGGTGACTGTGATGGGCCACGTCGACCACGGTAAGACGCGCCTGTTGGACACGATTCGTAAGGCCAACGTTGGTGGCCACGAGTCCGGTGGTATTACCCAGCACATCGGTGCCTACCAGGTGCCGGTGGAGCTAGACGGCGAGAAGCGCAAGGTTACCTTCTTGGATACCCCGGGTCACGAGGCGTTTACCGCCATGCGTGCTCGTGGTGCCAAGTCGACCGATATCGCGATTCTGGTTGTTGCAGCTGATGACGGCGTCATGCCGCAGACGGTTGAGGCTATTAACCACGCCAAGGCCGCTGATGTGCCGATCGTCGTTGCAGTCAACAAGATTGATAAGGAAACTGCAGATCCGCAGAAGATTCGTGGTCAGCTGACTGAATACGGTCTCACTGACGAAGAGTGGGGCGGCGACACTATGTTCGTCGATATCTCCGCTAAGCAGGGCCTCAACATCGATCAGCTTCTCGAAGCAGTGCTGTTGACTGCCGACGCTTCGTTGGATCTGCGCGCCAACCCGGATATGGACGCTCAGGGTGTCGCCATCGAGGCTCACCTTGACCGCGGCCGTGGTCCGGTGGCAACCGTTATCGTTCAGCGCGGTACGTTGCGCGTCGGTGACTCCATCGTTGTCGGTGACGCATATGGTCGTGTTCGCCGCATGGTCGATGAGTACGGCAACGACGTCGATGAGGCCGGTCCTTCCCGTCCGGTTCAGGTGCTCGGCCTGACCTCCGTACCGGGTGCTGGTGACAACCTCCTGGTTGTTGACGAGGATCGTACGGCCCGCCAGATTGCAGACCGCCGCGATGCACGTCGTCGTAATGCACTGCAGGCACGTCGTCGCAAGCGCGTCTCCCTGGAGAACCTGGACGAGATCCTGAAGGAGACCAACACCCTCAATCTGATCCTGAAGGGCGACAACGCCGGTACCGTCGAGGCACTCGAAGAAGCCCTGCTCAAGATTGAGGTCGACGACGAGGTCGCACTGAACATCATCGACCGTGGTGTCGGTGCTGTTACTCAGACCAACGTCACGCTGGCTGCTGCGTCTGACGCCGTCATCATCGGCTTCAACGTTCGCTCCGAGGGTAAGGCCACAGAGGTTGCCAACGCTGAGGGCGTTGACATCCGCTACTACACGGTGATTTACCGTGCTATCGAGGATGTCGAGGCTGCTCTGAAGGGCATGCTCAAGCCGGTCTACGAGGAGAAGGAGATTGGTCGTGCAGAGATTCGCGCCATCTTCAAGTCCTCCGCAGTTGGCCTCATCGCCGGCTGTATGGTCGAGTCCGGCAAGGTCCGCCGCAACGCGAAGGCTCGCCTGGTTCGTGACGGCAACGTCATTACGGATTCGGCGACTATCGAGTCGCTGAAGCGAGAGAAGGACGATGCTACCGAGGTGGCAGCCGGTTACGAGTGCGGTATGGTGCTGTCTTACCCGGACATCCAGGTGGACGACGTTATCGAGGTCTACGAGATGGTCGAGGTTCCGCGCACGTAGCAACGTAGGCTAAACACTGCGTGAACTTTGATAAGGCGCTCCCTTCGGGAGCGCCTTTTTGCGTAGCATTTGGGCCAACGCTGCTTTTCGGGACCGACGACGTATACGACCTTATTGAGGACGCAGCGTTGGCGAATGATCCTCGTGCAAGTTGGTCACTGTGCATCAATAGTGTTGTCGATTTGTGCCACTATAAGACTCCCACCAGAGAATTAGAGGCAAGCTGCGAAGACTATGATTTCGATATGCAGCGGTTTTTCAGTTCGGGAAGGCTGTTGGATTTCGAGGTACCGTTCGCTAATGGTGAACACGTCGAGGTACTACATCCGACGGATGTGGCTGAATGGGAACAAACCCATGGCAGCGTGGCGCCCAAGGATAAAAACGGTGATGTAAGTTATCTTTTTCATCCGCTGGAGCTAGGTAATGTTGCGATTAAATGGATTTTCGGTATCGAGGGAGAAACACCATTGCAGGACAGCGTGATGGATTCACTGCCTGACTGTTCTCATGTTAATGGGTTACCGATGTACAGCTTCGTGGAGCGCCGTTAAGAGCGTACGGGTAGGCCGTTAGCTGTAGGCAAAGATTCTGAGCTGCTCCCTGGCGTGACGTTTCCGACTGTTGAATTGATGTGGGGCAGCGGGCTTTGTTTTTGAGGAGACCGCGTTTCAGCTGCGCAATTCCGTGGTAGCGACCCCCAAGCCGTCGATGACATCGATGATGGCGGCAGCATTGTCGTGATGATTAATAGGCTATTAACAAAGGGTGAGTGTGCGGCGAAGCAAGTGGCTGCACCCGGTAGAGGAGCTTAGGCGAAGTCGCGAAAAATGCGGTTCGAAGTTGAGTAGTGTTTTGCGTGTTAGTATTAGCAGTCCTTTGTATTGAACCGTTTTGCCGGATCCCAAATGGGTCTTTGTCAGCGAAGGGGCACTTCAGGCCTCACGCTATATGGGGTCTAGCTACGAATGGTTGCGCACAGATATAGATAGATAGGGAGTAGCCGAAAATGGCAGATCCAGCACGCGCGCGCAGGCTGTCCAAGCGTATTCAGGAGATTGTCGCCAGCGCAATTGAGCGTGAGATTAAGGACCGGCGTCTGGAGTTTGTGACTATCACCGACTGCCGCGTCACCGGCGATTTGCACGACGCCACAGTCTTTTACACTGTGCGCGGACGTACGCTCGACGAGGAACCGGACTACGAGTCGGCAGCAGCAGCGCTGGAAAAGGCGAAGGGGCAGCTGCGTTCCCTAGTCGGTCGTGGCACCGGTGTGCGCTACACACCGACGCTGGCTTTTGAGGTTGACACGGTGCCGGAGATTTCCGCGCACCTTGAGGCGCTGCTTGATAAGACTCGCGCGCGCGACGCGGAATTGGCTGAGCAGGCCAGAAACGCAAAGCCCGCAGGCGATGCCAACCCATACCGCGACGAGGAGTAAAACTCTCCACCGGCCACATCTATCGATGAAAGGGGCACCCACGTGACCACTTCTCCGCAGGCTCAGGAGCAGGCAGCTCACCAGCTTTCCCAGGCGATTAATCGCCGCATGTCCAAGCCGATTCAGCAGATGCAGGATATGCTTGCCGACGCTAAGAAAGTCGGCGTCATTGCCCATGTTCACCCCGATGCGGATGCGATTGGTGCCGCATCTGCGATGGTCATGGCACTTGTACAGCGTGGCATTTCGGCTGTCGCCAGCTACGGTGAGAGCGATTTGCCTGCCAAGTCGCTGCTGACCATCCCCGGATGGGAACGCTTCGTCGAGTACACGGACCTGGATGAAGACATTGACACGTGGGTGACTGTCGACTGCGCAAGCCCGGGGCGTCTCGGTGCGCTCGAAGATCGCGTGATGGCCTCCGATCGCGTTATCAATGTTGACCATCACGCGACCAACACTCGCTTTGGGTCCGTCAACATGATTGATGAACTCGCAGAGTCCTCGACCATGGTGCTCCTGGACTTCTTTGGTGTCTGGGGTATCAAGCTGACCACGCCGATGGCTCATGCTCTCTACGCCGGGCTGTTGACGGATACCGCGTCGTTCCAGTTCGGCCGTTCTCGCATGCACACTGCAGCGGCGCGCCTGCTGGATAAGGGGCTCGATCCGCGCACGATTGGTGCACAGCTGCTGGAAGAGCATCCGTTTGCCTACCTGCCGTTCCTGGGCACGGTGCTTTCCACCGCGACATTGGTGCCCGAGTGGGGCGACGGCGCAGGCCTAATCCACGTCGTCATTGAGTACGACCAGACCGCCGAAGTTGGCCACGATGAGATTGAATCGGTCGTGGACATTGTGCGTACGACCAATGCGGCCGATGTCTGTGCGGTACTTAAGGAGTATGAGCCAGGCCAGTGGGCGGTCTCGCTGCGTTCTCGCGAGCTTGTCGATGTCTCCCAGGTCGCCCTGGAAATTGGCGGCGGTGGCCACGAGCGCGCAGCCGGTCTGACTCGCGATTGCAGCAAGGATGAGCTGCTGCAAGCCATCCTGGACACCAGCGATGTCGCAGCCCAGGCACGCCGAGGCACAAGCGAGGCCTAGGGGATTGTCGGACTCGCGAGAAACTCAGGAGCGCACTGAGGCTGAGCAAACTGGCATAGAGCGAACCGGGCACAGTGCGAAGTCAGATGTCAGCCTTCGCGCAATCGTTTCGCTGGCGCTGCCAGCATTGGGCGTTCTTGCTGCGCCCGCACTCTATGTGCTGCTGGATACGGCTGTCATCGGTCGGCTCGGAGCCATCCAGCTTGCGGCGCTTGCTGCTGGTTCGACGGTATTTTCCGTGGTAACTACGCAGCTTACTTTCTTGGCTTACGGCACGACCGCCCGATCAGCGCGAGCCTTTGGCAGGGGCAACGTGGACGAGGCGGTCGAAGAGGGGCTGCAAGCGACGTGGGTCGCCATCTTTGTGGGCCTGAGCCTCTTTGCCATCATCGTGGGGTTGGCACCGGTGTTTACCGGTTGGTTAGCTCCTCATCCGGAGGTCGCTCATGATGCCGGGCAATGGTTACGAGTTGCTGCTTTCGCCATTCCGCTGACGTTGATTGCGCAGGCTGGAAATGGTTGGTTACGAGGTATCCAAAACACCCGCTCGCCGCTGCTATTTGTGCTCTCAGGCCTTGTTCCGGCCGCCATTGTGATTGTGCCTCTGATCCGCGCCTTCGGTCTCGAGGGCTCTGCGATGGCCGTTCTTTTCGGCGAATTGATTACCGGCGGGCTGTTCCTCCGCAGTCTTTTCAAAGAGTGCTCTAACCGCAAGCTCTCCATGCGCCCGAATGGCACCATTATCAAAAGCCAGCTCGTCCTCGGTCGCGATCTCATCGTTCGCTCCTTGTCCTTCCAGGTAGCGTTCCTCTCTGCCGCGGCGGTTGCTGGCCGCGTTGGGCCGACCACGCTAGGTGGGCACCAGGTCATGCTGCAACTGTGGAATCTGATCTCGTTGGTGCTCGACTCGTTAGCGATTGCTGCACAGACGCTCGTCGGTGCAGCGTTGGGCGGTAGCTCCACGGCCGTTGCCCGCTGGACTGGCAAGCGAGTTACTGTCTGGTCAAGCGTCATTGCTCTCGGCCTAGCGGCCGTCTTCGCAGTGGGTAATGCCAGTATCGTCCGCATTTTTACCGACTCCATAGGCGTGATTGACGCAGTCACCGCCGGACCATGGTGGATTCTTGTCGCAATGATTCCTATCGGCGGTGTCGTCTTCGCGCTCGATGGCGTGTTGCTCGGCGCCGGCGATGCAGCCTTCCTCCGTAACGCCACCGTTAGCGCGGTCCTGTGCGGATTCCTCCCACCGGTCTGGCTGGCTCAGGCATTTGGTTGGGGGCTGACCGGCGTATGGTGCGGTCTCTTGGCATTCATGATTCTGCGACTCATCTTTGTCGCTACCCGTTTCCGTGGAGAGAAATGGTACGGCATCAGCGCATGAGTGTGCTTACCGACGTCCAGGAGTACCTGGCCGGGCATTTACCCGCCGGTAGCCGGCTGGTCATTGACTCCAATGCCGAGCGTCCTTTTAGTGATGCGGAATTGCAGCAGCTCCATAGCGCTGAATTGAGGCTGTCTGATAGTGCAGCACCTGCTCGAATCCGTGATTTCACCCGAGGGCGCCTCGCTGCGCATGAGGCGTTGCGACGGCTTGGAGAGTCTGCCCCAGGTGGGATTGGCGTGTCGCCCACCGGAGCGCCGCTGTGGCCGCGAGGAGTCGTGGGGTCAATTAGCCACTGCGACGGGGCCGTGGCAGCTGTGTCCGCGAGCGCTGAACAGCTGCAGGGGATTGGCATCGATGTCGAGGTCGAGCAGACTCTAGAGTTAGGAATCATAGATGCAGTCTTGCGCACTGACGAAGCTCGCTTGGATCCGCTGGTGCAATTTAGCGCCAAGGAATCAGTGTACAAACTCTGGGAGCCGATAGTCGGGCAGTGGCTAGACTTCGACGAAGTTTCCGTGCAACCGAGGAAGAGACGGATAGCAGCGCGAGGTTTTTCCCGAGGACTCGCAGGCGGACCTCTACAGCTAACATTTCACCGTGAGATTCCCGACGCCTTCGGCGGAGTAAAGGGCTTCTGGGCCCGCGGCGCAGGCGTCGTTGCCACCGCGGTGTGGCTCGAGCAGTGTTAAAAGCCTTGAGAAGTAGTTACAGCGTGGCCGGGCGTACCACGAAGACCGTCTTGGCCCGTTTGCCGGATTCTGTGAGCAGCGCCGGGACCTTTCCCGTTGGAGACACCGCCGCATAGACTCCAGGTTTTCCGATTGGCTCCAGCCACTTGCCCTGAGCCAAATCAGCCGCCTGCTGTTCAGTAATTTCGCGGGTATCAAAGCAACGCAGGCAGGCCGCGTCCAGACTCATCGGCAGCAAGGAAGCGGCGCGCTCCGGAAGGGGGCGTCGCATCTCCGCAATTTCTGGATTGGCGGTGTCGAATTGCTCGGCTTTCGCTGTGAGCTCGTCGATAGTCAATGCTTCTTCAATAGTGAAAACGCCGGCGGCAGTACGTCGTAGAGCGGTGAGATGACCACCGACTCCCAGTGCATCCCCCAAGTCACGAGCTAAGGCGCGGATGAAAGTGCCGGCAGAGCAGTCGACCTCCACGTCGATATCGATGCACTCCCCGGGACGGGAAGGATCGGAGTCGTGGCGGATGTCCAGAACCTCATAGCGGGTGATTGTCACCGGGCGCGCTGGGATATCGACCTTCTCGCCACGGCGGATGCGCTCGTAGGCGCGGACACCGTCAATCTTCACTGCGGATACCGCCGCAGGTTTTTGCATGATCGTGCCGGTGAACTTCGCAATTTCCTCTCGAACCATTTCATCGGTCACCGATGCCGCTGACGATTCGGAGAGCAACTCGCCTTCGGCGTCGTCGGTAAGTGTGGCAGCGCCGAGCCGAATGGTGGCTTGGTAGGACTTCGTGTCCGCGTGGACATGGGGTAGGAAACGCGTGCCGCGGCCGATGCCGAGGACGAGCACACCGGTGGCCATTGGGTCGAGGGTGCCGGAGTGGCCGACCTTCTTGGTGCGGAAGATTCGACGGAGTTTGCCCACTACATCGTGGCTTGTCCAGCCTTGGGGCTTGTCGACGATGGCAATGCCGGAGTCTGCAATCGGATCGAAGTCGGTCATAGACGCAATCCTATGTTGCGCTATATGCGGTGTGTTAAACGGTGACCAGTTACACTAGCTCTTTGTGGAGATTTGGTATGGCTTGGACAATGCACCCGAAGACCTGGGGGACACGGTCGTAACCATCGGAGTGTTCGATGGTATTCATCTAGGACATAAGCGCCTGATAGCTGCTGCAGTCAGTGACGCTCGCGCTCGTGGCGTGAAGTCGCTGTTGATGACTTTCGACCCCAACCCCGTAGCGCTGTTTGCCCCGGATAAGGTGCCGCCGGCACTGTCCACCGTGTCCCGTCGTGCCGAGCTGGCAGAGGCGGAGGGAATTGATGCCATGCTCGTCGTGCCCTTCGACAAGAACTTCTCCAGCATCCCCCCAGAAGACTTTGTACGCACCGTTATCCGCGACAAGCTGAGTGCACAGGCCGTCTTTGTCGGCCAGAACTTCACCTATGGGCAGAAGGCCGCGGGCACCGCCGAGACTATGCCGGAGCACGGCCGGAAGTGTGGGGTCGACGTCACCATCGTCGACCTCCTCGACGTCACTGCCGCGGATTCGACCGAACGCGTTTCGTCGACACGTATTCGCGGTTTGCTTGCCGACGGAGCGGTGTCCGCAGCCGCCTCGTGTCTCGGGTACTTCTACCGTGTCGATGGTGACGTTATTCCCGGTCAGGGGCGTGGGGGAGCGCAGCTGGGCTTTCCGACCGCCAATATTGACTTCGCCGAGGGCTTGGCAGTCCCGGCTGATGGTGTCTACGCGGCATGGTTTACGGCTCAGCCGACGGCAGCCCGCCCGGAGCCGGACCCGAAGGGCGATATCGAGTTTGGGGTGCGCTACCCAGCAGCCGTGTCGGTGGGCACTAATGTGACCTTTGGAGACACTGATCGAACGGTCGAGGCCTACGTGATTGACCGTCACGCGGACCTCTACGGCGCCGCCGGGCAGGTTGAGTTTGTCGATCGGATTCGCGGAATGGAGAAGTTCGACTCGGTCGAGGAGCTCATTGACCGGATGAACCAGGACGTAGTAGACACCGAGGCCATTTTGGCAAAGACCGATTAGCTGTTAAAGTAAAACGCTGGCTGTGACTGCGGTCCACAAGCAGTTGCGAGGAATCAGCTGCCAAAAGCTGTTTGGTTCCGGGAAAGCCGAGAATGTGGACTGAAAAAACGACCATAATTTGATTCAAGGAGTTAGATTTACATGGCTTTGAACACTGCAGAAAAGGCTGAGATCCTCAAGGAGTTCGGCCTGCACGAGACCGACACCGGTTCCCCGGAGGCTCAGATTGCACTGCTGACCGCTCGTATTCGTCAGCTGACCGAGCACCTGAAGTTCCACAAGCACGATCACCACTCTCGTCGTGGTCTGCTGCTGCTGGTCGGTCGCCGCAAGGGCCTGCTGCAGTACCTGCAGGACAACGACGTTGAGCGCTACCGTAAGCTGATCGAGCGCCTTGGTCTGCGTCGCTAAGATTTCCCTTAAGGTCCTGTTTGTCAGAGCTTCATTGGTGTAAATTGCTCTGTTAATTCAAGGCTTTTAAGCTTTTAGACCCGCCGTTTGGGTTTCCATTGGATGGAAGCTCACGGCGGGTCTTTTTGCTCACTTGTCGTTGTGGTATTCACTCATCGATGCGCTGTAGCGTGGCCACAAGTGAATACCTCATCGACATGTGGAGGGGGCTGACCGACAGCGTGCGCATAAGTGCCGGGGCACCATCGATAAGACACGGTAATTCGTCGACAAGACACGGTAATCCATCGATGAGTGAAGAGAAGTCATCGATAAGTGCCCCCGCTCCGCAAACTCCTAGAACCCCGCGTAGGTGTAAAACCCAGGTGACAGTGAGAGATCTCCGACTCGCCCAATACGAGAACTTCCCGGGTTACCTGGTAGAATGCTGGGCGCAAACAAAGTCCACTCGATTTGATGAAGGCGACATCGATGATCGCCGCTATTTCTAGGAGTAAGAAACCTATGGCCAACAGCAAGGCTGTTGAATTTTTCTTTGATGAGGATTTCGGTATTACCGAGGCCGTTGCCACCATCGACAATGGTGATTTCGGCACCCGCACCATTCGCTTTGAAACGGGCCAGCTGGCTCGTCAGGCCGATGGTTCGGTGACCACTTACTTGGACGAGGAGACCATGCTCCTGTCCACCGTCACTGCTTCCAACCAGCCCCGCGAGGGCTTTGACTTCTTCCCGTTGACCGTCGACGTTGAAGAGCGTATGTACGCTGCGGGCAAGATTCCGGGTTCGTTCTTCCGCCGTGAAGGTCGCCCGTCCACCGACGCCATCCTGGCATGTCGTCTGATTGACCGTCCGCTGCGCCCGACCTTCGTCAAGGGCCTGCGCAACGAGGTACAGGTTGTCGTCACCGTCATGTCCTGGGATCCGCAGGACCGTTACGACGTTGTCGCAATCAACGGCGCGTCAGCTGCAACTCAGCTTTCCGGGCTGCCGGTTTCCGGCGCTGTCGGTGGCGTCCGTATCGCGCTTGTTGCTGATGACAAGCACCCGGAGGGTGCATGGGTCGCTTTCCCGACCGAGGAACAGCACGAGCAGGCTCTGTTCGAGATGGTTGTCGCTGGCCGTATCGTTACCCGCAAGCGTCGCGGCAAGAACGTCGAAGATGTCGCCATCATGATGGTGGAGGCCGGAGCGGGGGAGACCGTCGTCAAGCGTATTGCTGACGGTGCACCGGCACCGACCGAGGACATCGTCGCCGCTGGCCTCGAGGCAGCAAAGCCGCACATCAAGGTTCTGTGTGAGGCACAGAAGGGTCTGGCTGAGCGCGCAGCGAAGGAAACGCAGGAGTTCCCGCTGTTCCCGGCATACAGTGATGAGATTTTTGACGCAGTCGAGAAGAAGTCCGCTAAGAAGCTGGCCAAGCTGCTCACGATCCCGGGTAAGCAGGATCGAGATGACGCCACCAACGAGTACATGGAGGACGTCGAGGGGCAGCTGCTGGAGCGCTTCGTCTCCGATGATGTCGACGAGCAGGCTGTATCTAAGCAGATTCGCGCTGCATACAACGCAGTGATGAAGCAGATTGTCCGTGAGAAGATTCTGGCTGAGGGCTTCCGCATCGATGGTCGCGGTGTTACCGACATTCGTGACCTGGGCGTTGAGGTCGGCTTGGTTCCGCGTGCCCACGGCTCTTCGCTGTTTGAGCGTGGCGAGACCCAGATTCTGGGTGTCACCACTTTGGACATGCTGAAGATGGAACAGCAGATTGACTCGCTGACCCCGGTTACTTCCAAGCGCTACATCCACCACTACAACTTCCCGCCGTACTCCACCGGCGAGACCGGTCGAGTTGGCTCTCCGAAGCGCCGCGAGATTGGTCACGGGGCACTGGCTGAGCGTGCTCTGCTGCCGGTCGTGCCGTCCCGTGAGGAGTTCCCGTACACCATTCGCCAGGTCTCCGAGGCCCTTGGATCTAATGGTTCGACCTCCATGGGTTCGGTCTGTGCTTCGACTCTGTCGCTGTACAACGCCGGTGTGCCGCTGAAGGCTCCGGTTGCCGGTATCGCCATGGGCCTGGTTTCCGGCGAGGTTGACGGTGAGAACCGCTTCGTCGCGCTGACCGATATCCTCGGTGCAGAGGACGCATTCGGTGACATGGACTTCAAGGTCGCTGGTACTGCTGACTTCATTACCGCACTGCAGCTGGACACTAAGCTCGACGGTATTCCGTCGAAGGTTCTGGCCGATGCCCTGTCCCAGGCTCGTGACGCACGTCTGGCCATCCTCTCCACCATGGCTGAGGTCATCGAGTCTCCGGACGAGATGAGCGGTCTCGCTCCGAAGATCACCACCGTTAAGGTTCCGGCGTCCAAGATCGGTGAGCTCATCGGCCCGAAGGGCAAGACAATCAACGGCATCACCGAGGAAACCGGTGCTGATATCTCCATCGAGGACGACGGCACCGTATTTGTCTCGGCAACTTCCGGTAAGGCCGCGGACGCTGCAATTGAGCAGATTAATGCGATTGCTAACCCGCAGCTGCCGAAGGTCGGCGAGCGCTACCTGGGCACTGTCGTGAAGACTGTCGCTTTCGGTGCTTTCGTCTCCCTGACTCCGGGCCGTGACGGTCTGATTCACATCTCCAAGCTCGGTGGCGACAAGCGCATCGAGAAGGTTGAGGATGTTATCAATGTCGGCGACAAGATTCAGGTCGAAATCGCTGATATCGACAACCGCGGCAAGATCTCGCTGGTTCCGGTCGAGGACGACTAATGCTTGGCGACGGAGGATGTGCTGTATGTAGCCTCCGACAACGCGAGTAGCGATGGCGCGGTTAGGTCACAAATTGACCTAACCGCGCTTTTGTTTTTGGGTTAATCTCGGGTTTCGAAGGGATTAATTTTCGAACCCACGTGGAAGGTGATTTGCGCATGGAACTTGTCGCGCACGATCATGAATTCATCGACATTGCCGCCGGTGACTACGTCGCAAGTATTTCCCAGTTCGGTGGTGGCCCGAGATCACTGGAGTACTGTGGCCTGCCACTGCTGACAGACTATCCCAAAGGATTCAATCCACCGTTGTCCGCAGGTACGCTCCTGGCTCCGTGGCCGAACAGGGTCGCTGACGGAGTATTTATCTTTGATGGGGAAATCCACCGGCTAGATATTTCGGAGCCGTCCCGGGCGAATGCTATTCATGGGTTCGTTGCAGATCGCGTTTGGCCCGTGGTCGATTCTGATGACAGTAGCGTCACCTTGGGAGTGGAAGTTGAGCCACAGCCGGGTTGGCCTTGGGAACTCGGTATGACCGTGCGTTGGCAAGTCACGGCTGCAGATGGCCTATCGGCAGAGTTCACAGTGCATAATCGCAGCGATAGGGAGTGCCCGTTTGGTCTGGGCTGGCATCCTTACTTAAGCGCGTTGGGCGCTGATTTCGGTAGTTGCACACTGCGGTTGCCCGTTGATAAAAACCTGCCACTGGAGCCAATTCGAAACTTGCCCGCCGGTCCAGCGGTGCCAGCGGAGACAGTGGTTCCCAGCCTTCGAGAGGGAGCATCTCTGGTTGGACTGTGGCTGGATCACTGCTTCTTTGCTGCCGAGGAAACAGCCGAGAGTAGCTCACCGCGCCGTCGTGAAGCGCATTTGGTTGGACCAAATGGCAAGGGTGCTGTGCTCTGGGCCGATGATGAATTCCGGTTCTTCCAGGTCTATGTTGCTGACGCTGGACGACGAGAAGGATTTCCTGGGCACGGTAGTGCGATTGCGGTGGAACCAATGACATGTCCGCCGGATGCGCTCCGCTCCGGTACCGGTTTGCTGCGACTTCAGGCTGGAGAGACAACAACTCTTGCCATGGGACTGCGCGCGGAGACGGGCGGAAAATAGTTTTACTCAGCTCAGAGGACTGCAGCCCCCTCAACTGGGTTAAATCCTTCTTAATTAATTCACCTTGAATTAAGAAAGGAAACTACACTAGGGACGAATGTAAAAGAATAGGTCTTCCTTTGTGCAGGGTCGTGGCGATCTGCCTGCGGTAGGTCTAGCCACTTTCACGACTATTGTTGGGCGTGCGCCATATCAGGTGCCGAGATAAGGGAAATCCCTATTCGTGCATTTTCTGAATACGTATCAACCGCCTAACCGCAAGGAGGCCGTCGTGATAGTGGCGCAATCAGCCTTAAGACTCGATGCGACATGGGTGGATTACTCCATCGTTGCTCTGTACTTCCTATTCGTCCTCGGTATTGGCTGGGCTGCACGAGCTAAAGTGTCCAGCTCCATTGACTTTTTCCTCTCAGGGCGCTCACTGCCAGCCTGGGTGACAGGGCTGGCGTTCATCTCAGCTAACCTAGGTGCCGTGGAAATCGTCGGCATGTCCGCAAATGGTGTGCAATACGGTTTCCAGACCATGCACTACTTCTGGATTGGTGCCGTCCCAGCCATGGTGTTCCTGGGCATTGTCATGATGCCCTTCTACTATGGCTCTAAGGTTCGCTCAGTTCCGGAGTTCATGCTGCGTCGTTTTGGTCCCGGTGCACACCTGGTCAATGCAATCTCTTTCGCTATCGCGCAGCTGCTGATTGCAGGCATTAACCTTCTGCTTCTGGCCAAAGTGGTCAATGCGCTACTCGGCTGGCCGCTGTGGCTGACATTGGTAGTCGCCGCAGTCATTGTGCTGTCCTACATCACGCTGGGCGGACTGTCCGCGGCAATCTACAACGAGGTACTTCAGTTCTTCGTGATTGTCGCAGCTCTATTGCCACTGACTCTGATCGGCCTGCACAGCGTCGGCGGATGGTCGGGGTTGAAGGAAAGGGTTGCCACTGAATCGCACTTCCACACCTGGCCTGGCACGGATATTTCTGGTTTCGATAACCCGGTAGTTTCAGTCATCGGACTGGTCTTTGGCCTCGGCTTCGTGCTGTCGTTTGGCTACTGGACAACCAACTTCGTGGAAGTTCAGCGCTCCATGGCCGCCGACTCACTGTCGGCCGCCCGCAAGACTCCAATCATCGGTGCTTTCCCGAAGATGTTCATCCCGTTCATCGTGGTGCTGCCGGGCATGATCGCCGGCGCCACCGTCGCACCAATCATGGATCAGACCGCCAAGCCTAACGACGCAATTCTCTACCTAATGAGAGATTTGCTACCCAACGGTCTGCTGGGCATCGCAATCGCCGGTCTGCTAGCAGCCTTCATGGCCGGCATGGCGGCGAATATTTCCGCGTTCAATACAGTCTTTAGCTACGACATTTGGCAGACCTACGTTGTCAAAAATCGAGCAGATGATTACTACCTCAAGGTTGGCCGTATCGCTACCATCGGCGCGACCGGCATCGCAGTGTTCACCGCACTGATTGCCGATAATTTCGGCAACGTCATGGACTACTTGCAGACTCTATTCGGCTTCTTCAACGCACCGTTGTTCGCTACCTTCCTTATCGGTATGTTCTGGAAGCGCATGACACCGACAGCAGGTTGGACGTCTCTGCTTGCAGGAACGGGTGCCGCGATTTTGTACTGGTACATCTCCGAGTTCACGTCGGCAAGCGCAACTATCTTTGACCTGCCGGGGCAGGGCACTGCGTTCGCTGCCGCCTCCGTGGCATTCGTCGTCGATATTGTGGTGGCCGTCGTCGTTTCTCTCATGACAACGCCGAAACCCGATGAGGAGCTGGTGGGCTTCGTCAAGTCCGTCACGCCGAAGGCTCACTTCACAGATGCTGCTGAGGCAGAGCTGCCGTTGTTACAGCGAACTGTTCCGCTGGGTATCTTGTGCCTGGTGATGGCCGTAGTTCTCAACATTGTTTTCGCATAGGAGCTAGTGAGAAATCATGTCACGGACGCAAAACAATTCAACTGTAAAAGCGACTGTCAGCGCCGGTAAAAAGAAAGCAGGTGCCTTTGACATTCGCAACGTCATTGGGGCGCTGCTTGGCCTTTACGGCATCATTTTGCTTCTGTCGTGGTTGTTCCTCGATCCTGGGGTCAACCCTGAGACCAATGTTGCCAAAGAGCCGACGTATAACCTGTACAGCGGAATAGCCCTGCTCCTCTTTGCAACCGTTTTCTATGCCTGGGCAAAACTACGCCCAACGGTTGTCGAAGAATCATAAGGAGGATAAATGACAACCGACGACCAGCACTCTCACGCTTTTTCGGTAACGCGCACTACGCTTGCCGACGGTCGTGAGCTAATTTACTTCGACGATGAACCGGACTATGTCTCGGGCAAAAAGACTCGAAAGTTAACCGACGAACGTGATTTGCCACAGGCAATTACAGAGTCGGAGCTGCGCCAAGATCCGCTGACGGGTGATTGGTACTGCTACGCGGCACACCGCATGAACCGCACCTTTATGCCTCCTGCTGGCGAGAACCCCTTAGCTCCGACGCTACCGGGACAACTTCCCACAGAGGTGCCTGCCAGCGACTACGACGTGGTGGTTTTTGAAAACCGATTCCCATCGCTTTCTATGCACATGGAAGTTCCGGATGACTTTGCTCAGACTGTCGACGGCGCCGAGATTTTCCCGCGGAAGCCGGCCTTGGCTCGGTGTGAGGTTGTCTGCTTTACTCCGAATGTTTCGGACTCCTTCCGGGATCTGACTTTCACTCGTGCTCGCACCGTTATTGAAGCGTGGGCGCACCGCACTGCGGAACTCAGCAAGCTCGAAGGTGTGCGGTTGGTGTTCCCCTTTGAAAACAGGGGCAAGGAAATTGGGGTAACGCTGCAGCATCCTCATGGGCAGATTTACTCGTATCCGTATCTGCCACCACGAGCGGCAGCCATTGTCGCACGCGCGAAAGCCCACTTCGAAACTACCGGTCGTGACCTCTTCGAGGATGTCCTGGAGGCCGAAAAGGCTTCAGGTCGACGAATCATCGCAGAAGGGGAGTACTTCACCGCATTCGTCCCAGCTGCAGCTAAGTGGCCAGTCGAAGTCATGATTATGGCTAACCGCGCTGTCGGTGATTTTCAGGAGCTGACCGATGCGGAGAAGGACGAACTGGCAGCAATGTATCTTGACCTGCTGCGACGTATTGACCGATTCTTCCCCGGCATCGACAAAACGCCGTACATCGCTGCCTGGAACCAAGCTCCGGTAGGCGAGGACCACCAGTTTGGGCGCCTCCATTTGCAGCTCTATTCCATGATGCGCTCTGCAGGACGCATGAAATTCCTCGCTGGTTCAGAGTCCGGGCAAGGAGCCTGGATTTCGGATACGACCCCAGAGGCAATCGCTGACCGCTTCCGGGAGCTTGGCCAGCCTCGCTGGATGCGCACTCGTCCCCATAAGCAGGCCGTATCTGATGTAACAGAGCAATTTCGTCGCAGCTTCGGTTCGGAACCACAGGGTGTCTTTCGCGCCCCAGGCAGAGTCAACCTAATTGGCGAACATGTCGATTATGCCGGTGGCATCTGTCTGCCATTCGCGTTGGCGCAGAGTACTTTTGCAGCGGTGGGTGCTCAGACTGCCGGGGACTCGTGGACAGTGCGAATCGTTTCGGACTTGATGGACAAGGACGATGCCGCAGACGGTGACAGGCCGGTTAATATCGCAATGTCCGATGTCGGTCCGAACTCTCCTGCAAATTGGACGGGATACGCAGTTGGCACTATCTGGGCTATGCGTGAGGCAGGGCTGTTGCCTGCAGATTGCCCAAGCCTTGACATTGCGATTTCCTCCGATGTGCCGGTCGGCTCTGGGTTGTCTAGCTCCGCCGCTCTGGAGTGTTCTGTCGGCGTTGCAGCCTTCGAACTCGTCCACGGTCGTGCACCAAACGATGAAGAGCAGCAGGGAATTGTTGAGGCGGCTATCCGCGCAGAAAATGAGGTCGTTGGTGCCTCTACCGGGGGTCTGGATCAGCGTATATCCATCAAGGGCCAGGAAAAACACGCACTGGCCATTGACTTTGCGAAGAGTTCTGACCAGCTTGTCAAGGCTGCTTTCGCAGGCGAGGACCTAGAAATTTTGGTGATCAACACCAATGTTCGACATAGTCTCTCGGATGGTCAGTATGCGACGCGTCGCGGAATCATTGATGCCGTGACAAATGGTCTTGGGGTATCTGATTTCCGCGGTCTGGATGATGCAGTTGGTGCTGCTATCAATTGGGCGAAGGAGAACGTCCCAGCTGAGACAGATAGGGATCAGTGGGTTGATACGGTGGCGCGCCGAGTGCGTCACGTTGTTACCGAAATTGACCGGACGGCACAGGCGATTGAAAAGCTTTCCGAGGGGGACTTCGAGGCCTTTGGCACTTTGATGGTGGCAAGCCATCTTTCGCTGAGGGATGACTACGAAGTTTCCTGTCCAGAGCTGGATATTGCTGTAGACGTAGCGCTTGAGCAGGGCGCGCTTGGTGCCCGAATGACTGGCGGTGGCTTTGGTGGCAGTGCCATTGCGCTGCTGCCACACGACCGTGTCAATTCTGCAGCGAATGCAGTTGCGTCGGCTTTCCGTGACCGAGGAATGTCGGAACCGGAGTTTTTCGTTGGAAATCCGGGGCCGGGAGCAAGCCGCCTAGTCTAGGCGGTATTACTCCCGGTCTCGGGAGGGGGGGATTACTGCAATGCGATCTTCTTCCGCTGCGGCTTGAGCAGCGTGGTCAGGAAGATCAGCACCACGCCAAGACCCGCGGCGGTAAACATCGCAATGCTATAGCCGCGAATCAGGTCGTCGGTTGCAGGAGCTGCTGCACCAGCGCCGGAAAGACCCGCGGCAATGACAGTCGACAGCGCGACAAAAAGTGCAGTACCAACCGCGCCTGCAACCTGCTGCAGCGTGTTCAGGATCGCTGAGCCATCCGGGTAGAGGTTCTTGGGAAGATCGCCAAGGCCGAATGTGAACAGTGGAGTAAACAGCAGCCCCAAGCCAATCTCAAAGACGATGTGGCAGGCGACAATCCACCACAGCGGAGTGGACGCCGAGATAAAGCCGAGCCCGAAGAGACCGAGGGCGAGAACAATAGAACCAGGGATTGCCAGCGGACGCGGACCGTAGGTGTCGAAAAGGCGGCCAACAGTCGGACCCATAAGCCCCATAATCAGCGGGCCGGGCATCACAATTAGTCCAATGGTCTTGACATCAACACCGCGCAGGTTGAGGTAGAGCGGCAGAATGATTATCACACCGAACATCAGCATAAAGCCGAAAGTCAGGATGGTTGTGGACAGTGTGAAGCTCTTGGTACGGAAGGTCCGAAGGTCCAGCAGAGCTCGGTTTCGTGGTGCCAAGCGGCGCTGACGCATGATGAAGAGCACCAGTAGCACGATTCCGGCTGCGCAGAGGATTCCGTCGATAAGCGAAAATTCGGCACCCACACGGCTGAGCGCATACACGAGCGGACCGAATGCGCCTGCGCTGAGGAACACCGAGAGAATATCGATGGGCTTGGCGGAGTTTTCCTCGATGTTGGGCACGAGGATGACGCCGACCACGAGCACAAGCAGGCCGAGCGGCAGCATCGTGTCGAAGAGCGCATGCCAATTGTTGTTTGCAATCTCCAGAATTAAACCGGAGACTGTCGGACCGATAGCGGGTGCGACGGCGATGACTATGCTCATGCGCCCCATCATGCGACCGCGCTCATGTTCCGGTACCACATTGAGAACCGTGGTCATCAGTAGTGGCAGCAACACTGCGGTGCCGGAGGCTTGAACAACGCGTGCGAGCAGCACGATTGCAAAACCTGGCGCGAAGGCGCCAATGAGAGTGCCTACGACAAATAGCCCCTGGCTGATCGCGAAAAGAGTGCGGAAGCGCACTGAGGCAATGAGAAATCCAGTGATTGGAATGACAACAGCCATGGTCAGCAGGAATGACGTTGTCAGCCATCCGGCAGTCGTTGCGCTGATGTTAAGGTCCGCCTTGACGACGGGAATTGCGACACTCATGACCGTCTCGTTCAAGATAGCCATAAATGCCGCAGCTAGTAGCACATAAATGGCCATGTAAGCGTTTTTCGGCGCTTTGGCCTGTGCTGCTTCCGAACTTGGGCTCAATTCGGAATCTTCAGATTCAGAAACCAAGAGAAGTCACTTTCTAGATATAGGTACTGAAATAAGTAATTTTCTAAGATGTTGCGGCTTAGCGCAAGAAAATCCCCATCGTAAGCCGACAAAACGGCAAAGCCGACGGGGGCATTGGCACACAAGTTGCCCAACACATTCTAAGGTAAGGGATAGAGATGAACCCGTTGGGAAAGGACAAGAGAGCTGTGAGCAATATCAAGGTCGGCGTACTTGGCGCCAAGGGTAAGGTAGGGTCCACCATCTGCGAGGCAGTTGAAGCCGCCGACGATTTGGAGCTGGCAGCGGGTCTCGACTCGGGCGATGACCTGAATGAACTTGTCACGGCTGGTGTGCAGACCATTGTTGACTTTACTCAGCCCGACGCTGTGATGGGCAATCTTGAGTTCTGCATTAAGAATGGTATCAACGCCGTCGTGGGTACCACGGGCTTTACCAAGGAGCGCCTCGATCAGGTGCAGCGCTGGCTTGACGACGCCGACGGTGCCGCCAATGTCCTTGTTGCACCGAACTTCGCAATCTCCGCGGTATTGACCATGAAGATGGCAGAGCTAGCCGCTCCGTACTTCGAGTCCGCTGAAGTTATCGAAATGCACCATCCTTTTAAAAAGGATGCCCCCTCGGGCACCGCTATCCACACTGCTGAGGCTATTGCCCGTGCTCGCAAGGAAGCAGGCATGGGGGAGCAGCCCGATGCCACTGAGCAGACTCTGGATGGTGCTCGCGGCGCCGATGTCGAGGGCATTCCGGTACACGCAGTACGCATGACCGGTTCGGTGGCTCACGAGACCGTTATCTTCGGCGCTGAAGGACAGTCGCTCACCATCAAGCAGGACTCCTACTCGCGCACCAGCTTTGTGCCGGGTGTGCTGCTGGGCGTGCGTAAAATTGAGGATTTTCCGGGCCTGACTGTGGGACTGGAGCCGTTCCTGGGACTGTAATTGCCAGGAGTTCACTGAAAATGTCTGAAAACGTCACTCTCAAGGCGCAACTGATTGCCTCGACCAATTTCTTCCCACCTGAGGACATCGACTTTGATACCGATGCCGACGGTGGGGAAGCATTAATTGAGTTCTCTGGCCGGGCTTGTTATGAAACGTGGGACAAGCCCAATCCACGGACATCGACCAATAGGGGCTATCTGCGGCATGTGCTCGAGGTAGGCCACACCTCACTTTTTGAACACGCAAGTGCAAGCATCTATGTCCGTGGGCTGTCGCGCTCGTGTGCACATGAACTCACACGGCACCGTCACTTTTCCTTTTCGCAGTTGTCGCAGCGGTTTGTGCCGACCAGTTCCAACAATGTTGTAGTTCCTCCCGCAATTGCGGAGGACCCGGATCTGTTGCGAGTTTTCGAAAGCGCGGTTGATCAGTCCCGTTTCGCCTATGGTGAGTTATTAGACGCACTGGAAGAGAAGTGGGCCGATGAGCCCAACGCTATCTTGCGGCGAAAGCAGGCACGCCAGGCAGCCCGGGCGGTTTTGCCCAATGCCACCGAAACTCGAATCGTGGTTACTGGTAATTTCCGGTCTTGGCGCCACTTCATTTCGATGCGTGCGACCGAGCATGCCGATGCTGAAATTCGGGAGTTGGCAGTGGCATGTCTGCGGGAGCTGCAGCGCTGCGCTCCTGTTGCTTTTGGGGATTTTGAGATCAACACTCTGAAGGATGGGTCGGTCGTCGCGTCGAGTCCTTACGCCTTCGAGGGGTAATCGCACGTACAGTGTGAAGATATAGTCGATTGAGATTTTTAAGAAAAGGTAGTCAACAATGAGCACAGGAATTGCGTCAACTCGCGGTGCTGACATTTTCGGCACTGTCGCCGTAGCTATGGTGACCCCTTTTGATAAGGACGGAAGCCTCGATGTCAAGGCAGGTGTGCAGCTCGCTGGGCACCTTGTAGACGGCGGCTGCGATGCACTCATTCTGGCCGGTACTACTGGCGAGTCGCCTACTACGACCGTTGAGGAAAAGCTTGAGCTTCTCCGAGCTGTCCGCGCAGAGATGGGCGATAAGGTCAAGCTTGTGGCCGGTGCCGGTACCAATGACACGGCCGAGTCTATTGAGCTGGCAAAGGCTTCTGTGGAAGCGGGCGCGGATGCGCTGCTCGTCGTCACGCCGTATTATTCCAAGCCGTCCCAGGAGGGCCTGTACCGCCACTTTACGGCGGTGGCCGACGCAACCGAGGCTCCGGTGTGCCTGTATGACATTCCGCCCCGTTCGGTTATTCCGATTGAAGTTGATACCATTTACCGGTTGGCGGAGCACCCGAGAATCCAGGCTGTTAAGGACGCCAAGGGAGACTTGGGAGCTGCCGCCGGCATTATCGCTAATACTGATTTGGCGTGGTACTCCGGTGACGATGTGCTGAACCTTCCGTGGCTGTCGATTGGCGCCACCGGGTTCATTTCCGTTATTGGACATGCAGCCCCGCAGCTGCTGGCCGAGGTGCGCTCTTGTTTTGACAAGGGTGACCTTGCTGGTGCGCAGGCAGCCCACGCGAAGATGACTCCGCTGTTTGCCGCTCAGGCTGCACTTGGCGGTGTAAGTTTTGCTAAGTCCGCTCTGCGTCTGCAGGGCATTGAGATAGGAGATCCACGCTTGCCGCAAATTGCAGCAAATGACCAGCAGCTTGAGGTGCTTGAAGAAGCTATGCGGAAGGCAGGTGTTCTGTAGTGGCTGAAGGACGCAATCGCGCCCGCAAGGTAACTCGTAAGGCCGGTCCGCCTTCCGAGTCTGACGTGGCTGCAGCAGAGCAGTCCAAGAACTCTGCATCCAAGGGCTCCGACAAAGGTCGAGCTAACTCGAACGGCTCGAAGTCCTCGCAGCGTTCCGAGCGCTCTGAGCGTTCTAGTGATCGTAAGAACGCCGGCAACGCTAAGAAGTCCCAAGGTTCGTCGAATTCTTCCAACCGCGGTTCTCGTGGTGGTCGCGGTGGCCGTGGCGGTAACCGCGGAAATAATTCGCGGGGTGGCCGTGGCGGGCGTGGCGGCAACCGTCGTAACGTAGTGCAGTCGATGCAGGGTGCAGACTTGACGCAACGTCTGCCCGCGCCGCCGAAGGCCCCCAAGGACGGTCTGCGTGTGGTCGCGCTGGGTGGTATTTCCGAAATCGGTCGCAATATGACCGTGTTGGAGTACAAAAACCGACTGATTATCGTCGACTGTGGCGTGCTGTTCCCGAGCTCGGATGAGCCGGGTGTTGACCTGATTCTGCCTGACTTCTCCTACATGGAAGACAAGTGGGATCGCGTGGAAGCTCTCGTGGTCACCCACGGTCACGAGGATCACATCGGTGCTATCCCTTGGTTGCTCAAGCAGCGCGCGGACATCCCGATTATTGCTTCCCGCTTTACCTTGGCACTGATTCAGGCCAAGACACAGGAGCACCGTCAGCGCCCGAAGGTCATCGAGGTCAACGACACCAGCCACATTCAGCGTGGTCCGTTCGATCTGCGTTTCTTCAACGTCAACCACTCGATTCCGGAGTGCCTTGGCATCGTCATTAAGACCGGAGCTGGCATGGTTGTCCACACCGGTGACGTGAAGATGGACCAGACCCCGCCGGACGGAAAGCCGACTGACCTGCCGGCGCTGAGCCGCTACGGTGATGAGGGAATCGACCTCTTCTTGTGTGAGTCCACCAACGCCACAATCCCGGGCTTCTCCGGTTCCGAGGCGGAGTTGGCTCCGACCCTGCGTCGTCTGATTATGGACGCAAAGCAGCGCGTTATCGTTGCGGCTTTCGCGTCGAATGTCTACCGCGTTCAGGCTGTTATCGATGCAGCTGTCAAGGCTGGACGAAAGGTCGCGTTCAACGGCCGCTCCATGATTCGCAACATGCGTATCGCGCAGGAGTTGGGTCTGCTGACCGCGCCAGAGAACACCATCGTGGAGATGAACGAGGCCGCTCGCATGGCGCCCCACAAGGTCGTGCTGGTGACTACCGGTACGCAGGGTGAGCCAATGGCTGCGCTGTCTCGCATGGCCCGTCGTGAGCACCGTCAGATTACCGTCCGTGATGGCGACCTGATTATCCTCAGTTCTTCGCTGGTACCGGGTAACGAAGAGGCGGTCTTCGGCGTTATCAACATGTTGGCCCAGATTGGTGCCACGGTTATCACTGGCAAGGATGCCAAGGTTCACACCTCCGGTCACGGGTTTGCTGGCGAGCTGCTGTTCCTCTACAACGCAGCCCGTCCGTCGAATGTCATGCCAATTCACGGTGAGTGGCGCCACATTCGTGCCAACAAGGAACTGGCTGTGTCCACTGGCGTGAAGCCAGAAAACGTTGTCCTCGCTCAGAACGGTGTGGTTGTCGACCTCGTTGACGGCCGCGCTCGTGTAGTTGGCCAGGTTCCGGTCGGTAACCTCTACGTTGATGGCGTCACCATGGGTGACGTCGACGCTGACGTGCTGGCAGACCGTGCTGAAATGCGTGAAGGTGGTCTTATCACCGTCACAGCCGTCATCGATAACCGCACTGGTCGTCCGTTGGAGAAGCCGCGGGCTCAGGCTCGCGGTTACTCGGACGACGCCAAGGAAGTGCTCGCAACCGTCGAGCAGGTCGTTGACGATACTCTCTTTGACCTGGCTGGCAGTGGCGAGAACAATCCATACCGTATGGCTCAGGAAGTTCGTCGCCGCACCGAGCGCGTCATTAACCAGAAATGGCGTCGCAGTCCGATGGTTGTTCCGACCATCGTGCCGATGTCCTCAGAGGCAGCCGAAGAGGTCACCGATGAGGAAATCAAGGAGTCGCGCGAAAGCATCTAAGTTTCTAGAGCGTCGTTTAGCGTAAGAGCCCGCATCCACCTAAAGCCGTGTGGATGCGGGCTTCTCCGTGCCTGGTCTAGTCTGGAGCTATGACTTTTGCTGAACGGGAACGTGAAGACCTAGCTAATCTACTGCTCAGCGTCGGCCCCGACGCACCGACCTTGTGCGAGGGCTGGACAACCCGGGATTTGGCCAACCACCTTTACATTCGCGAAAACCGTCTGGATGCCGCTGGCGGGATGTTCGTCAAGGCGCTTTCGGAACGCCTCGTTGCTGTTACCGCTGAGGTCAATCGAATGCCCTACGTCGAAGTGGTGGGGAAGTGGGGCAGTGGTGCTCCGCGATGGAATCCAATGAACTGGGCAGACCGCTATGTCAACACTGCGGAGAACTTCGTTCACCACGAGGACGTCCGTCGTGCCCAGGAAGGTTGGACCGTTCGTCAGCTGCCACCCTCCGGAGTTTCAGACCTGTGGCGCCTGGTCACTACTGCCGGCCGTATGATGTTGCGCGGTTCGACCTCGACCGTGGTGCTAATGCGCGACGACGGGGTTGCGGTGACCCTAATCGACAACAGTGCTAAGGGTGCTCCGGTTGTGACTGTCCGCGGAAGCGTCGGGGAACTGGTGTTGTGGCTCTATGGCCGTGACGAGGTACGCGTCACCATCGACGGCGACGAATCGGGCATCAAGCGCAACAGCCTTTAAGATCACGTTCTCAGTTCTGGACAGTCGTGGCAGCCCGCCTGTTAAACAATGACACGCGTGTGACTAATGTGAAAACGATCCGGTGTTAGCTGTAAGGTTATGGTCATGTCTGCGACCAGCCGAACCAGAACTGACAATCGTCGTGGATCTTCCCGCTCTGCGGAGACAGATGCCACGCGGCGATACCCCGTGCACAGTGCCACGGAGGAATTCGAGCGCACTCCTAGCGCCATGTCGTTCGTGGGCAATAGCTTGGCCAGCGCCTGGACTGAAACTGCCCGCGGCGTGGCCGGTCTTGCCCGTCGGGTAGGCGGTCGCAAGAATAAGCGAGATGAAGAGGAGAATATGTCGCGGCGCGAAAGTGACGCCGATTTTTCGACGAAGCCCCGTAGGAAGCGTCGTAAAGCAGCTAGCGGCTATGACGATGTAATTGAACCGCCGGCACCGGCCTCCGTGCCAGCTGACGAGTTCGACGCAGACTTCGATGAGGGTGGCGAACCGGGATCGAAGGATGGCCTCGCACTACTCGTGCTGGCGTTGGCGATTGTGCTCGCTGGCTCGACATGGTTCCACCTGGCAGGGCCAGTGGGGGAGTTCATTGAAACGGCAGTGCGCACGCTCATTGGTATCGGCGCTTTTGTACTTCCGGTGCTGCTCGGTGTTGTTTCCGTATTAATGATGCTGGATGCTATGCCGCGCCGTGAACGTCTGACACCTACCATCACTGGAGCTTCGCTGATCGTGGTGGGGCTGCTCGCAATTGTGCATATCGGCTCGGGTCGTCCTGCGGACTGGCAGGGGCGACGTGCAGCTGGTGGCGCAATTGGTGGTTATATCGGTTCGCCGCTAGCAGCCGGGTTTACCTCGTGGGTCGCCGTGGTTTTGTTGCTGGGTATCGTTTTTTACGGCGCTTTGGTGCTCTCTGGCGCGACGGTGCGCCAGCTTATCGATGCCACTAAGGAATACTTCAACTTTTCCGAGTGGTCTTCGCGTCGTGCCGGCGACGAGCCGGAATCGGACGATCCCTACGGCAATGTCGATGACATGCTGGAACGTCGTGCGAGCTGGGATTCCGATACCGCATATGCCGATGAGGACTTTGACCAGCCGACGCAGCTAATTGAGCGTCGCCCAAGCCACAGCAGCCGCACGCAACATTCCTCGTCTCGTTCGACCGATCGCTCTGCTTACCGAGCGCCTCGTCGTGGCGCGGATAGCCGTATATCCGCACCCGAACCCGCGCCTTACGACGAACCGGATACTGACGGTAACCTCTACGATCTTTTGGACGAAGAGCCGCAGAGGAACCGACAGGCTCCGCGACGTGCCCGTCAGGTTGAGGATGTCGACTACGACTCGGCAAAGACCACAGTGTTCGATGTCCGGAATGGGGCACCGCACTCCAATCGAGTTTCCCCAGTGGAGCCGGCGTTTCCGGCAGCTGAGTACGTGGAGGAAGCTCAGTCGGATGCAGTACATCGCGACACCGCTGAGACAGAATCGACTATTCCAGCTGTCGGGGGCACGAACTACCACGCTGTCGACGAGGATTATGACGAGTACTCCGAGTACCCGACGCAGGAGGCTGCTGCAGCTAATAACAGCGAACGGAATCGTGTTTCCGATTCCCGAGCTCCGAAACAGCCCGCTGTTCAACCTGAGGCCGTAGAGCCGGCGAGCGCGCCGCAGGGAGAGTCGTCTGTCGATGATTCGCGGGATGCAGTGTCTGAGGCTACCCGCCGCACAATGGATGCCATTGCCGCTCGTTCTGGTATCGATGCCTCTAAGATTCCGGCCACAACTCCGAAGTCTGAATTGGAAAAGGATGCCGAGGGTACTTCCGGTTCGTCGGCACGCACGCCGGAATCTGACTACCACCTGCCATCGACTAATTTGTTGATTCCAGGTGAGCGTCCCAAGACACGTACGGCGACGAACGACCGCATGATTGAGGCGATTACTGAAGTATTCGCAGAATTCAAGGTCGATGCTGCGGTGACTGGTTTCTCTCGCGGTCCGACGGTGACTCGCTACGAGGTCGAGCTTGGCCCGGGCGTGAAGGTCTCGAAGATCACGAACCTGCAGTCCAACATTGCCTACGCGGTAGCGACCGACAATGTCCGCTTACTGACTCCGATTCCGGGAAAGTCGGCCGTTGGTATCGAGGTGCCGAACAACGACCGTGAGATGGTTCGGCTTGCCGACGTACTCAACGCGCCCAAGACCGTTGCGAACGATGACCCGATGCTGATCGGTCTCGGTAAGGATATTGAGGGCGAGTTTATCTCGCACTCCATCCAGAAAATGCCGCACCTTCTCGTTGCCGGTTCGACCGGTTCGGGTAAGTCCGCGTTCGTAAATTCGATGTTGGTGTCGCTGCTGACTCGTGCGACCCCGGAGGATGTCCGCCTGATTCTGGTGGACCCGAAGATGGTCGAGCTGACTCCATATGAGGGGATTCCTCACCTGATTACGCCAATCATCACTCAGCCGAAGAAGGCCGCGGCGGCTCTGCAGTGGCTGGTTGAAGAGATGGAACAGCGCTACATGGACATGAAGGCCGCCCGCGTCCGTCACATCAAGGACTTCAACCGTAAGGTCAAGTCCGGTGAGATTACGACCCCACTTGGCTCGGAGCGCGAGTACCGTCCGTACCCGTACATTGTCTGTGTCGTTGACGAGTTGGCAGACCTGATGATGACCGCACCCCGCGATATCGAAGATGCGATTGTGCGCATCACGCAAAAGGCCCGTGCCGCCGGTATCCACTTGGTGCTGGCTACGCAGCGTCCGTCTGTGGATGTGGTCACCGGCTTGATTAAGACGAACGTGCCATCGAGACTGGCATTCGCTACCTCGTCGCTCACGGACTCCCGCGTCATTCTTGACCAGGGCGGTGCTGAAAAGCTCATTGGTATGGGCGATGGCCTGTTCATCCCACAGGGTGCAGGCAAGCCGCGACGTCTTCAGGGGGCCTTCGTCACAGACGAAGAGATTCAGGCAGTAGTCGATGCAGCTAAGGCGCAGGCCGAGCCGGATTACACCGAGGGTGTCACGGAGGATAAGAGTGCTGAGGCTGAGCGCAACATTGACCCCGATATCGGAGATGACCTGGAAGATTTGCTTCAGGCAGTCGAGCTGGTGGTCACCGCACAGCACGGGTCGACCTCGATGTTGCAGCGCAAGATGCGAGTCGGTTTCGCCAAGGCCGGTCGACTGATGGATCTGATGGAAACTCGCGGAGTGGTTGGACCGTCAGAGGGATCTAAGGCACGTGAGGTGCTGGTCAAACCAGAGGAGCTCGAAACCATTAAGTGGATGATCAAGGGCGCAAACCCGGAGGATGCTCCTAAGGAAGAAGTAAACGTAGTCGACGCTGATCCGAATCAGTCTATGGCGTAGGACGACCCAGCCTTACCGCCGTTTCTGATTGCGTGTATAGTCGGCACACGTGGAGGGGAGTATCCCCGGTAAAAGTGGATGTTTTCCGCTAGCCCGTGACGGTTATCGTCAGCACGGATTGGACGCACAGACTCGTCTTGCGCACATCGAATCCCGGTGCCGTCACTTTTGCCACTATGGCAGAAGCAGGAGAGACCTCCGGTTCATGTTCGCACGACCGGAGGTCTTTTTTAATATGCATGTCCCCGCATTGGTATGGATTATCACCATTGTGGTCGTCATGGGTTTTATCGCCTTTGACTTCTATGCACACGTTCGCACGCCGCATAACCCAACTATGAAGGAAGCCGGCATCTGGACCGCTTTCTACGTAGTCTTGGCATTAATTTTCGGCGGAATGGTGTGGTTGTTATGGGATCACCACCGAGGCATTGAGTTTCTATCGGGCTATATCACCGAAAAGGCGCTCAGCGTAGACAATCTATTTGTCTTTGCACTCATCATCGGCGCATTCAAGATTCCGCGCCAGTACCAACAAAAGGTTTTGCTGTTCGGTATTGCGATGGCGCTGGTATTCCGAGGCCTGTTCATTTGGGCTGGTGCGGCAGTTATTGCCAAGTGGTCTGACGTTTTCTACCTGTTTGCAATCTTCCTGATTTACACGGCTATCAAGACGGTGTACGACGAAGCCGTCGATAAGCCGGAACCCGATCCGTCGGATATGAAGCTGATTCAATGGCTGCGTCGAATCGTCCCAATTTCGGACCATTACAACAAGGACAAGCTGACCGTTAAGGAAAACGGCAAGCGTTACTTGACTCCACTTGCCATCGCGCTGGTGTCCATCGGTTTTATCGATGTGATGTTTGCGTTTGACTCTATCCCGGCTATCTACGGCCTGACGGATGAGGCATATATTGTCTTTACTGCAAATGCCCTTGCTCTCATGGGTTTGCGACAGATGTACTTCCTGCTCAACGGTCTGCTGGATCGCTTGGTGTACCTGGCTTATGGCCTGGGTGTCATCCTTGCCTTTATTGGTGTGAAGTTGCTGTTGCACGCACTGCATGAAAACAACCTGCCGTTTATCAACAGCGGTGAGAACGTGTCGGTGCCTGAAGTATCGACCTGGGCGTCGCTGGCGGTCATCGTCATCGTTCTGGTGGTGACTGTCCTGGCATCGTGGCTCAAGATCAAGCGTGATGAAAACATGGGTGCGATTGCCTTTCCGCGTGTTCACCACGATGATGATGGAAGCCGCGATGGCCTCGGCTCTCACGCTTCCTCTACTTCTGTCAGTGAGGGGTCAGCGTCGGCCGGCAGCGAAACTAACGGTTCACACACCGGTAAGAACGAGCCTGGGCGTTAATCGAACACGATTGTGAGATAAGGTAACAACTGTGACTGCTCCAAGTGCTGATACAAGCCGTGTTTCCAACTGGAACTTGCCAAATTTCCTGACCGTGCTTCGCATCCTCGGAGTACCGGTGTTCCTGTGGGTACTTCTTCAGGAGGGCGGCGAAGCCACCAATTGGCGCTGGTGGTCGTTTGTCGTATTCGCGCTTCTGATGGCGACTGACAAGTTGGACGGGCACCTCGCACGTAGCCGTAACCTCATTACCGACTTTGGCAAGATTGCCGATCCGATTGCCGATAAGGCTCTAATGCTGGCTGCGCTGATTGGTATGAACATCATCGACATTCTGCCGTGGTGGGTGACTGTCATCATCGTGATTCGCGAAGGTGGCATCACCATCTGGCGTATGTTCGCACTGCGTCAGGGGCGTGTTGTTCCGGCTTCTCGGGGCGGCAAGATAAAGACGGTTCTGCAGTCTGTAGCAGTGGGGCTCTTCCTGATGCCAGTGGACTGGTTGTTCTGGCCGTCCTGGATTGTGATGATTGCCGCCATTGTCGTCACCGTCGGTACTGGTATCCAGTACATTGTGGATGCGCGAAAGGTCTCGTAGAGAAATTAAGTGGAGGGTAAAGCTGTGAACACAGTCGAACGCCTCGCCCAGAGCGACGAAAACGCTAACGGTGTCGATGGCGTTTCGCTTCAACTCGTCCAAAAGCTTACGGCTCGTGGCGAGACTTTCGCAGCTGCCGAATCGCTCACCGCAGGTCTTCTCTGCGCCACCGTCGCCTCCGTACCGGGAGCCTCCGCCGTTCTGCGCGGTGGTGTGGTTACCTACGCCACTGACACGAAGGCGTTGCTTGCCGACGTGCCGAAGGATGTATTGGCCACTTATGGCCCGGTGTCCGAATTGACGGCCAGGTATATGGCACTTGGAGCGGCGAATAGAGCAGTGGCGGACTGGGGGATTTCGCTAACTGGCGTTGCTGGTCCAGCGATGCAGGATGGGCACCCAGTAGGTGAAGTCTGGTGTGGCCTGAAGCCACCGGGAGCTTTGTATCTCGACGGGGTAACCGCTGTTAGATTACCGGTGAATGGAGAAGGCACGCGCGCGGAGATTCGTCGTCAAGCGGTGGTATTGGCGTTAGAACTGTTGATGCAGAAGCTCGACAGTGAGTAGAATTTTTGAAAATTGGGAACAGGTCGGCCCTCTAAAACGTTAGAGAAAGTGATGACCAACAATACTGCACTTATGACCATTCACTACCCAGAGGTAGATAGCGCTGCTGCTTTGGCGGCTTCGATGGATGCCACAGCGCAGTCTGCGAAGGTGGCCGTAGCGGGGCAGCCAGGATCAGTTGCAAAGCTAACTGCACAGGATTTGGCGGACCGGGAGGATTCCCGGGAGCCTCTGCTGCGAGAGGCGCTGGGAGAGACCCTGCGTGATATCCGTTCGCGTAGTGGACAGACGCTGCGTGAGCTTTCTGAAAATGCGGCTATTAGCCCTGGATATCTGTCTGAGCTTGAGCGCGGCCGCAAAGAAGTTTCATCTGAGCTGCTGGCGTCGGTATGCGCGGCGCTCGGAGTGACCGTGTCGGATTTGATGATGGAAGCGGCTACAGCGATGGCTCTGCACTCGGCGAGCCCTGAATTGGCAGCGATGTAAAAATGGTTGCGCCGGTAGAAATTTATTCCATTGCTCCGGCACTTAGCACCCGAAGAAGCTCGGCATTAGTTAAGATTGGGTGCGCGATAAGCACAGACCTGTGTTGCGGTAGTTGCATTTAGAAAGGTGTATGGAACGCTATGGCTAATCCATTTGTAAAGCTATGGAATTACTTGATGGCCGCTTTTGATTCCAAGATTGAGGAAAACGCTGATCCGAAGGTTCAGATTCAACAGGCTATCGAGGATGCCCAGCGGCAGCACCAGGAACTATCGCAGCAGGCAGCGGCGGTGATTGGTAATCAGCGCCAGCTGGAAATGCGTCTTAACCGCCAGCTCGCTGAGATTGAGAAACTGCAGGGTAACACTCGCCAGGCATTGCAGCTCGCCGACAAGGCTCGTGCTGAAGGGGATACTGCCAAGGCTACTGAGTACGAGAACGCAGCTGAGGCTTTTGCAGCTCAGTTGGTTACTGCTGAGCAGTCGGTAGAAGATTTGAAGGCTCTGCACGACCAGTCGCTGCAGCAGGCAGCTCAGGCTAAGAAGGCCGTAGAGCGTAATTCCATGCAGCTGCAGCAGAAGGTCGCGGAGCGCGCAAAGCTCCTCAGCCAGCTGGAACAAGCAAAGATGCAGGAAAAGGTCTCCGAGTCCCTGCAGTCGATGAATCAGATTTCTTCGGGTTCTACCCCTAACCTGGATCAGGTTCGTGACAAGATTGAGCGTCGTTACGCTAACGCTCTTGGCCAAGCTGAGCTGGCTCAGAACTCCGTTCAGGGGCGTATGGCTGAGGTAGAGGCCGCAGGCGTTCAGCTTGCTGGGCACACTCGCCTGGAGCAGATTCGCGCAGAAATGAACGGCGGCAACGAGCTCTCTGGTGGCGAGGCTCAGAAGTCCATTGAGGGTAACGCCGCCTCCAGCGTTGATCCTGCAGTCGCTGAGCGCATGCGCCAGCTGCGTGAGGGAAACTAATTCTGCTACTCGCCCTCGCCGCGGGCGATTAGCGAATCGCCCATTGCCTTCGAGCGGTTGATGGTCCGAATGACTACGGGTACGCCGAAGGCGAGGATGGAACCGGTGGTGCCTCGGGCTTTTCGGGCTTCCAGCACCTCGGTAGCGGCCATAACCTGAAGCGGAATCATACGCAGCGTCAGTGATAGCGCGAGCGCGATGGTTTCGACTGGTAGGCCGAAACGGGCGAACGGCCGCATCGCAGTGGTCAAAGTATCCATGATGTCGCTGACGCGGGTCGTCAGCGTTAGCAATATGGCCACTGCGATTGCAGCGAGAAGCGCGAGGAAGGTCGTCAGCGCTTGCTCACCTCCGGCGCGCCACCACAGGAGAAGCGAAAGCAGCGCCAAAATGATGACGGCCCCACGGAGCTGTCGAAAAGCAACCATGGGTGGCACCTTGGCCACCGCATAAGCGAGGGTGACAATTGCCAGGGCAATCGCCCCGCCTAGCCACGTATCCACGAGAATCCCGGTCAGCAACAGAAACGCGATGACGCTGATGAGTTTGGCGGCAGTCGGTAGCCTATGTACAGGTGAATTGTGGTTAAGGTAAAGCCCTAGGGGGACATTGGCCGGATGCATCATAAGCGGCCTTCTTCCGCACGCGTCATATCCCTGACATATCGGTCAATAACTTCCTTTGGCTCCCCGTCGTCGACGATTTCACCCGCGCTTACACGGATAACTCGGTCAAAGTCCACAATAAAGTCCAAATCGTGAGTTACCACGATGACTTGCTGCTCAAGCTGGGCGAAAATATTCCGAATGTGGAGACGGTTGTGCAGGTCAAGAAGCGTAGTGGGCTCATCGGCGATGATGGTCGTGGGGTTGAGAATCAACACGGCCGCCAGAGCTAGTAGTTGTTTTTGCCCACCGGAGAGCAAGTGCGGCGAGGCGTCAGCATGATCGGCAAGCCCAAACCGCTCGAGAGCTTCTTGTACGAGCTGGTTTCGCTGATCTTTTGGCAGTTTTCGCTTGCGAAGTGAAAAGGCAATGTCCTCTGCCACTGTCGGCATCACAATTTGGTTATCCGCATCAGAAAAAATGAAACCGACCTTCTTGCGGATTTCCTTTGCCTGCTTTGCGACATTCATGCCTTCGTATGTGACCGTGCCGCCAGTGACCGCACCCAGGCCGTTGATCAGTCGTACCAGGGTAGACTTACCGCCGCCGTTTTCGCCGATAATTCCAATGCGCTTCTCTGTGAGAGTCAGCGTGGTCGGCTGCAGTATTTGACGTCCCGAATAGTTCGCGGCCGCACGGTCAAAAGTGATGGTGGGCATGGTGCGACTCAATGACCTTTCTGAGTGTGTGGGTTACTCGGCCGTGTTGGCTGCTTCCTTTATTAGGCGATTCTGCTTGCGGTTGGCAGCGTCGGGAAGCAAATCTGGGAAAGCTTGTAGTACTGCCGTAGCGATTAGCGCGGCTACGACAACCTTGGCGACATCGCCTGGAATAAACGGAACGTTCGTAATTAGTGCGTCGGTGAAGCTGAGCCCCATGCGCCAGACCAATCCGAGAGAGCCGAAGAAGTACTGCAATAAAACGCCGGCGAGACCCGCGCCGATGAAGACGGCGATGCGTGGGCCCTTCGCCCTGGGTGCTTGCTGGGCAATTGCTCCGATGACGAAACCGGCAATCAGGTAGCCGAAAATGTAGCCGACCGTGGGGCCTGGGAGCGCGGCCAGGAGTGGCTTCCAACCGGCCATGTTCGGGACGCCCACGAGACCAACGGCCAGAAACAGGGTAGTGGCGAGGCCGCCGCGTTTGAATCCGAGAATCATCCCGGCCAGTGCGATGCCCATGTTCTGTAGAACGACTGGCACGCCTAGTCCGCCAACGGGAATGGCGATACCGCCGAGCACGATGATGAGTGCTGCAAAAGCGGCGATAATAGTGAGATCATACACCTTGGAATTATTCACGGCTTATATCTTAATCCCCGAGGTTGAGCACTGTTCAGGCAGGGGAGTCGCATGCAGTCGTGCAGGAAAAACGGCCAGGTAGGAATAAGTGACAGCTATCTTGTACCTTGGTCTCATGCGATTGGCCGATTTTCACAACTTCGTCAACCACGAATTTGGCCCTCAGCATGGCCCGTGGCTGTTGCATTCCCATGTGCTGATGGGGTACGGAAAAACTCCCGCGGACCTACTCGAAGACGGGGTCGAACCTCGAGATATCTGGTGGGCGCTGTGCAGGGAACATGACGTTCCTGAAGACCGCTGGTACGGTCCCGACGAATAGGCTACGGCGTAGGCGTCGGTGAATGCTTGCCGACGACCCTTGCGTGGCGTTGCCATTCGAACAGGGTTTCGCATATTATCGAAAGTGCTGATGAAGTCAATCCGTCTGATTCGGTATAACTTCCGGGTGTAACCGACAGTAGAGGTGTCGCGGACCAATTTGGAACCAGAACGGTAGATTTCGCGCCTAACTAAGTGTGAGCGAAGTTTCTGTTTTGGATGAAAATCGGGACACGGATTCTCTGAGTACGGCTCCAGAACCCGATACCGTACGCGACAATGACAATGAGGAAGAACAACAAACTATGGCTCGTAAGAAGGCTACGGCTTCGAACCAGGGTAATGATCGCCTGAAGGCGCTCGATGTAGCTCTGGCGAATATTGAGAAGGACTTTGGTAAGGGGGCAGTTATGCGCCTGGGAGACGACAATCGTCCTCCAATTCAGGTTATTCCCTCTGGTAATATCGCTATCGACGTGGCCTTGGGCCTGGGCGGTTTCCCACGTGGTCGTATCGTAGAGATTTATGGTCCAGAATCCTCGGGTAAGACCACAGTCGCACTGCATGCTATTGCAGAGGCGCAGCGGCAGGGAGGTATTGCCGCATTTATTGATGCGGAGCATGCGCTGGATCCGGTCTATGCGCGCAAGCTTGGGGTAGATACGGATAACCTTCTGGTATCCCAGCCAGATACTGGTGAGCAGGCACTTGAGATTACGGATATGTTGGTGCGTTCCGGCGCTATTGACATCATCGTCGTTGACTCGGTGGCTGCGTTGACGCCGAAGGCTGAAATTGACGGTGAAATGGGTGATTCCCACGTCGGTCTGCAGGCGCGATTGATGAGCCAGGCGCTGCGAAAGATGACGGGTGCGCTGTCTAGCACCGGCACTACTGCCATCTTCATTAACCAGCTGCGTGAAAAGATTGGCGTAATGTTCGGCTCGCCGGAGACCACCACGGGTGGTAAGGCGTTGAAGTTCTACGCTTCTGTTCGCTGTGACGTGCGCCGGATTCAGACGTTGAAGGACGGCCAGGATGCGGTGGGTAACCGCACTCGCTTGAAGGTGGTCAAGAACAAGGTGTCGCCGCCGTTCAAGCAGGCAGAGTTCGACATCATCTACGGTGAGGGCATTTCACGTGAGGGCTCGTTGATTGACATGGGCGTTGATAACGGCATCGTCAAGAAGTCCGGTTCGTGGTTTACCTACGAGGGCGATCAGTTGGGTCAGGGCAAGGAAAAGGCTCGTATGCACCTGCGTGAGAATCCAGAAATTGCCCAGGAAATCGAAGTCAAGATTAAGAAGAAGCTCGGCGTCGGGGAATTCGCTGAGGTAGAGGACGAGACCGATATCGATGCCCCTGTCGATGTCGTGCCGGACATCGACTTCGACGATTTGGAAGACTAGCTAGCTCGAGACGTAGTGCCGCGACACATGAAAAGTGAGGACCGTGGAGGATTGCAACGGCCGCGATGTGCGGGAGACTATCGAAAAGCTTGCTCAGCAGATTGCGGAAGCTGACGGTAGTTCGCTCTACGATGCGGGGCGTGAGGAATCCAAGGCTCCGATTCGTGCTAAGGCGCTGCGCTTGCTCGATCAGCGAATGCGTTCCCGCAAGGAACTTGTAGAAAGGCTCGAAGCAGTCGAGGAGTTTCCAACCTCGATGATTGAAGAAGTCGTTGATGACCTGACCCGAAGCGGATTGGTTAATGACGAGCTTTTCGCATCCGAATGGGTGCGGCAGCGCTTTGCCAGTCGCGGTAAGTCGAAGATGGTTTTGAACCGGGAACTGCAGGAAAAGGGTATTGATGCTTCGCTTCGTGCTGATGCGTTGGAGCAGATTACGCACAATGCGGAAGAAGAAGTCGCCCGGAAGCTAGCGGCGAAGAAAGCGGCCACTATTAAATCAGTGGCACCTGGCTTCAACGCCAAGCAAAAGGATTTACGCAAGGTTGTCGGTGTGCTGGCGCGGCGCGGTTTCCCCTCCGAATTGTCCATGAACATTGCTCGGGAACAGCTAGAAAATCGCTACCGAGAACTCGAAGCGGACACAGATTAGCGCCGGTGACACCGCACGCCGGATTATCACGCCGGCGGCGGACTGGTCAGGTTTAAAGGGATTGCTGATTGGGGAAATGGACCATAAACAGCTAACCTAAACTGCCGTGACTACCCCTTCTTTGAACTCTCAGCAGCAGTCTTCGCCTCGCACATATGAGGTACGTACTTTCGGTTGCCAGATGAACGTCCATGACTCGGAACGACTGTCTGGCTTGCTGGAAGAAAACGGTTATGTAGCGGCTGCAGAAGGCGAGAATCCCGATCTGGTCGTTTTCAACACCTGTGCCGTTCGAGAGAACGCGGACAACCGCCTGTATGGCACATTGGGACAGCTCAAGCCAGTCAAGGATGCTCACCCAGGCATGCAGATTGCCGTCGGTGGTTGCTTGGCCCAGAAGGATAAGGACGTCGTCGTAAAGAAGGCCCCATGGGTGGACGTCGTCTTCGGTACACATAACTTGGGTTCGTTGCCAGCACTGTTGGAACGCGCCGCTCATAATGACCGGGCTGAAGTCGAGATTAAGGATGCTCTGGAAGAGTTTCCCTCGGTGCTGCCGGCCAAGCGTGAATCCACTTACGCAGGTTGGGTGAGTATCTCCGTAGGCTGCAATAACACGTGCACCTTCTGTATCGTCCCCAGCTTGCGTGGTAAGGAACGCGATCGTCGTCCGGGAGAGATTCTTGCTGAGGTGCAGGCACTTGTGGAGCAGGGTGTTACTGACGTCACCCTTCTCGGCCAGAATGTCAACGCCTATGGTGTTAACTTCGCAGACCCAGACATGGAACGCGACCGCTCAGCTTTTTCCAAGTTGCTGCGCGCCTGCGGCCAGATTGAGGGGTTGGAGCGTGTGCGCTTTACATCTCCACACCCAGCTGAGTTCACCGATGATGTCATCGACGCCATGGCGGAGACACCGAACGTGGTTCATCAGTTGCACATGCCACTACAGTCCGGTTCCGACCGAGTGCTGAAAGACATGCGCCGTTCCTACCGCACCAAGAAGTTTCTGGGAATTCTGGAGGAGGTTAGGGAAAAAATGCCGGATGCGGCCATTACCACTGACATCATTGTCGGTTTCCCAGGCGAGACTGAAGAGGACTTCCAGCAAACTCTCGACGTGGTGGAAAAGGCTCGCTTTAGCTCGGCGTTCACCTTCCAATACTCGCCTCGCCCAGGAACTCCGGCGGCAACGATGGCGGATCAGGTTCCACCAGAGGTCGTGAAGGAACGCTATGGTCGTCTGCTAGCGCTCCAAGAGCGTATTTCCGAGGAAGAAAACGCCAAGCTAGTCGGCAGCGAAGTCGAGCTGTTGGTAAGCCAGTCCGATGGCCGTAAAAATGCGGAGACTCATCGCATGTCAGGTCGGAGTCGGGATGGTCGCCTGGTGCACTTCAGCCCGTCGGAAAGCGAACCTGGTGTCGTTGACCGAAAGATTCGCCCAGGTGACTACGTGACAGTGCGCGTGACCGACTCTGCACCCCACTTCCTGATTGCCGACTCCGGCGTGCTGACGCACCGCCGCACTAAAGCGGGGGATAATGTGGAGGTCGGTCAGATTCCAACGACCGCTCCGATTGGAGTTGGTCTGGGCTTGCCAAAGATTGGGCGCCCGGAGAAAACGAAGGTAAGTGAGGGATGCGGCTGTGAGTAGCGACAAGGCTTCGCCGGAAAGTGATATGGAATCCACCAGTGAGCAGTCGGTGGAATCCGCGCAGGCACTGCGGGTTCAGGAGCGCAAGGCCGCTGGCGAGCTGGATCTCGGCCGTGCGGTGATTCCGATGATGGTTGCCGTCATCGGCCTTATTACGAGCTTCTTCCTTCCACATTCGGGCGTCGTTTTGGGCTTTGATGTGCTGCTGGATACGGATGTTGCACATCAGTACTTCACGACGCGCCCGGAACGAATTTACTCCATTCTTGTGGTGGTAGGCGTACTGCTGGCTATTGCCACGCTGATTACGCGGACGACGATTCTCGCGTTTGTCACCTGGTTTTTTGCCTGCATTCAGATGGTCTACTCAGTCTTCGCTGGCTGGATGCGCCAGTCTCGTCCACAGGAACTTGCTGGCGAAGGTATTTCCTTTGGCCTGATGCTCGGCATTTTCTGCAGTTTTCTACTGGCCATTTCCGTGACTTTCATCGCTTTCCGACGCAGTAAGGAGCAGCTCGCAATCGCGACGAAACGTCGCAAGCACGCTGACACCGATCCGGTACTGCGAGCGCAGCAGGTTTACCTGCGTGCGGGCCTGACACCGAATACAACTACTGATGTAGAGGTCGTCGACGACCGCCGTGAACGCGCACGCCGACGCAATCGTGGCCAGCAGGGTAGTAGCGCGCACAATGTCTCTCAACGGGCTGGCGAACAGGACGAGCAGATCAGCGACGAGTAGTGAGATTCTTTAACTAGCGCAGTAAGAAAGGGGCTCTCTTCCATTTGAACTACTCCCACTAGTCGGTAACTGATTTCTCAGTCCAACTTTCGGGGACCAGTTCAGAAGAGAGCCCCTTTCTTTTAACCATCCACGCGTTGCCAGAGCATAGCTGAGCCAAGCTTCTGTTAGAGCTCCTTGAGAGTCGCCGCGGCCTGCTCTGCCCACTGTCGCCACTGTTCGGCCTGCTCCCGAGCCTTGGCGGCCTGAGAAGCCTTGCCCTTCGCCTCGAGTTCGGCGGCTTTCTGTTCAAACTCCGCTGCGCGGTCGGCGAACTGCTGGACGCGAGCCTGTGCTTCGGGGTCGGTGCGGCGCCACTGCGAATCGGCAGCATCGGAGACGCGCTTTTCCAGTGCGCCAATGCGGTTTTCATACTCACGCACACGACCACGCGGCACGAAGCCGATGGCCTCCCATTTCTCTTGCAACTGACGAAGTTCGCTGCGAGCGTGCTCGAGGCCCTTGGAGGGATCAATGCGGTCTTCGTATTCAGCCAGTAGTGCGTCCTTGGCCGCGGCGTTTTCCTCGAACTCCTTGTCTCGAGCTTCGTTGACCGCATTGCGAGCACCAAAGAACTCATCCTGGGCGGCCTTGAACTGCGCCCACAGCTTGTCATCGACCTCGCGTGGCGCTCGACCAGCGGCCTTCCACTCTGCCATCAGGTCACGGAAGGCAGCAGCGGTGCCACCCCAATCAGTGGAGGTCTTCAGGGCCTCAGCTCGCTCAATGATGTCCTCCTTAACGCGGCGAGCAGCCGCACGGTTGCGGTCCAGTTCCGCAAAATGGGCACCGCGGCGGCGGTTGAAAGAATCACGCGCGCGGGAGTAACGGCGCCAGAGCTGATCATCAGTTTTGCGGTCGATGCCGCGAATCTGCTTCCACTCCGTGAGAATCTCGCGGATACGGTCGCCGGCGACCTTCCACTCGGTGGAGTTCTCTGCGAGCTCCTCGGCCTCTGCGGCGAGCTCTTCCTTACGTGCGATGGCGTTCTTACGGCGCTCTGCCTTGTCGTGAGCGACTTTTTCCTCTGCGACGTGGGAGGTGGCAATGACCTCTGCAAGGCGCTTATCCAGCGCATCGATATCGCCGAGGACTGCGGCGGTGGAAAGGTTCTCACGCAGTTCAACTGCGTTGTGGGAAATGGTCTTTGCCTCCTGTGGGTGGGAGACTACACGAGATTCCAGTAGCTCGACCTCGGTGGCCAGATCCTCGTAGCGCTTGCCGTAGTGGGCGTAACCCTCTTCTACGGTACCAGCCTGCCAGGAACCAATATTGCGCTCGCCGGCGCTGGTGGTCAGCCAAACAGTGCCGTCTTTATCAATGCGGCCAAACTTTTTTGGATCATTGTGGACGGCATGTGCCACAGCGGCCGACCCCGCAGGCGCTGGAGTAGCTCCAGGGGTCTTACGATGAGCCGGCATTGCGCCTGGTCGAGGTCCGGGACGTGGACCCGGACGTGGACCTGGCTTAGGGGAATTGCTGGTACCGGTCATAGTGGGTAAACCTCTTCCAATCTTCATGCAGAACTGCCGCGCGACACGGCTGCCATCAAACACTTACGGTATGTGCTCGAGTATCCCAAAAATTTTGGCACAGCGCGCGTAACACCGCCGGAATAAGGCATCGACTAGCCCCTCACGGTAGCGTTGAGGACGTGAATTCGCGTTTGCCTCGGCTTGTTATCGTTCCGCGTGCGCTCCTCATCGTCGAGGAGCTGGGTGGTTTTGCAGCTATCGCCACGGAATTGCGCCGTCAAACCCGTGAAACTGTTGCGACGCTGTGGACAGATGACGAACCCGGGGACCCCGGCGCGGTCGCCATTATCACTGGCAGAATGCAGGCGAAGTCCCCGCATCAGAACAGCGCACCCGGCAGTTTCTCCCCGTATGGGGTTGATGTCACGGTGTCTGGCGGAACCGAATTACCTGAGCTGCTGGGGCGCTGGCTTATCGAAGACTACGCACGACGGAATTCTGAAGGACACACTGGCCGCGTCATTCAGGCAACGTGCTTCGAGTCTATCGACGAGGCACTCGCTGCCGGTCACACGCGTCTGCTTGTGCTTGTCGACGGCGCATTCGGCCTTGCGGACGATTCCCCGGTCGGCGTAATTGAGGGTGCAGCGGAGGTTGATGCGCTGTGCAGTCTGATTGCTGGGCAGGACTGCTCCACCGTTAACGTGGAAAATGTTGTGTTTCCAGCTCCCGGCGCGTACGCAGCCGAGTTATGGCAGCAGCTGAGTAAAGCTGCTGAAAGCTGGATGGGGTCTGGAATGACCGTCGTGAAGCGTTCTTACTATGACGGGGCGCCTTATGGCATCGGTTACCACGTGGCCAGCTGGCAGTGTGTTGCGGAGTAAGAGCTCGCGTTTTTAGTTTTTGTGCAGGAGTGTGAACTGGGTCGTGACGGCTTTGGAGAGTGAGAGCTTGCCGGTGCCGATTGCTGTGGTGGGGCCAACGGCATCGGGAAAGTCGGATTTGGGGCTGGTACTTGCGGAGCAGCTTGGCGGTGAGGTCGTCAATGTTGATTCGATGCAGCTGTATCGAGGAATGGATATCGGGACCGCGAAACTGTCGGTGGACCAGCGGCGGGGGATTCCGCACCATCAGCTCGATGTGCTGGATGTGATGCAGCCGGCGAGCGTGGCGACGTATCAGCGTGAGGCAGTCTCGGATGTTGAGGCCATTCGTGCTCGGGGGAAAGTCCCCATCCTTGTCGGTGGGTCGATGATGTATGTACAGGCGTTGGTGGACGACTGGCAGTTCCCACCTACGAACCCTGAGGTGCGTGCGAAGTGGGAGGCGGTGCAGAACGAGATCGGGCCGGCGGCGTTGCATGACCGGCTCGCCGAGATCGATCCGGACGCGGCGGCGATTATCGAGACCAACGACCCGCGGCGCACCGTCCGGGCGTTGGAGGTCATCGAGCTAACAGGAAAACCTTTTGCGGCGTCGAAACCGTCGATAGATAAGCCCCCGCGGTGGAACACTCGCATCCTGGGATTACGCACGCAGGCGGAATGGCTGAATCCGCGGATTGAACAGCGCACCAGAGGCATGTTTGCCTCCGGCCTGGTGGAGGAAACTGAGGGTTTGATTGCACAGGGGCTGCGCGAAGGCGTAACTGCTAGCCGTGCGATTGGTTACGCGCAGGTACTGGACTATTTCGATGGCGTTTACGACCTGGATACGGCCTGTGAACGCACGATTACTGGGACTCGGAGGTATGTGCGGCGGCAGCGTTCCTGGTTCAACCGTGATCATCGAATCATGTGGCTTGACGCGGCCGGTGATGTGCCGGGGCAGGCTTTTTCTGCGCTTGGGCTTTAGCCGGTTCGGCTGTCCCGCTAGCATCGAGGGCATGGTTTCATTCGCCAAAGGCCACGGTACGCAAAACGATTTTCTAATTTTCCCAGATGATTCGGTGTCGCTCGATTTGACCGAGTCGCTGGTCGCGGCAGTGTGCGATCGACAGCGTGGTCTTGGCGCTGACGGCGTTCTACGAGTTGCCCGTGCGGGAAAACTCGTGGATGCCGGTATCTTGGCGGCACTGCCGGAGGGGGTTGAAGCCGACGATTGGTTTATGGACTACCGCAATGGCGATGGCTCCATCGCCGAGATGTGTGGTAACGGTGTCCGCGTCTTTGCGCACTATGTTGCCGCAATTCACAGTCCGGATAGTGTCGTCGACGGAACTCTGCGTGTGGGCACTCGAGCAGGGCTGCGCGCTGTCTCGATTGATGAGCTCAGCCGCAGGCACGCGGTTGTCGGGGTGGACATGGGGCGACCGGAGGTGCTCGGTGTGGCTACTGCGTTCATTGGTTCGGGCGAGACTGCACAGATATTCGCCGGGATTGGTGTCGACGTGGGAAATCCGCATTTGGCCTGCGTTATGCCTGGTCTGAATGCCGATACTTTGGCACAGCTTGAGTTAGAGGCGGCGGGTAGTGCCACCAAGGCGGTGCGTGCCGACGAAGCCATGTTCCCGCGCGGCCTCAACTTGGAAATTGTCACCCCGCTGGATGCCTCTGATTCGGTATCCATGCGAGTGATCGAACGGGGAGTGGGGGAGACCCGGTCGTGTGGAACCGGTACGGTTGCAGCGGCTATTGCTGCGCTGACCGATGCCGACCGCACCGAGGGAGCGGTGACGGTCAAGGTGCCCGGTGGCGTGGTGACCGTGGATGTCCACGAGGCCAGCAATACCGATGGCGCCTTCTCGGCGATCTTGACCGGTCCGAGCGTGATTCACACGCTTGGCAAAATTGAGCTGGAAGCCCTGTGAATGGTAGCTAGCGCAACGGGGCTGGCGGGTTAGTCGAAGTGGGCGCGAGTTAGCGAACTAGTGTCCGCCGCAACCGCCTTCGCCACAACCACAGCCACCTTCACCGCAACCGCCACCGCAGCCCTGTGGCGGGATGATTTCACCCGTCAGCAAGAAAGTGCCCGAGACAACCATGCCCGGCTGAGGCGCTTCGTCGCCACCGGGGACGAGCACATCCATGGGAGTCGGTAGCGCAAGGTTGAGCACCCAGAACTTCTTTCCAGTTAGCTCATTTACATGCTTGCGAGAGTTGTTGATAACACCAGCCAGCTTGACAGTGGCGCTGGGGGAGGCCTTGCCAACCTGGTCGCCGACAATCGCCTTGGCACCTGCAAAGTCGAGGGTTGTCGGGGTTGACCCAGTGCGCTTCTCGTAATCCTCAGAAGATGCGTCGAGAGTGAATTCAGTTGCCAACGCGGACAGTGCGACATGCTCGAAGGTCTGTGTGCCGGCATCAACGATCATCGGTCCCTGCGACAGTAGACAGCAGGCGACCTCGATGACCTTGTCAAAATCGTCCGAAGACGGGTCATCCTCGACAATCTCCACCAGCGCCAGGACATCGTCCACACTGGAGACATGCGCAGTGACGGTCGGGCTGCCCGCGAAACCTGCGTAGGTAGAAAATGGTTCAACACCCAGGATGTGCAAGCGCGCGCCAGAGGAATCTTCGAAACGGACCAGCTGACCACCGCGTACCTCGCCGATAACCGAGAGATTGTCGCTGGCAATCGCGGCCTCCATCGCGTCTCGCCAGCTTGGGTAGTCCATGCCAATGCTTCGCAAGTCAGTAGTCATAACTTCCGATGATACTTCCCATATCTTCAACTGCGAACTAACGAATCGCACGGGAGTAAGTTAAGTTCCGCAGTTCACCTGGACCCATGTCCTCACACTGCGTCCACACTGCGTCGACAATTCGAACGAGGCTAACGGTTCTGCCATCCTAAATAGGCAAATGTTAAGTGTGAGATAAATAACCTTCCTTAGGTGTACCCGGTTTATTCCATTTAGGCGTACCTAAGAGTAGGCTGGCCTTCATAAACATCATTTGTTTAGCTTAATTCTTATCGATATAAGCGAGGTCTCTCATGCTTGGACTGCGGTCTCGAAAACAGTCGGATGACGTTCAGTCGCTTGCTGACGTCCCGGTGGGGGCAACCGTCACTCTGGGCGCGTCGCATGTGGATGAGCGCCTGTGCCGCAGGCTTTCACAACTCGGGCTTCGCCCTGGAATGAGTGTCACTGTCGGACGGAGCACCAGTGGCGGTGGACGTATCGTCCATGCTGGCGCAACGCGTTACGCCATCGATGCCAGCACGCTGCGCAAGATGTCCGTCGCGGGTTAGTACCCTACATTCCTTTTCCTCACATTCTTCCTGAAAGTTCACAATGACAACACCTACGGATTCCTCAACGCGAAAATTCGCATCCACGCCGAGCTGTCATGCTTGTAGTGGTGGAGCGCCAGCAAAAGATGGTGCACCTGTTGTCGCAGTTGTTGGCGCACCGAATTCCGGTAAGTCAACGCTGTTTAATAGTTTGACTGGCGCGAAAGCGCAGATGGGCAATTGGCCGGGCACGACCGTGGAGGTCAGCCGTGGCGCATGGAAGACTGATGTCGCTGAGTACGATGTCATTGATTTCCCTGGTGCCTACTCGCTGGATGCCATGAGCCCGGACGAAGAGCTCACTCGCGAGATGCTCATCGAGAAACCAGAGGGAGAACGCCCCGACCTCGTCGTAGTTGTGGTCGACGCTACGGCTTTGGGGCGTGGTCTCTATATGGCTGCGGAATTGGCGGAACAGCCTCAGCGCATCGTTCTGGCCCTGACCAAACTCGATGCGGCTGAGGCCAAGGGCATCGATGTGAATCCGGACGCATTGCAGTCAGCTATGGGTATGCCGGTGGTGGCGCTAGATCCCCGTCGTAAAGCGGGAATGACACGGTTGGCCGACGCAGTAGCAGCAGCTCTGGACGGATGTAGTTCGGTGCTGTCGCCGATTCGTCAGGCGGATGGCGAATCGATTGAAAGCTTGGACGAGGCACGCTTTGCCGCTATCGATGCAGCCGTCGCGGCCTCAACAGGCGGGGTAGAGGATCGCCAGACGTTCTCCGACCGCATTGATAACGTGGTTCTTCATCCGGTGCTCGGACCGATTGTGTTCCTGGCGGTCATGTGGGCAGTCTTCCAAATCACGACCACGGTAGCGGCTCCGCTCCAGGACGGTTTGGAAACCCTTATTACCGGTAACTTCGCAGATTTGGTTACCCGCGGCTTGGAAGCGATGGGATGGAATCATCCGATTGTCACGGGGCTGCTTGTCAACGGCATTATTGGCGGTGTCGGTATGGTACTGACCTTCATTCCGCTGATGGCGCTGATGTTCCTGTGTCTCGCGGTGCTGGAGGATTCAGGATACATGGCGCGTGCGGCCGTGGTGGCCGACCGTTTCATGCGTGCAATTGGGCTTCCGGGCAAGGCATTCATTCCGCTCATCGTCGGCTTTGGTTGTAACGTGCCGGCGATTTCGGCGACACGTGTGTTGAGTAACCCGCGCCATCGTATCTTGACGGCGCTCCTGGTGCCGTTCACTTCCTGCTCGGCGCGCCTAACCGTGTATGTCATGTTGGGTGCGGTGTTCTTCCCGGATCACGCGGGCACAGTCGTCTTCGCAATGTACGTAATCTCGATTCTGCTGATTATTCTGACCGGCCTTGCACTGCGTAAGACTCTGTGGCGCACCATGCCATCGGAACCGCTGGTCATTGACCTGCCGACCTACCAGTTGCCGACCGCACGACTGGCACTATCTGTGATGTGGATGCGACTGAAGGGCTTCCTGCAGACCGCTAGTGGAATTATCGTCAGCACCGTTATCGTCGTCTGGTTGTTGATGTCTATCCCGGTTGTCTCTGGACATACGTTTGCCGATGAGGACTTGGCACCACAGGACTCCGCATATGGTGCGGTCAGCACAACTATCGCTCCGGTGTTCAACCCGGCCGGTTTCGGCACATGGTCCCTGACAGGTCCGTTGGTGACGGGCTTTGTGGCCAAGGAAGCCGTCATTTCTACCTGGGCGCAGACCTACGCAGTGGAGGACGTCACCGATTCTGAGTCGAGCGAACAGGCATCCAGCCCCCTGGCGGACAATATTCGACGTGACTTCGACAATGCATCGGATGGGCATGGTCTGGCGGCGGTGTGGGCATACATGATTTTTCTGCTCGCCTACACACCTTGTGTGGCCACGCTGGCGGCGCAGCGCCGAGAGATTGGCCTGAAGTGGACCGGCTTCGGCCTAGCTGCGCAGCTGTTTGTCGCATGGGCGCTGGCCGTGGTCGTGTTCCAGGCACTGAAGCTGTTCCTGTAAAACCTCGTAGATTCCTCGTGGTTTCGGTAAGACTGCTAAGTCATATTTGCTAACTAGAAAACCAAGCCAATTAGAAACCCGAGCTAACTAAAAACCAGGCACTGAAAGGAGCTATCGCCATGGGACTCTTTAATGCTGGGAAGAAAGCTACGGTTACTCGTCAGCCTTCGGAGGCGGTTCAGGACGCAATCGCGCAGGGTATTAGCTCCCGACGCAAGATTTGCGAAATCACAGGCCTGCAGCGTGCAACGGTAGACCTCATTCTCGACCGCATGGAACATACCGGCCAATTGCGGCGGGAGTCCCTCGGCGGTATGTGTCCGGGTGGTGGCTGTTCCAACTGTGGAATGTCCGACAGCGGTACGTGCACCGGTGGTAGTTCAAATAGTGGCCCAGTTGCGCTAGTACTGACACGCAGGCCACATTCGGCAGCCTAGTTCTCAGCCTGGGTTCGGTGTTCTCCGCACGCAATGCGGAGAATTTGGCTTGTCATGCGACAATGGCAGCTAGTATGACGAATTTTTCCAACAACTTTGATGAGGTCAGCGACGAAATGTCGCAGCAAGCAAGCACCTCGCACGAGATGGACGATTTTTTCACTGACGCTATCGATGCTGGCAAAGCCACTGATAGTGCCTCGGGGGATGGGTTCGCGGCGAACGTCGGCACGCATGGGGAACCTACTGTCGGTGATTTGGATCTGGAAGCGCGTTCCTCTCTGCGCCGCCTGACCAGGTCAGCAACACATACCGAGTCCGAAGAGGTGATGGTCGAGTACCGTCAGCTCCGACTGGAACGCGTTGTGCTGCTAGGTGTCTGGACATCCGGGACCCTGCAGGAAGCCGAAGTGGCGATGGAAGAACTCGCTGCACTGGCGGAGACCGCAGGTTCGGAAGTTTTAGAGATGGTGCTGCAGCGCCGCGATAAGCCAGATCCTGGTACTTACGTTGGATCTGGTAAGCTTAATGAGCTGCGCGATATTGTGGCCTCCACCGGCGCCGATACGGTCATTTGCGATGGTGAGCTGTCACCTGGCCAATTGGTGGCGCTGGAGGACCGGCTTGATGCCAAGGTCATTGACCGCACCATGCTGATTCTGGATATCTTCGCTCAGCATGCGAAGTCCAAGGAAGGTAAGGCACAGGTCTCGCTGGCACAGATGCAGTACCTGTACACGCGTCTGCGCGGTTGGGGTGGCAACCTGTCGCGTCAGGCTGGTGGTCGCGCGGGTTCCAATGGCGGCGTGGGGCTGCGTGGTCCGGGTGAAACTAAGATCGAAACCGATCGTCAGCGACTACGCCAAGATATGGCGCGGATTCGCAAGGAATTGGCTGGCATGAAAACTGCGCGTGAGATTAAGCGCGCACGTCGCAAGGCTGGTCACCTGCCACGCGTGGCAATTGTCGGCTACACCAACGCGGGGAAGTCTTCGTTGCTCAACGCACTGACAGGCGCTGGTGTGCTGGTGGAGGACGCGCTGTTTGCAACGCTAGATCCGACGACTCGTCGCACCAAGCTTCGCGACGGTCGCACGGTGATTATGACCGATACGGTCGGATTTGTGCGTCACTTGCCGACCCAGCTCATTGAAGCTTTTCGCTCGACCTTGGAAGAGGTACTCGAAGCCGACGTCATCATGCACGTCGTAGACTCCTCTGACCCATTCCCGCTGGAGCAGATTAAGGCTGTCAACAAAGTCATCAACGAAATCGCGGAGGAAGAAAACGCCGAGATTCCGCCCGAACTGTTGGTAGTCAACAAGGTTGACAAGGCCGATGGCATCACTCTGGCCCAGCTACGCCACCAGCTCGATGATGCGATATTTGTCTCTGCGCGAACGGGTGAGGGGATTGGTGAACTGGAGACCCGACTCGAGCTTGCTCTCAATGAGCTGGAGTCTCACGTTCACATGTTGATCCCCTATGACAAGGGCAATATTGTCTCCATGCTCCACGAAGATGCGACCGTGCTGTCGGAAACATGGACGGAGCAAGGCACCCAGATGGACGTGCGTTTGCCCACTAGCCTCGCGGATGAACTGTCGGCATACCACATCGAACCGTAGCGGGAACTGCGGTGGGCATCCACTAGCATTACAACCATGAATTCTACTTCTGACGCGGAGACCCAACAGGGAACCTCCGCAAATCCGCCTGCTGAAAATGCCGAACGTGGCCGTCTTTTCGGTTGGGATATTCACGGTGACGGTCGAAAGATTGCACCGGGAGCCGTGGTGGCTCCCAACGAACGCCTCGATTGGCCTCGCACGATTGGCATTGGCGCACAGCACGTCATTGCCATGTTCGGTGCAACTCTTCTGGTGCCGCTGTTGACCGGCTTTCCAGTCAACACCACACTGTTGTTCTCGGGTATCGGCACGATTGTCTTCCTGCTGATCACCCGAAATCGCTTGCCCTCTTACCTGGGCTCGTCGTTTGCCTTCATCGCGCCACTGACCGCGACACAGGCGCAGGGTATTGGTGTTCAGCTCGGTGTCGTGCTCTGCGCCGGCATCGCGCTCATGCTCGTTGGCTTCGTAGTAAAGTTCGCCGGCAAGCGTGTCCTCGATATGATCATGCCCCCTGCAGTAACAGGAAGCATCGTCGCTCTCATCGGACTTAACCTGGCGCCTGCTGCCACGGAGAACTTCGCCACTCAGCCGTTGGTCGCATTTGTCACGATGGTATCCATTGTCTTCGCAACCGTCGCTGGCCGCGGTATGGTCAGCCGTCTGGGTGTTCTCATCGGCGTACTAATCGGCTGGGTCTTCGCCGCTGCCACCGGAAATCTCTCGCCCGAGGCTACAGAAACCGTCGGCAATGCCGCCTGGATTGGTCTGCCCGCATTCCACGCGCCGGAGTTCCACTTCAATGCGATGCTGATTGGTCTGCCCGTCATCGTAGTGCTCATCGCCGAGAATGTCGGTCACGTTAAGGCTGTTGCTGCCATGACCGGCCGAAACCTCGATGACATCGCTGGCGATGCTCTTATTGCAGACGGTCTAGCCACCACCATCGCCGGTTCAGCTGGTGGTTCTGGTACCACTACCTACGCTGAGAATATCGGGGTTATGGCCGCTACCCGTGTCTATTCGACTGCCGCTTACTGGGTGGCAGCTTTCACGGCCATTGCACTGGCTTTCATTCCAAAGTTCGGCGCACTCATTTTGACCATTCCTACAGGCGTGCTCGGTGGGGCAACGATGGTGCTCTACGGCCTGATTGGTCTGCTCGGTGTGCGCATCTGGATGGACGAAAAGGTCGACTTCAACAACCCGGTCAATCTCACCGCTGCCGCCACCGCGCTGATTGCGGGTATCGGCAACCTCACCCTCGACATCGGTTCGCTGACGCTGGAGGGCATTGCTTGGGGTTCGGTCGGCATTATTATCGGCTATCCAATTTTAAACTGGCTCTATAACCGCATCGGCGAGAACCGCTCGTAGGCCACCCGTCCAGGGCAGGATCTTGTACGAATGCTTTACGACGGAACCCCCGTGACCGTTGCCACGATGTTCCGTCGTTAAGCATATTGCTTTTAATCGCTCAAATCTTGGGCGATCAGCTGTGCAATCTGCTCCACCGCAACTGCGTTTGTACTGGTGATTGTGACTTCATCGCCATATCCTGCGCCGAGTGCCATCAGCATCAGGGTTGAGGAAGCATCAGCCGGTTCGTTGTCGGGTTCGGGTGAATCAATGAGTTCGATCAGTATTTCTTCCTGAAATCGGGAGGCACGCTCAGCGATTACCGACGCGGGGCGGGCGTGAATACCCACCTTGGAGCCGACGTGGACGTGTTGCGTAGCCATGGGGCGGCACCTTGCCTTTCTGCTTATCGATTTCCTCGACACCTGTTCAGAGCTTAATCGCTTGGCAGGTTGGGATGGGGCATGTTTGGTGAAGTTTGCAGGAACGCTTCTGCGGACGCAGCTGGGTTTAGCGAAAGAATTTAGGCGTCCGCTGAAATGTCTGCTTCTAGGTTTTGATTATCGGTACTGACTTGCCGCGGACACAGGCTTTTAGCTGCCACAACGAGAATTGCTGCCACTATGCTGCCCAAGACGATTGCAGCAAGCCATGCGACAGGATTGTCGATTGCAAACAGCACGAAAATACCTCCGTGCGGAACGCGTGTGGCCGCACCCAAAGCCATTGAAGTGCCACCGGTGACGGCCCCGCCAATCACGATCGACGGAATCACTCGCAGCGGATCTGCGGCGGCGAAGGGAATCACTCCCTCTGAAATGAAGGCCGCACCGAGCACCCAGCCCGCTTTGCCGTTTTGACGCTCAGCTGAACTGAACAGCTTTGGTCGGAGTACAACTGCCAGCGATGTCGCCAACGGAGGTACCATGCCCGCCGCCATCACAGCGGCCATAATCTTCCATGATGCTGGATCTTCCGAGGCGATGTTTGCGACGGCAAAAAGATAAGCAGCCTTGTTAATCATTCCGCCCATATCCACGCACATCATTGCGCCGAGAAGACCACCGAACAGGAACGCCGCTGTCGTATCCAGTGATTGCAGCCACTGCTGCAGGGCCGTCATCAGCCATGCCAGCGGCATCCCGAGAAGCAGGTACATGGTGAGCCCAACGGCCATAGCCCCGAGCATAGGAATCACGACAACCGGCATCAGTGGTCGCAGCCAGTCCGGGACTTTCATCCTCAACAGTAGGGCTACAACTAGTCCCGCCAGAATGCCCGTCACCAGGCCCCCAAGGAAGCCGGCGCCAACCGTGACCGCGATGGCACCGCCAATGAAGCCTGGTGCAATACCGGCTCTGCCAGCCATGCCAAAGGCGATATAAGCACTCATTACAGCCACAATGACCTGCATGCCGTGGTTGCCGATTGCAAAAAGCACCGAGCCGAGATACAGCCACAGCCCACTACGGTCAACTAGCACGGTGCCGAGATTTTCTGTCGGCACAGCAATCGGGGCATCGAGTCCGATAACCTCCGGCAGCCGCAAATCCCTAGTCACGGCGTCAGCTACTAGACCAACCTGATGACCGCCGACGAGGAACCCCAGCGCAATCAACAACCCCGAAGCGGCCACGAACGGCACCATATAGCTGACACCGGTCATAATGGCGTCACGAACCCAGTGTCCGAAGGCTTTATCGCCGCTTAACGACGATTTACGCGCCCCCACCTTCGTCGTTGCTCGTACCCTCTCAGATGTAAGGTCTGCACCTGCATTACCGGTTTGCGAAGCGGCCTCTTTGTCGTGGTCATCCTTAGATTGCGGCGCCTTTCGGTCGTAGGCGCGAACGCGTGATTGTTCTGCTACCGCCTTCGCTTGTTCAATAACCGCAGTGGGTTCATTGACTGCCTTACGAATTGGCACTTTGACCTGTGGTTTATCGCTGAAGCGCTTAAGCCCCGTAACTCCAATATCGGCTGCGATTACTAGCACGTCGGCCCGGTCAATTGTTTCTGCGGGGGCTTCCTGGGTTCCTGCCGAGCCCTGAGTCTCTACAGTTAGCGTGACATCAGCCATGCTTTCTGCCGCGCCAGTAAGCGCTTCGGCTGCCAAATAAGTGTGAGCGATGCCCGTGGGGCAGGCCGTAATGGCGACAATATTGGTCTTCGCCGGAGGTTTTTTCGCTTTCCGACGAGGCGCCTTGGTGATGTGCTCGCTAATAATCCGGGCGGCCTCTTCATCGCTTTCAGCACCTCGAAGAGCTGCTCGAAACCCCTTATCGCGAAGTGCTTTTGCGAGTGCAGCCAGAATATCGACGTGGACATCGCTGTTGCTGGCTGGGACACCAATGAAAAAAAGCAGGTCCGCCGGCCCATCAGGTGTGGTGAATTCCGTAGCGCTTGTTAAGCGGGCAAACATCAGGGTCGGCATCGACCAGTCCTCATGGCGGCAGTGGGGGATGGCTATTCCGCCCGGCAGACCTGTCGGGGCCTTCTCTTCGCGTTTCAGGGCTGCTGCGACGATGCCGTCGCTGTCGGTGGCGCGGCCGGTCCCTACAGCTTTAGCAATGAGGTAGTTAAGGATCTTCTCCTTTTGTGGACCGACATCTAGGTCAAGGAACACTGTCGACTCATCGGCCAGGTATGATGCAATAGCGGAAAAATCTGCCGAAGAAGACATGGTTTTTTTAATGTTCCTTATCTAGGCATCGAAAAGCTAAGCGTTGAGCTGCCATAACCGGCCAGCCTCGGGGTGAACCTGTTCTGGATAGGGGATGGTCGTACCGGGAAGACTGGTTGCCGCCGCCCCATAAGCCACGGCGGTGGTTAGTGCATCTTGGTAGCTATCACCGCGTTCGCGGGACATAACGTAGCCGGCCAAAGCACAGTCTCCAGCACCGACCGTGGACTGAGCGACTATCGAGGGTGAGGTAGCAGCGAAACAACCGCCTGACTTCACTGAAAGTACCGCCCCTGCCTCGCCGAGAGTGGCAAGGACTTCGGAAACACCAAGTTCGTTCAGTGCACGAGCAGCTTGTGCTACGGGAAGATAGTTCCCTTCGGCTGCAGCGGCCTCAAGTTCTTCGCCGTCCTGATCAATGATTTGGCCAAGTTCGTAGGCGTTTGGCTTCATCAAAAAAGGCCGCACCTTCGGAAATGCGCGAACGACCTCAGACAGTGGGCCGTCGCTAGTGTCCATAGCAACACGAATATTCGGGTTGACCGAATACACCGCTTCGGTGCATTGAACGTAAAAATCCCGGGGGACGCCAGGGGGCAGTGAACCTGCGAAAACTACCCACGTGGCGCGTTTAGCATGGTGGATAAGCTTCTCCAGGACACGCCTACGGTGCGCTTTTGTCAATGTCATACCAGGGGAATTGAGCTTGGTGGTCGTCCCATCTGGCTCTGCGAGTGTGAGATTAACGCGGGCTTCGTTAGTCGTGTTGATGGCTTCATGGGGTATGCCAGAGACTTCCAACAGACGTGTGAATTTTCCGGAGTCTGATGCAGGGTAGAGCGCGAGCGTCTTTTCTCCCGCGTAGTGCAACGCCTTGGACACATTAATTCCCTTGCCGCCAGCCATGTCCTCAGCCATTGGTAGGCGGAACACTCCACCTCGTTTGAGCTCCGTATCGAGGCGAGCAAGTCGATCGATTGACGGATTTACAGTCAAGGTCAGGATCATGAAGCAACCACGACCTCGACACCTTGCTCCCTGAGATCGTTCACAAATTGCTCCGGGGCAGAGGAATCTGTAATCACGACGTCGATATCTTCCAATGCCGCAAAACTGACAAGGAAGTCACGGCCGAGTTTCGTCGAGTCCGCCATAACGATGACCTTGCGCGCATTCGTGATCATCGCGCGCTTTACCGCTGCTTCCTGCGGATCAGCAGTAGAAAGACCGTGGTCAATTGTCAAGGCATTAGAACCAATGAAAGCGACATCGGCACGCATAACCGCAAGAGTACGGAGTGCTGTATCGCCAGCAACCGCCTGAGTAATGACGCGGACTTGGCCGCCAAGGAGTTGAAGCTCAATGCGGTTCGATCCTGCGAGTGTGATGGCGTTGGGAAGAGAGTTTGTGACAACTGACCAACGGCGGTTATCAGGGGAGTGGACCATCAGCTCTGCAAGAGCCTCGGTGGTAGTTCCGGCATCGAGAAAAATTCCACCACCAGAGTCAGGTAGAAAATCGGCAGCACAGCGGGCAATAGAGAGCTTCGCGTCTTTCTGCGCGTTCTTTCGAGCGGCAACTGAAAACTCAACAGTCTGAAAAGAACGAGTAGCTACAGCGCCACCGTGTACACGGTGAACTGCGCCCTCTGCATCCAACTGAGCTAGGTCACGGCGAATCGTCTCTGCTGTGACATCGAAAGCTTCCGCAAGATCAGCGACCGTCACGCGCCCTTCGACTGCTGTCAAAGACGCAATCTTCCGGCGGCGTTCCTCTGCGTACATTCCCCGCTCCTTAGCTGTTAAGAATTCTCAGCTTTACTACCTGTTTCCAGTATGCCCGTTTGTGTCTGTTTCGGGCAACGAAAATGTGGGAAATTAGAGACTGCGTAGGACGCTGACAATCTTGCCGAGGATCTTGGCGTGCTCTGCGGGGAGCGGGTCAAATGCGCGATTATGGGGCATTAGCCACTTGCCAGCAGCGTCTTCGTGCCATTCCTTGACTGTTGCTTCATCTTCAAACAGGGCCGCAACAAAGTCGCCCTGTTCGACCACGTCTTGGGAACGGACTACCACCCAGTCTCCGTCGAGAATGCCTGCGTCAACCATGGAATCACCCACGACCTTGAGTAGGTACAGCTGACCAGAGCCCGTAATCTCCATCGGAAGTGCCATATGACTTTCCACATGCTGTTCCGCCAAAATGGGGTTGCCAGCCGCAATCTGTCCAACGATAGGAACGAAGATTGGCTCTGGCATGTCCTCTGGCATCTCGGGAGTTTGGGTGCTGCCAGTGGCCTTTGGTCCAGGCTTTACCGGAGTGAAAGTGCCAGCTGAGGATTTCGAATCCCTTACGTTTACCGCACGGGGTTTGTGTGGGTCGCGGCGGAGAAAGCCCTTCTTTTCCAACTCCTTGAGTTGGTACGCCACCGACGAGGTGGAATTCAAGCCCACGGCATCTCCAATTTCTCGAATGCTCGGTGGGTATCCGCGAAGTACGACGGCATCCGAAATGACATCAAGAATGCGACGCTGCCGATCGGTGAGTGTTTTAGGGTTCGCTTTCTTCTTTTGAGCCATGGAACATCCCTTCTCAAACTCTTTCGAATGAATGATAACTCAAAACTGTTCGAATCGTCGAGTATCGAACACCGCGCGTCCTTGAATTCTTTGGAGAAGGTCTACATAATCCGTGCTCGGAGGCCGTGGCGGTTTCGAAAATCGAAAATAAAACCGGATAGCGGTAGACAACGTTCGAACATGGTGTTATAAATCGAACATGACAAGTTGCTCGAACAGTCGTTTGATGAAAAGGTCTAGACGGATTCTCTGCATCCGCCCTTGGACATAGTCTCCACAGCGTCGGGAAACGGTCGTACAACTCTTATTCTCTCCAGGCCGGCAACGGTGGGAGAGTCAACGTTGGAAAGGGAGAAAACATGATGTCTACGGTTTCAACCGCACTAGGTGTTAGCAGCGCATCTGATATTGACTTTTCTCAAGTTTCCGAGCCCTCTGCTCGGACGACACGGAAAGCCCCGTTGGTGTGGGGTGAGCGTAGTGCGTCTTGCACACAGCACATCGTTCGGCCCGGTCAGCGTGCACGTATTGCACAGCGCAATCGCGATGGGGCTTCATCGGCGCGAATGCGGAGGGACAGGTCGCGGCCTAGTCATGGCTCGGTCAACTACGGGCGCCCGTCTCTATCCGTTAGCAGGGCGCAGCAGTCCAATCGTAGTGATGTATCCTCAGGCACTAACCTGACTCGTTTGATGGCGGTATGGGCTCTAGGGCTTGGTGCTTTCTTCGGAGTTTTCGGCAGCGTGGTCTTTGAACAAGGAGAAAGTGAGACAGTCGAAAGCACCTTTACGTCTACGTACGCTTCCTACTCCGCGCAATAATCATTCCGGTTTCCGGCGTTGGGGTTGGACGTAGACTGGAGGCTGTGTATTGCCAGTTTTGTCACCATGATCAGACACGAGTCTTGGACTCACGGTTAATAGATAACGGTATGGGGATTCGTCGCCGAAGAGAATGCCTGAATTGCGGTAAACGTTTTTCTACGATTGAACGCTCGCAGCTGATGGTCGTTAAACGAGATGGAATCCCTGAGGAGTTCAACCGTGAAAAGGTTATCCAGGGTGTTCGACGTGCGTGCCAGGGGCGTGAAGTATCAGAGTCTCAGCTGAAGAAGCTTGCACAAAAAGTGGAGGAGAGCCTCCGCGAGAAAGGCACGCCTCGGGTGGACTCAAACGATATCGGCCTTGCCATCCTTGAGCCGCTCAAAGAACTGGACGAAGTTGGCTATCTCCGCTTCGCTTCAGTGTACAAGTCCTTTTCCTCCGCTGACGATTTCGCGCAGGAAATTTCCAGCATGCGTAAGGGGAAAGGACCGCAGGCAAATGGCAACGAGGTTAGAAAGAACTAACGCAGTTTATCCACACGTTTCTTTACTCGGGTTAGGGATACGCTCTGGGCGGTACCCAAGCGTTGTGCGAAAAGGCTGACGCGCAGCTCTTGGATGAGCCACTGAATATCCCGTACCTCCGCGGAATTCGAACGTGCCTTAGGTAGCTGCTTAAGCTTTGCCGCCAAGTATTCGCGGGCCTCAGTCACCTCATCCTCACGTTCAGCATCACGATTCGGGTCACGGTTCATTTCCTCAAGTCGAATCTCCATCGCTTGGAGATAACGCGGCAAATGACGTAGGTGCTGCCAACCGTGCCTTGCCACAGCGCCCTTAGGGAACATGAACTCCAGCTGGCGACGCATATCGTCAATGGCATCGCCTTCCCACTTGTTTAGCTGATTCACCACCGAGACATAGCGAGGCATAGCCTGGGCTACGCCGACGACCAATTGGCGCACCTCTGAGGCAACACCAGAACGAACGCGTTCGAGTAGTTTATCGAATTCCTTCGGATCGCGGACGGGGCCACCGGCAGCCATCATACGGTCGCGGATCACGGCGACACGGCAGTCCTCGACAAGTCCATCGGCGCCCCCATGTGGCCATGCGTCCACGCCAACACGTTGTTGGAGTGGAAGCCCCTTAGTCATTTGTGCACCATTTACTGGGCACTCCCGCAGTAGCATTGTCAGATTTGTGGTCGCCAACGTCGCCTCTGCCTGCGCCTTAGTTGGTTTGACCTCGATGGCCACGCCATCCTTAGTGGTCACCAGCGTCGGATACATCGTGACGGACTGACCGTCGACAGTACTTTTGACCGTTTCTGAGACGGCGCCCAAGTTGTCTGAAGTCCACTTTTTCACAGCTTCGCGAGCTGCAGACTTCGAACGTTTCGACACAGCCGTTGAGACGGTCGTGGCATGCTTGTCTCGAAGCCCAGCAAGATCCCGGCTCTGATCGACGATCTTTCCATGGCGGTCTACCACTGCGTAGTTAAAGCGCAAGTGTGCTGGCAGCTTCGAAGGGGTAAAGTCTGCACCATTGATGCCCGAGCCTCCGAGTCGTCGTAAAGCATCGGCAAAAACATCGACGAAGCGGCCTGAGTACGGAGTCATCGTCTCCAGCGCTCGGCGTGCGAAATCCGGTGCGGGGACAACGGACTTGCGCATTGCCTTCGGCAGAGTGCGAATGTAGGCTTCTGCGAGCTCAGCGCGAAGACCTGGCACCTGCCAGTCGAAGCCATCTTCACGCAAACCCGCAAGAAGAGGCACGGGGACACGGAGAGTCACACCGTCATCAGGGGCGCCCGGTTCGAATTTATAGGACAGTGAGAAATCGACCGAGCCCTGCTGCCACATTTCGGGGAAGGCATTGTCATCGATGTCGCCGGCTTCGGGGTTGAGAAGCTTATTGGGATCAAAGTCCAGTAGATTCGGCTGTTTGGGTTTAGTTTTCTTCCACCAGCGGTCAAAATTGGCGGCCGTGGTGATAGAGGCGGGCAGCTTGGAGTCGTAGAACGCGTAGAGCACGTCGTCATCGACGACAATGCCGCGCGAACGCTGCTTTTCCTCGATCTTCTCGGCCTCGGCCAGTTTGTCTTGGTTGTTCTTGAAGAACTCGTGATGTGTGTTCCACTCGCCGTCGACAAGCGCAGAGCGAATGAAGATCGAGCGGGCGGCATCGGCATCGACTCGGTGATATGGCACCAGGCGATCAACCACCACAGGCACGCCGTAGAGCGTCGACTTCTGGTAAGCCATCGCTGCACCGCGTTTAGTCGACCAGTGAGGCTCTGAGTACTGGTGCTTGAGCAGATGAGGGGCTACTTTCTCTATCCACTGCGGCTGAATCGTGCCTACGTTGCGCGAAAAAGTGCGCGAGGTCTCGACGATTTCCGCAGCCATCACCCAGCGAGGCGGCTTCTTTGCCAACGCGGACGAGGGGTGAATGAGGAACTTCGTGTTTCGGGTGCCAGTAAATTCCTTGCCCTCGCCCTCGCGCGTACCAATCATCGATAACAGACCCGGTAACAGCGACTTTGCCACCTCGTCGGGATCGTCGACACCGCTTGTTGAGCTGCGGGCCGAAAGACTCCAGCCCAGCTCAGCCGTTGCCTGGTGGAGTTGACGCACCAAGTCCTGCCACTCGCGAACGCGCAAATAGTGGAGGTACTCGCGCTTGCACATCTTGCGGAACTGGTTACCGCTAAGCTCGCGGCGCTTTTCTTCCAGATACTCCCAGAGTTTCAGAAGGGAGTTGAAGTCGCTGGTGGTGTCTTTAAATCGGGCATGCAGCTGATCTGCTTGAGCCTGGAACTCCAGCGGACGTTCTCGGACATCCTGCAGCGACAAAGCAGCGACGATGACGGTCACAGCACCAAGCGTGGTGTTTTCGTAGCCCTCAACCAGCATGCGGGCAAGCCGCGGGTCGACTGGAATCCGGGCAATCTGTCGGCCAATATCGGTCAGCTCGGGAGCACCAGAGCTGGTGCGTGAACCAGATGCACGTCCTCTTCCAGACCCCGACGAAGTGGTAATAGCTTGCAGTTCAGTAAGCAGGTTGATGCCATCACGTACTGCTTTATGCTCCGGCGGCTGCACAAAGGGGAAGTCCTCAATCGCGCCTAGCCGCAGCGAAATCATCTGCAGCACAACCGATGCGAGGTTGGTGCGCAGAATCTCCGGATCCGTAAACTCGGGGCGAGAGAGAAAATCCTCTTCGCTGTAGAGACGAATCGCCACACCATCAGCCACGCGACCACAGCGGCCCGAGCGCTGATTAGCGGACGCCTGACTGATGTCCTCGACTGGCAAGCGCTGCACCTTCGTGCGGGTGGAGTAGCGCGAAATGCGCGCGGTGCCAGTATCGACGACGTACTCGATACCCGGCACCGTCAGCGACGTCTCCGCGATATTGGTCGCCAGCACAATGCGGCGCCCGGAGTGCGGAGTGAAGATTCGATGCTGCTCTGCATTAGATAGCCGACCGAACAGCGGGACGGCTTCCACACCCTTCCAGTGTTTACCCTCGATGGCTTCGGCAGCTTCCCGAATTTCTCGCTCACCCGAAAAGAACACCAGGATATCGCCGTCACCAAGCCGCATGAGCTCTTCACACGCAGCGATAACACCATCGATCTGCTCGATGGCGACTTCCTTTTCTTGCCCATTTTTCGCAACAACAGTCCGCACCAGTGGGCGATAGCGAATTTCCACCGGGTAGGTGCGCCCTGACACCTCGATGATGGGCGCAGGGTGCTCGTCGTCAGGCGCGAAATGACGAGCGAACCGTTCCGGATCAATCGTCGCCGAAGTGATAATGATCTTCAGATCTGGGCGCTGCGGCAGAATATGCTTTAAATATCCCAGCAGGAAGTCGATGTTGAGGCTGCGTTCGTGCGCCTCATCGATGATGATGGTGTCGTACTCACGCAATAGTCGGTCGCGGCCAATTTCGGCCAGCAGGATACCGTCGGTCATCAGTTTAATGCAGGTATCCTTGCCCACGCGGTCATCAAAACGCACCGCATAACCGACGTGCTGTCCAATCTTCTCGCCCAGCTCATGGGCGATGCGCTCCGCCACCGAACGCGCCGCAATACGACGTGGCTGAGTGTGACCAATCTTGCCCCGCACCCCGCGTCCCAGTTCTAGGCATATCTTCGGGATCTGCGTAGTCTTACCAGAGCCAGTCTCACCAGCAATAATGACGACCTGATTGTTCTCAATCGCCTCTGCAATATCGTCGCGGCGGGCGGACACCGGCAACTGCGCCGGGTAGGTGATGCGAGGAATCGCATTACGACGATCTTCTAACCGCTCCAGAGCAAAGTCGAGGTCTGCAGAGATTGCAGACAGCGCCTTCGGCGCGGATGCTCGCTTTAGCCGACGTCGGAAGGACTGGGCCTCCCGAATAGGTAATTGATCAGCGAGCTGGTAGAGCTCCTTTTTACGCGTGTCCTTAGCAGGCTTGCCAGAGCGCTGCGGCCTGGCGGAATTGCGATGGCGTGAGTGGTGGTTTCCCGACTGGACACGTGGAGCTGGTTTATCAGAACGGCTAGGAGTAGTCATGGTTGCCTACTAGATTAGCCGTGTCTTGGTAGACAACCCACATCTGTGCTGATTGGAGACGCTCAAGATGGTCCGATGGCAGCAGGAAGCGTCCTACTTTGCGGCTGCTAGCTCTTCGGCAACTTCCTTGCAGTCCTCGCGCCCACAGTGCTGTGTCTCGGTATCCTCCCAGCAGTCATCGCAGATAAGCACCTGTCGACGGCAGGTGTCTTCGTTGATGCAGTTCTGGAAGGTGTTTGTGGGCTTGCCGCAGTGGACGCAGTGGCCGAGTTGCACGTAGTCTTCGTCTTCGATGCCGTCGCCGAACTCCATGTGCATGCGCTTGTCGAAGACATAGAGAGAGCCTTCCCACAGACCCTTATTGCCAAACTTTTCGCCGTAGCGGACAATACCGCCGTCGATTTGGTAGACCTCTTCGAAACCGCGGTTCTTCATCAATGCGGAGAGAATTTCGCAGCGAATGCCGCCGGTGCAGTAGGAAATGACGGGCTTGTCCTTCATCCAGTCGTATTTGCCGGATTCCAGCTCGTCGATAAAGTCGTGCGTGGTCTTTACATCCGGAACGACGGCGTTTTTGAATTTGCCAATTTCGGCTTCCATCGCGTTGCGACCGTCGAAGAAGATGACATCGTCGCCGCGCTCCTCGACCAGTCTATTGACCTCTTCAGGCTTCAAATGTGTGCCGCCGCCAATGACACCTTCGGCATCGACTTTAAGCTCGCCCGGAGCACCGAAAGCGACGATTTCGTCGCGAACCTTGACGGAGAGTTTCGGAAAGTCATCAGCGCTGCCTTCGCTCCACTTGAACTGCATGGAGTGAAAAGCGGGGTACTGCTTGGTTTTCTTGATGTACTTCTTACAGGCATCGAGATCACCGCCGACGGTGCCGTTGATGCCGTGCTCGGACACCAGAATGCGACCTTTAAGCCCTAACGATTCGCAAAGATCGCGCTGCCACAGCATGATGGCACGCGGATCGGACAGCGGGGCGAACTGGTAGTACAGAAGAATCTTGCTGATGCTCACGGGGACTATTCTAGTCTGCTCTCCCAGTTATCCTATTTTCGGCGTGAGCTGGTGGTCTGGTTTAGTGCTTCTGATAGAGAGCCTTCTTCTGGTACTTGGGCTCGGAAGTAACTAGGACACCGAGGTTGCGGAAAATTGTTTCGTCCACGCTGCCCAGAATGGTGGTGGTGTGGACATCGCAGTTTCGAAGGTTCTTCAGCTCGGCGAGGGCTGCGCGGGCGTCGTCGCTGGTGGCCGCCGACACAGAAAGGGCGATAAGGACCTCGTCGGTATGCAAGCGGGGGTTGCGGCTGCCCAGGTGATGCGTCTTAAGCGTTTGAATTGGCTCGATGGCAGCAGGGGAGAGCAAGTGTAAGTCCGGGTCGATATTGGCGAGCTTCTTGAGAGCGTTGAGCAGCATTGCTGCTGAGCATCCGAGCAGCTCAGAGGTCTTGCCCGTGATGATTGTGCCATCGTGCAATTCGATTGCACTGCCCGGCGCCCCGGTAGATTTCTCAACCTCAAGTGCTGGTGCGACGACTCGGCGGGCAGCTGTCGACACGTTGGCCTTGCTCATAATCATGGCAATGCGCTGCGAAACTTCGTCGTCTGCGCTGTTCTTGTGTTCGTCGACAAGAGCCTTGTAGTAACGGCGAACGATTTCTTGGTTGGATGCCTCTCGGCACACTTCGTCATCGTCGATACAGTAACCGGCCATATTGACGCCCATGTCGGTCGGTGACTTGTACGGCGACTCGCCCGCGAGCTTCTCCAACAGGGTGCGCAGCAGTGGGAAGACCTCGACATCGCGGTTATAGCTGGTGACCTTGGTGTCATAGGCGGCCAAATGAAAAGGATCGATGAGATTGATGTCATCGAGATCAGCCGTTGCCGCCTCGTAGGCCAGATTTACCGGGTGTTCGAGCGCTAGGTTCCAGATAGGGAAGGTCTCAAACTTTGCGTAGCCGGAACGAATCCCGTGTTTGTGGTCGTGGTAAATCTGCGATAGACAGGTCGCCAGCTTTCCGGAGCCCGGGCCCGGCGCTGTGACAACGACCAAGTCCCGCGTCGTTTGTGCCCATTCATTCAGTCCGAAGCCGGCTTCGCTGACAATTTTCTCGGTGTTTGTTGGGTAGCCCTCGATATTGCGATGGCGGATTACGCTCAATCCGAGTCGCTGCAGGCGCTCAATGAAGTTCTTTGCCAGGGTGTTGTCGTCGGAAAGCTGTGTGACGACGACGCTGCCGACAACAAACCCGCGTTCACGAAAGACATCGACGAGGCGGAGCACATCGTCTTCGTAAGTGATGTCGAGGTCAGCGCGGACCTTGTGACGCTCCAAATCCTTGGCATTGATGCACACCATGATTTCCAGATCGTCCTTGAGGCGATCGAGCATAGCGATTTTATTGTCAGGTGTGAAGCCGGGGAGAACACGCGAGGCATGCATATCATCAAATAGCTTGCCGCCCATTTCGAGGTAGAGCTTGCCGCCTTCACCTGCGATGTCTGCGCGCCGCTTCTTAATATGAGCGGATTGCATTTCGATGTACTTCTCGCGGTTAAAACCGACAGCCTGACCCATGGTGCCCTTTCTGAAGTTGTGTCTGCGGGGAGCGCGCTAAATATTGCGAAATTCTACTGTGCCCATGGTAGTGATACCGCCTTGCGAATGTCGTATCGGTTACTGCTGTCGCGGGGGGGGGATTTTGGAAACTTTGGTTAATTAGGCCACGTGTAGGGGATTGTCTGATTAAAGTCCAGCATATTGATATTCAAAAAGAAATATGAAGAGGATGTGACATGCTCGATCGCCAGATGGCATCATCGTCGAATTCGGCAGAACCAACCGCACGCGCCCCGTACCAAGTGGGCAGGCGAGGCTTCCTCGTCGGAGCAACTGCCGTGTCAGCTGCGAGTATGATGCCTGCCGTAAGTGGTGCACCTAAGGCAAACGCCGCTCCTGCAAACGGGGCTTCTGCCGCCGCGGGGAATTCGACCACCAATTTGAATGTTGGTCGAGGAATGGCCGATATGACAGGCGAGCCACTCGGCGCTGGCATGAACGGGTATGCGGTCATGGATCAGACCACCTCGGGTCTGCGTCTTCGCCAGATGGCGCGTGCATTCATCTTCGGCGATGACAACGACAACCGTGTCGTCCACGTCACCGCAGACATGGGGCTCATGTTCCAGTCCATCCAGATGGAAGTTCTGCGGCGTCTCCGAGCTCTTTTCGGAGACCTCTACCATGAGGGCAACGTGCTTATCTGCGCATCTCACACGCATGTTGCGCCGGGAGGTACGTCGGGCCATCTCATGGTTGACCTGACTACCCTCGGATTCCGTCCCGTCACTTTCGAAGCTGTAGTCGTCGGTGTGGTCAAGGCTATTAAACGTGCACACGCTGATTACCAGCCGTCGACTATCCACCTGACCAAGGGGATTGCCAAGGATGCGGGTGTCAACCGCTCCCTGCAGGCATTTAAGCGTAACCCTGAAGAAGAGCTGCGTCGCTTCCCCGACGGAGTCAACCCGGAAAGCCATACACTGCACGTGAGTCGCGGTGGCCGCGAAGTCGGATTCATTAACTGGTATGGAATTCATCCGACCACCTTCGGTCCCGAGCACACCATCATCGACGGCGACAACAAGGGCTACGCAGCATGGAAGGTTGAGGTCGACCGCGGGGTTACCCACCGTGAGCCGGCCGATGCCCCCTTTGTCGCCGCATTTACCATGTCGTGCCCGGGTGACATCAGCCCGAACATGGGGCTCGTGCCAAATTCGGGCCCAGGCAACGGAGACGAAGCAGAGTCCGCCCGCATTCTCGGTCAGCGTCAGATTGACGCTACCCAGGGCCAGACCATTGCACTGCCAGGAGGCGGTATCTCCACTGTCCACAAGTGGGTCAACCTGGGCGATGTCGACATCGACGGCCAATTCACGCCCGACGGCCAGCCGCACCGCACTGGACCTGCAATCCTCGGTGCGGCCTTCGCAGCCAGTAGCCAGGAGGATGGCGGTGGAGAACCAGCCCTCGGGTTCAACGAAGGCGAGCGCGGCGGTACGCCGTGGGTGCACCAGCTCAATAACGTCGTACTCCCGAAAAACATCGGGGAGATTCAGGGCAACAAAGAGTGCCTGCTGCCAGTCGGCTACATCGATGGTCTTCTCCAGCAGACCCACATGTTCTCCATCACCCGCATCGGTGGCTTCACCTTGATCACCAATGGCCTTGAACCCACCACAATGTCGGGCTACCGCATGCGTCAGCACGTCGCTGAAGTCCTCGGTGTTCCAATCGATACTGTCATCTGCCAGGGCTACACCAACAGCTATGGCCACTACGTCGCTACCCCAGAGGAATACGATCAGCAGGACTACGAGGGCGGCGCAACGGCTTTCGGCAAGTACACGCTCAGTGCGATGATTTCCATTTATCACAATCTCGCTCACGCGCTTGCCGACGGCATTGCGGTCGAGCCAGGCCGTGCGGCAGGCGATCTCACCGGCATCATCCCGCCGTCGCCAGCAGGAGGAAAGGTTATCGATTCCGCTCCAATGGGCAAGAATTTTGGTGACGTGCTTGAATCCACGGCAAGCGTCACGGTAGGGCAGAAAGCCGTTGCCCAATTCGTCGCGGCAAATCCGAATAACGACTTGCGACTGGAAAAAGGCTACCTACTTATCAAGAATGACCGCGGTGAGATTGTTTCCGACGACTGGGACCAGGCAACTGTCATTGAATTTGCCAAGGACGGTATTTATACCACCGCCAAGGTCACTTGGGAGACCGGAGGAGTCGCGCCGGGCAAGTATGACATCATCGTGCGTGGTAGCGCGTTGGGTGTCGGTGATTCATTGAACGAATTCGAGGGAGTCGCTTCGGTGGAGCTCGTGTAAGAACGTCCAATTAAATACATTAATGCGCACAATGTGACTTATACTTTGGCCCATTAAAATCTCATCAAGGGCTTGTCTCACGTATAGTCCGTTGTGCGCATTATTTGTATGTATCCGTCAATTTGGCAGGAGCAGTCTGCTTCATGAATACCCCAAACAATCCATACAGCAACAACGATCCTTACGGTGACGGCAGCCGGGACAATGAGTCCAGTAACTATGACTCCCAGAGCCACGGTTTTCCCAACAATGGTTCGCAGGACTACAACCCTTACGGGTTCGATTCGGACGCACAACATGGCTCGCGTGGACCAGAGGATTCGCCACAGTGGAATCAGGCTTACGGTAGGGAACAGGCCTATGGCGATATTCCGTCCTACGGAACTGGTGAGCCAAGCGAGAACTATGGTGGCCAGCCCTATGGTGCGGGATCAAGCTACTGGCAGCAACCGGCAGGGGGGAATCCTGCAGCCGGTGCACTTGCTCCCGGAGTCAACATGCCAGGTGGCAATGAGCCACCGGTGAAGCCTGTGGCACAAGGGCCGACGAAGGTCGACATTGGAAGTGCCTTTTCCGCGGCGTTTCGTAGTCTAAATAGCAATTTTGCTTCTTGGCTTGGCGTCATGCTGACGTTCTTCGCCGTACTATTCGCCCTGATTGTTGGCGCAGCGGCAATTCTCTTTGCCTCTGGTGACTTCGATCCGGAATTTGAGCCGAACTATCCAGGCGATGTTCCGTTTGAGGATCTAGGGTCAATGTTCGCGACTGTCGGCGCGATGGCACTCCTATTTGCCGTGGGCATGTTCGCGATGCAGGCATTTATGTTGCGCGGTGCATTCGACGCTGTCGATGGGCGAGTACCGAACTACGGTACTTTCTTCCGTGTAAACCGGTGGGGGTCTCTTATCGGTGTCTACATTGTCACGTTCCTGGTGGGGTTGCTCGCCATGCTGCCGGGGATGGCACTCTTCATCGCTGGAGCATCCCTGTCTGCCAACGGCAGTGAAGCTGCCGCGGCAATGATCCCACTGGGCTACTTGGTTTTGTTGTTGACGTCGATATTCATCATGCCAATCACAGCGATTATGCCGCTCCTTGTTTTCGATGGTCGAGCAACAGCACTTGAGGCTCCGGTCGTCGCATGGCGCTTGGTGAAGCCTCAGTATTGGACGATGCTCGTTGCATTCATTCTGACGTCGATTGTTTCTTCCGCAGGTGCAATGCTCTTCTATATCGGCATGTTGTACACAGTCCCGCTTGCTCTCCTCGTGCAAGTACATATCTACCGTCAGCTCATCGGTGGCCGTCGAGTAGTTAATGAAGCCCAGGAGAATCCGGGTTATTACCCGCCACAGCAGTAGCCAAAAACGAACAAGAAAAAGCGCCCAAGGAACCGGTACAAATTGGTTCCTTGGGCGCTATTTCGTTAGCAGGTAATCCTGCGGGGGAGCGTTCGGCTATCAAAAGCCGAACCTATGCTCCGAATATTTAGCGGGCAGCCTCAGCGAAAACAGCCTGCGCAACACCAGAGACGGTGCCGGCAATCTTCACAGCTTCCCAGACCTGCTCCTTGGTCAGACCAGCATCGCGGACGACCTTTGCGTGAGAAGTCACGCAAGCTTCACAGCCGTTGATGGCAGAAACTGCCAGAGACCACAGCTCGAAGTCTTCCTTCTCGACACCTGGATTAGAGATGATGTTCATGCGCAGGCCAAATTTAACCTGTGCGTAGTCATCACCGAGCATGTGGCGAGTGCGGTAAGCAACGTTGTTCATGCCCATAACGGTGGCCGCACCAAGTGCAGACTCGAAAGCCTCGTCAGACAAGTGCTCCTTGGCTTCCTCAGCAATCTCGGAGAAAACGGTCTCGTTGCGGGTGGCAGCAGCGGATGCAAGCAGGGTACCCCACAACTGCTGCTCGGAGAGTTCCGTGGAACGGGTGAGAGTACCAAGGTTCAGCTTCATGTCCTTGGCGTACTCCGGTAGACCGGAACGAAGGTTATCGATGCTCATATGAGTTACTTCAGCTCCTGCTTCAGAACATCCATCTTGTCGATGTTCTTGGTCGGGTCATTCTTCTGCCAGTTACATGCGCAGACCTCTTCAGACTGAAGAGCGTCGAGAACACGCAGAACCTCGTCAACGTTACGACCGACAGCGTCCGGGGTAACGGAGACGAACTGAATGATGCCGTCCGGGTCAATGATGAAGGTTGCGCGGTCTGCAACACCGTCAGCGTTCTCGACGCCGAGTGCACGCATCAGGTCGTGGCGGATGTCGGAGAACATCGGGAACGGGATGTCCAGCAGTTCCTCGTGGGTTGCACGCCAGTTGAAGTGGGAGAACTCGTTGTCGCCAGAGCCACCGAGAATAACGGTGTCGCGGTCTTCGAATTCCTCGTTCAGCTTGCCGAATGCAGCAATCTCAGTCGGGCAGACAAAGGTGAAGTCCTTCGGGTAGAAGAAGACGACTTTCCACTTACCCTCGTAGGACTCATTGGTTACCTGCTCGAAGTAGTCATCCGGAGAAGAAGCGTTTGCATCACGCAGGTTGCCGCCCTTGAGAGCGGTTAGAGAAAACTCGGGGAACTTGTCGCCAACAGTCAAAATTGCCATGGAATCCTCCTGAATGTATTCCTTCTGGGGTCACACGCCATTATGCCTATGGATTCCCAAACCGTCAAGAGGAAAAAGTTAATAAGCTCGTGTAGGCTTATAGGTATGCGTAATAGAGATTATCGGCCCACTTTGCCTCAGTTACGTGCCTTTGTCGCGATTGCCGATACCGGTCACTTCGGTCAAGCCGCTGCCCGCCTCGGCATTTCACAGCCCAGCCTGTCACAAGCGCTTTCCACCCTTGAGCAGGGACTGGGGGTGCAGCTTGTAGAGCGTTCGACTCGCCGAGTGCTGGTGACGCCACTCGGTCGCGGTCTGATTCCTTATGCACGCCAAGCATCTGAAATTGTTGACGAGATCGTTGCTCGCGCATCTGGCCGTACAGATGATTTGTCCGGACCACTATCCATTGGTGTTATCCCTACGGTTGCTCCATACGTGCTGCCCAACTTCCTCCAGTTGGTTCGTGACGAGCTGCCAGATCTAAAGCCTAGGATCGTCGAGGAGCCGACCGAGCGCCTCATCGAATCACTTCGTTCCGGCACCATTGATGCAGCCATCATGGCACTGCCGTCCGATGTGCCTTCCTTTGAAGAGATTTACCTCTACGACGAAGAGTTCTACATCGTCGTGCCAGACGATCATCCGCTGGCAGGTAAGGAAGACGTAAAGCTTGAGGCAATCAGGGACTTGGACTTGCTCCTGCTTGACGACGGTCATTGCCTGCGCGACCAGGTGTTGGATATCTGTCGCAAGGTCGATGCTGTTCACGGCGAGACATCCAGCTTGGAAACACGGGCGGCTTCTCTATCCACCGTCGTGCAGTGTGTTGCCGGTGGGTTGGGGCAGTCGCTTGTGCCGGAATCGGCTGTCAAGATTGAGGCGCACCGTCCCGGCCTGGCTGTTGCGCGATTCGAAGGTCCGGCACGGCCGGGACGCACCATTGGGCTGGTTCACCGCGCATCATCGGTACGCGGCGGCGAGTTCAATCGAATTGCCGAACTGGTACGGCAGGCATACATAGACGCTATTGCCTAAAGCTCTCTTGGCGCATGTTGCGGTAGCGTACGAAGTAAGCCAAACCGGGCTGGCAGTTCCAGCCCGGTTTGGCGTTTATCCCTGAATAATTCGTAGCGATGCCAACCTGACTTCGCCGTATTCATCAGATGCAGCCAAATCAACGTTCGCTTCAAAGCGCCAACCGTGGTCACCCTCAGGATCATCGAGTATCTGGATCACATGCCATAGGCCCTCACCAGCCTTGCGGTCAATCGAAATCATATCGCCGCCGCGTGCCTTTGCATCGATGCCTAGGTCATCGTATTCATCGAAGTAGTCATCCATCGCGGCAGGCCAATCTGGTGCGTCGTCGAGGTAGTTGTCCAGGTCGGCCAGCTCCTCCTCCTTTTCAAAGGCAAAGAGCTGCACGTGGCGGAACATGAGATTGCGCACCATACGGGTAAATGCACGCTCATTGCCTGTAAGGGGCCGCGACTCGTCGGTGCCAAAAGCCGCTTCCTGGAGAGTTTCTTCGTCCAATGGCTTGTCCGGATCGGCCATCTGCGCCCATTCATCTACCAGGGAGTTATCCACCTGCACAACGAGCTCGCCGAGCCATTCCACAATGTCCCGGAGTTCCTCGTTAGCGGCTTCCGGTGGGAGAGTGTGTCGCAAAGTGCGCCAGGCATCGGTGAGGTAGCGCAAGAAAATACCTTCAGAGCGGGCAATTCCGTACTCAGATACCACGTCTGAGAAAGTCATGGCCTTTTCCACCATCTCGCGCACCACAGACTTGGGCGACAGCGAAAACTCACGCACCCACGGGTGACCTTGAGCATAGGTGTCGAATGCGCCCTCCAGCTCGTCGGCAAGCGGCATCGGCCATGTGATGTCTTCGACGATGTTCATACGTTCGGTGTAATCAACACCCTCGGCCTTGAGCGCGGCGATTTCTTCACCGCGTGCCTTTTTCTGCTGCGCGATGAGCAGTGGGCGAGGGTCTTCCAGAATTGACTCAAACACACTGATGACATCGAGTGCGTAGTTCGGGCTGTCCTTATCCAACAGTTCGAGCGCGGCGATGGCGAAAGGCGACAGCGGCTGATTGAGCGCGAAGTCACGCTGCAGCTCCATTGTCAGCTCGGGGCGGCAGTCATCGCCCTCGCCATGCGTGACGACGATACCCGCGGTGACCAAACCGCGGTAAAGCTCAATAGCGGTCAGAATAGCCTCATTTTGCTGGTGGCGGGTGTCGTGATTGGTGCGCAGCAGATGACGCATGTGTTCGTAGGTATCGCCACCACGTGCAATGACGTTGAGCAACATACCGTTGGTCACTGCAAAGTGGCTAGTCAGCGGCTCTGGTGGCTGAGAAACGATTTTGTCGAAGGTCTTCTCCGACCATGTCACTTCGCCCTTGGGAACGGACTTTAGCCGCAACTTCTTCAGTTTGGCCTCATCCTGGCCGGCACGGCGCCGCAGCTTGGCGTTTTCGATTTCGTGTTCAGGTGCTTCGACAACTACGGTGCCCTCGGTGTCGTAGCCAGCACGGCCGGCGCGTCCAGCAATCTGGTGGAACTCGCGTGACTTGAGAATACGGCTACGACGGCCATCGAACTTGGCCAAACCGGTAATCAGCACCGTGCGAATAGGCACGTTGATGCCGACGCCGAGGGTATCCGTGCCACAGATGACCTTCAGCAGACCAGTCTGAGAGAGGCGCTCAACCAAACGACGGTACTTCGGCAGCATTCCCGCGTGGTGGACGCCAATGCCCTGGCGCACCAACTTGGAAAGAACTCGACCAAAGGCCGTGGTAAACCGGAAATCGCCAATCTCTTCGCGAATCCGTTCCTTCTCCTCCTTCGTCAGCAGCTTCAGACCGGTCAGTGCCTGGGCCTGTTCAGCTGCTTGGCGCTGGGAGAAAAAGACGATGTAGATTGGGGCTTTGCCGGATTCCAGCAACTCCGCCAGCGTGTCATGAACTGGTGTGTAGACATAGTGGAAATCCAGCGGTACCGGGCGCGTCGTACCTGTAACGAGGTTGACGTCGAGTCCCGTCCGTTCCTTCAAGTCGGTTTCGAACTTCGAGGTGTCTCCGAGAGTGGCGGACATCAACAGGAATTGGCAACGGGAAAGCTCGAGCAAGGGCACTTGCCATGCCCACCCGCGATCGGGATCCGCATAGAAGTGGAATTCATCCATTACCACCTGGTCAATATCGGCGTCGGCCCCGTCTCGCAGGGCGATATTGGCGACAATTTCCGCAGTTGCGCAGATGATGGGTGCACCACCGTTGACGGTGGCATCGCCGGTCATCATACCGACATTCTCAGCGCCAAAGACCTCGCAGAGGGCAAAGAACTTCTCGCTGACCAAGGCCTTAATAGGCGCTGTGTAAAAGCTGCGCTGGCCACGAGCGAGGGCGCAGAAGTGGGCAGCAATAGCCACCATGGACTTGCCCGACCCTGTCGGAGTGGCAAGGATGACGTGGTCGCCACCAGCGAGACCAATAGCGGCCTCCTCCTGGGCAGGGTAGAGCGTGATGCCCTGATCCCTGGTCCAGGCAATGAACGAGTCCATAATCGCATCGTCGAAAAGGGACTCAGGAACCTCAGCTAGGTCGGGAAGCATTTCAGATAGTGACACGCTTCCCACCCTAGCGGTAACCCCGGATTAGAAGCGGAACCAGGGCTTCCAGCCGCGCCGACGGCGAGGCTTTTCCGGTTCATCGGATTCTTCGCTTTCCGCCTGCTCTTCCCGAGGCTGTTCTGACTCAGGCTGTTCGGTAGTGTCGTCTGCAGAAAACTCCACAGACCTATCATCCGCCGAGGCCGACTCGGGTTCTTCCGAGTGTGCGTCAGTGTCCTCTGATGTAGTTGCCGAGGAATCCGCGTTGGCCGGGGTCTCCGGCTCGTCGTCAAGCGAGGAAGAATCCTCTACTGGGCGCAGCGGTTGAGAAGCGAGGAACTTTTCGAACTCAGCGCCAATCTCGTCGGCCGAAGGCATCTCGCCGTTAGGTCCAAGCAGGGGAGACGTCTCCAGCTCTTGACGACGTTGAACTTCCTGGTCGTACTGTTCCTCGAGAAGATTGACCAGCTGAGAGACCTCGCCGGAATCATTCGTCTGCGTATTGAGCAGCTCCGCCACCCGCGCGGATTCCTTCTCCAACGCCTCAAGCGGGAGCTCGAGCTTGGCTAGTTTTGCTACCTCCTGCAACAGCCGCAGTGACGCCAGCGGATACTCAGAGGCCGCGACATAGTGTGGCACCTGTGCGGTGAAACCAAAGGCATCACAACCGCGGCTTGCGAGCTCGTACTCAATGTTCAGGCTCGCAGCACCCGGAACCTTGACGCGGTTTCCCCAGGTATGCATATCACCGAGTTTCCGCTTATCTGTGCCATGGGCGATGATGCCCAGCGGTCGGGTGTGCGGAACCGTCATCGGCGCCGAGTACAGCGACACAGTTCGACCGACATCGTAGCGCTCCGCCAAATCCGCAACGGCAGTCGAGAAAGCCTCCCACCGCATGTCTGGCTCAGGGCCAGACAGCAGTAAGAACGGCTTGCCGACGTTGTCGCGAACCACATTGAGCGACAGGTTCAAATCGGATACATCCACGATCTGGTCGCGGTTCATCGTCACAGCGGGACGGCGGGAACGGTAATCAATCAGCTCGTCGATAGAAAAGTTCACCAATGGACGGTGCTCGAGAGCATCCAAGAGGAAACTAGCTGATTCCGAGACTGCATTACCGGCATCCGCATAACCGCTAAGCGCAATGACCAGGGTCAGATGCCCCTCGCTTCCCGTTACGTCAGGAACCGGGAAAACTACCTCGTACATATTGCCCTGAGGCTTGTCGGTCGGATCACTCACGTACGACTACCTCCTGCATCACATTTTTCGTCATTTGAAGTAAGCAACCAGGATACCGCAGAAAATAATCCAGTTATCCACAAGTTGAAAGTAGTCCACAGATGGGCCGATTCTTCCGGTCGCGCACAAGCAAGGCTGTTGCGGATTCGATAACAATGAGAGCCACCAGATGGCGAGAGGATTGTCCGCTGTCGAGCTATCCCAATGGGGGAAAAGGGGTAAGGAATCAATGGGAAACAAAAAGAATTTCGGTGCAGGAAAGATGCCTGAAATTGAGCCGAGTGTCTTTCTGACGAACCTGCCAGGAATCGTTGGATTCTATCCGCGGGGGCAGGTAGTGATTGCGGCGTTGTACCGTCAGCAGGTCGAAGATTTCATCGACGGCAAGGTCGAGTTTGACCCGACAGCGCATGCTGGCCCGATGCTGATCAAGGATGTGGCCTCGATGGAGAGCAATCCTGACTTGGTGCGGGCAGCTGCGGACTTCTTGCTCGATGAAGGCTGCACTCACGCAGATGTGTTTATCATCGACGAATCCTGGGGGATTGAAAAGGACTCGACACCTATTACAGGCTGGCTGCGAGAAGGCGGTCTGCATGAGGTGCGTTTGGCGGGCGTTGCCACTATTGCTGCGGGGGAAGTTGTCACGGACGAGCAGGGAGAGATTGTCGGCATTGTCGGTGACAGTCTGATGACCGAGAATGCAAATCTAATCTCTCGGCAGGGAGAACAGATATTCAAAAACTATGAGGAGTACCGCAGTTATTTTCGAGGTGGTCAATTCCGCGACAGTAAAGACAGGGCTCTGATTGAACGCCTCCGGGAACGAGCGATAGCCGTTGAGCAGCCGAGGAAGCTTAAAATTGGTTCGGACAATCCCGCGCTCATTGAGCACTTCGACATGCTAAAAACCGCCGTGGAAAACGTGGCCGATGGTGTGATGGAAGCACATGAGGCGGTGCGCGATGAAAACGCAGGATATGCCATTGCTGCAGCACTGACCAACGTTACCTTGCGCGATATGTCAATGATTTTCATCACTACGCAGTTGGCGCAATCAATGGGAGAAATCTGGCGCGAGGCCGCAATTGTCCACCGCGGCAGCCTGCGTGCAAACGCTTTAGCGTGTTTTGCCATCGCAAAGTTCGCGGCTGGACTGGAGAACTATGCGCAAACAGCCCTCGATGAGGCAGCGGGGGAGCAACCGAATCATTCACTGACTCAGTTGCTGGAAATTGCGGTCGCCAATCAAATTGTGCCGAGGTGCGTCGGCACAATTCTTGGGGCAGCACAAGAGGTACTGCGCAGGGTATACAAGGTGAAAATGCCGCGAATTGAATAGCGACCCTGCAAGCTGTGCTGCCGTACCTAGCGGTGCGCCGAGTGGGCTCGGTCGCCGAGGGTCTTGGTGTAATCCCATGCATCGGCGACGATGGTTTCCAGCTCCGTGTGATTGGGCTTCCATCCGAGCTCGTCCATGGCACGCTGGGAAGAGGCAATAAGAGTTGCCGGATCACCGGCTCTGCGCGGTGCATCCTCAGCGGGAATCGGGTGACCGGTGACCTTACGGCAGGTTTCGATGACCTGGCGAACTGAAAAGCCGTCGCCAGAACCGAGGTTAAAGATACGGTGCGTACCCGGCGCGTTGGACTCCAGTGCCAATACGTGCGCATCCGCGAGGTCTTTGATGTGGATGTAGTCACGAACCGCGGTGCCGTCCGGAGTCGGCCAGTCATTGCCAAAGACCATAATCTTGTTGCGATGACCAAGCGCAACCTGGAGTACCAGTGGAATGAGGTGAGTTTCCACCTCACGGTTTTCGCCAAAACCGCCCCAGGCGCCCGCCACATTGAAGTAACGCAAGCTGGTAGCGCCGATGTTGTATGCCTTGGCGTAGGACGCGATGGCGTAGTCCATGGCCAGCTTAGTGGCACCGTAAGGGTTAGTCGGTGCGGTTGGCATGTCTTCGGTAATTGGTGTCTTCTCTGGCTCACCGTAGGTTGCGGCTGTCGAAGAGAACACCAAGCTATTCGTACCGGTATCACGCATCGCGTCGAGTAGCTTCAGGGTTTGGCCCACATTGTTGTGCCAGTAGTCGGAAGGAACTTCGACGGACTCGCCAACAAGCGATTTCGCAGCGAAATGAACGACACCGTCGAAGCTGTCGGAGGACAGAACCTCGTAGGCCTTGTCCGCCACATCACCTTCGACTAGGGTTGCGCCCTCCGGTACCGCATCACGGTTGCCAACAGAGAAATTGTCCAGAATGGTGACGTCGTGGCCAAGAGAAATCAATACTGCCGAGCAAACGCTACCGACGTAGCCGGCACCACCAGTGACTAGGAGTTTCATTTGGTAATCACCATGATCGCGTGAGACAGAGTATCCGGAATGTCAAGAGAATGATCACCGCGGGCGAGAGTCACGCGGCCAGCGGCAACCTCGGCAAGTGCTTCAGTACCCGGCATAATTCCGGCCTTGTGGAGACGCTTCATGTAGCTCTGCTCGACCTGCAGGATTTCGTTAATCTGGACGATTTCAATCGTGTACTCACCGGGGTTTAGGTCGGAGAGCCGGCGAACGTTCTCTAACGGGTTTGGTGACTGAGTCCCACCGAGGTCTTCCAAACCGGGAATCGGATTGCCGAATGGGGAGCGTGTGTAAGAGTCGAGCACGTCGAGAAGTTTGCGCTCGACCTCGTCACTCATTACGTGCTCCCAGCGGCAGGCTTCATCGTGAACCTTGTCCCATTCGAGACCAATGACATCCGTAAGTAGGCGCTCAGCTAGGCGGTGCTTACGCATGACAGCCGTGGCCAGCCTGCGGCCCTCGTCGGAAAGCTGCAAGCTGCGATCTGGAGCAACTACAAGAAGGCCATCGCGCTCCATGCGCGCAACGGTTTGGCTAACGGTCGGCCCCGACTGCTCAAGGCGTTCGGCAATGCGAGCACGCAAAGGAATGATGCCCTCTTCTTCGAGTTCGAAAATCGTACGTAAGTACATTTCCGTGGTGTCAACCAAATCCCTCACGGTTTTCCTCCGATAACGCAGTCTTAAAAGTTTTCACTCAAGTATTAGGATAACCACATTTGCGTAAGAAAGATGTTAGGGCTCGCAAATCCAGTGGCTTTGGTGCTGATTAGGCAGCGAAAAGCTTGGTTCGGTGGGCGCTGCTGAGATGTAAGGGAGCGTACGCGATGTCGAAAGTTCGACTTGCAGTCGAAAACGCCGACCGCCAGTGTGGATGAAACTCCCGCACGGGGGTCGGCATCGCAGTCCAGCTCTATCTCAGGGCTGAAATTGGGAACCCTATCGATGTCACCGCCATGTGGCGTTAGTTTGCGTACTCACGCAGCTTGTCAGCACGGTCTCCCTCGCGCAGCTTGGACATAACTTCCCGCTCAATCTGGCGGACGCGCTCGCGAGACAGGCCGAAGTGGCGGCCAATCTGATCCAGCGTGCGGGGTAGGCCATCGTCGAGACCGTAGCGGAGCTTAATAACTTCCTGCTCTCGAATCTCGAGAGTGGACAGAACCTTGCGGACATCGTGGTGACGCAGGGAAGCGACAACTGCCTCCTCAGCATCAGTTGCCTCTGAGTCCTCGATGAAGTCTCCCAGGGGAGCTTCCTCGTCAGTGCCCACTGGCATGTCCAAGCTCACCGGATCGCGGGACTGACGCAGCAGCATCTCAATCTTGGCTTCTGGAATGCCGGATTCCTCTGCCAATTCCTCATTCGTAGCCTCACGGCCGAGCTGCTGGTAGAGCTCACGCTTGATACGAGAAATCTTGTTGACCTGCTCAACCAAATGGACAGGGAGGCGAATAGTGCGCGACTGATCAGCCATACCGCGGGTAATAGCCTGGCGAATCCACCACGTTGCGTATGTGGAGAACTTGAAGCCCTTGGTGTAGTCGAACTTTTCCATGGCGCGGATGAGGCCCAAGTTGCCCTCCTGGATTAGATCCAGCAGCGGCATACCGCGGTTGGTGTAGCGTTTCGCCAGCGAGACCACAAGACGGAGATTGGCTTCGAGTAGGTGGGCGCGTGCAGCCTTACCTTCCTTCGCCAAAATCTTGACATCACGCTTCTTTGCACGGGTCATTTTCGCGCCGGTCTGCAGCAAATGCTCGGCGTATACACCGGCTTCAATGCGCTTAGAAAGTTCCACCTCTTCTTCAGCGCTGAGAAGAGCAGTCTTTCCGATGCCGTTCAAATACACACGAACCAAATCGGCGGACGGGTTGGAGTTATTGCCGGTGCGGCGCCCCTTGTCCCTTGTCTGACCTTCCAGTTCGTCATTTTGAATATCGGCACTCTTCATGAATCTGCCTCCTGGATTTTTAAGTGGACTCTATAACTACAACGCACGGAGTTACGAAAATGTTCCCGTGAAAGGTGATGAATGTCAATAGGGTAATTTTGCCATGCAAATATAATGTTAAGAAAAACTGCCGTCACTAGCATTCCACAAGAACTGTAAAGGGGCCATCGTTGACTGATGCGACCTCCATCATTGCCCCAAATTGTCCTGTTTCGACCGTCAAGCCACGATTGCGCAAGTTCTCGACAATTTTTTCAATGACAGGTTCGGCCTCTGGGCCCGGAGCCGCGTCGACCCACGACGGCCGCCGTCCCTTCTTTGTCGCCCCCATCAACGTGAATTGGCTAACGACGAGCACCTGGGCGCCAGCATCGACAGCGCTGAGTTCGCCATCCAGGATGCGCAGCTCCGCGATCTTGCGGGCCATCGTTTCCCAAGCATCAGCAGAGTCCTCGCGGCCAACGCCTACGAGCGCCAAAATGGCACCAGTATCGCCTCCGTCAACGTGGCCAACAACGGAACCGTCGACAGTGACTGACGCGGATTTAACTCGGGTGAGAACGGCTTTCATTTACTGTTTATCCTCCAAGAGCTCGGTGGGGAGAATCAGACCATGGCGAAGCAGGTCAACGACGATGGGAACTAGGGCGTCTTTGATGGCAGGTACGTCGGACTCATCGAAGGCTCCAAACATTGCCATGATGTCGATGACGGAGCCCAGAGCAGCTTCGGGATGCAGCGCACCCAGAATGGTTGCCACGGACTCATCGATTGAGTGTGTCCAGGCGGGGCCATCGGTGCGTGAGATGCGCGTATCGAACTCAGTGAAGCCCTGGCCGCTTTCGACGTCGGCAAGCGAAACGCGTTCGATGGCGACACCGGGGCGCACGGTAAAGGAAGCTTCGAGGATGGTGTCGGCAGTTTGTGTACGAAGCCATTCGGCGCGGCCGAGATACTCCTCGGCTTCGGCGGCGAAGGGAGCGGCCAAAGGCTGCGGCATTTCCTCGCACACGGCGGAAGTCGGGCCGTTGATGCGTTGGACTGTGATGTAGCCGAACCCGATGCCTGTCACGCCGCTGTTGCGAAAGTGCTCCAGCCAGGCACGAGAGCGCTCGCACCCCTCTGGGCTGCGGGGGTCGATGGACTCGTCTCGAAGCCAGGTGCCAATGTATTCCGCCGGCGTAGCGAGATCCCGTTGCGTTACCCACACCTCGAGGCCCTCAGCAGGGAGCCAAGAAGCGATGCGCTGTTGCCAACTCTCGCCCTCGATATGGGCCCAAGCGCCGAGTAGATGCGCCGTGCCGCCGTCGGTGAGATGGTCGGCCAGACCGCGGATCATAAGCTCGGTGGCACCGTCCAGATTCAGTCCTGAGTCACGGTAAACATGTTCCACACTTGGCAGTCCTACGACGAACGGCGGGTTGGCCACAATGCGGTCAAACTTCTGGCCTGCAACCGGTTCAAACCACGAACCTTCGAGAGCCTGTGCTTGGTCGAAACCATTAGCTGCGAAAGTAGCGCGGGCAAAAAACAGCGCGCGGGGGTGAATGTCTGTCGCGACAATCGATTTTGCATCAGGTTGGGCAAGGCTCTGGATGCCACAACCGGCACCGAGGTCGAGTACGGATACCACCGCCGAGGTCGACGAAATATCGAGGAGGGAGCGGGAAGCCCGCCCTACGCCTAGGACATGATCGGGTCCAGGAACGTGATCGTTCATAGAGGCGTCGCGGTCGGAAAAGATAATACGGTCGACTCCCGCAATCTCGACCGGGCGCACATCGATACACACCTGTGCGTTGCTGGCGGTGCCGGCAAGTATGCCGCTGTCCAGCAACTTGACCGTCAGCTCAGCTCCAAATAGCTGCTCTGCGTCGGCGAAATCGCCCAGGATGAGAAGACGCAACGCGGTCACAGTATCCGCAGAAACGCCGTCTGTCTCGGTAAGCAGAACATCGACAACGCCGGGCTCACCGCGGTCCAGCGCGGCTAACCCCTCGGCTCCTAGGACTCGACGCAGTGACTCGCTGGAAAACTCAAGGCGACTAAGTGCGGTGGCGAATTCCTCTGCACAGTCGACAAAAGCACGAAGCTGCTGATCAGTCGGTGGGGTGAAGGTGGAGGGGGAAAAGGTCATCGTAGGCACTACCTTCGTCGTAAAGCGGGGCGGAGGGGCTAGTTAGGGGAGCTTGACGACGGATCATCGTCTTCCGGCATATCGATGACATTTGCGTCATCGAAGGGATTTGAGGTGGTCTCGGTATCGGACTGCGGCGGTGCGTCGGTGTCTTCGGTACTGGCGGCAGAACCGAGCGCGCGCATCTCCGCTTCCTTGAGGGCGCGCTGGCGCTGCTGCTCCTCCCATTTGCGGTTTTGCTCGCGTACAACTCCTGGCTTGTAGACGCGCGGTTTGCGCTTGTCAGCGGGTTCTCCAACGCCATTGGCGATGACAACCGCGATCCACGGCATGGGTACGGAGACGACCATGAGAATCGCCGCAATCCACGGCACATCCCACCACAGGTAAAAAGCGCCGGAAAGAAGTAGCAATGGAATGCGAGACCATTGCAGGGCCGCGTAGACGTGGCGGCGGTGGTCATAGTTGCGAATCCTTGAGCCGCGGGCGTCGGTAATCAACGCCGCGTCTTTCTTGCGTCGCCGGGAACTTCCGCGTTTCGGCAGCGCGGAGTCGCGACGGTCATTGATTCGCGCCATGGTTGTCTAGCATACGCCTGTGGCGTGGGGGTGTCTCAACTAGCTATGCCCGTTGCAGCTGCATGCTCGCGTAGTCGCAGCGGTGTTGTGGATGGCTGTGGAAGGTAGCAGTCAGCAGCGGCCAGCACCTGGGTCGCTAGGCATAATTTGACCAATGGGGCACAATTGGAATCTGTGAGCACTCCATTGAAGACGACAAAGACGATTGAACGCACCGATACCCGCGTCGATGAGTCGACGAGGGACGACACTCCGAAGTTCTTCCATTACGTCAAGAAGGACCAGATCGTGAGCTCCGCGGTCAACGGCTCCTACGTCGTTGCTCTGTGCGGTGAAACCTTCCCAGTGAAGAAGTCGGCGAAGCCGGGTTCACCGGTATGCCCTGACTGCGAGCGGATTTACAAGTCCCTGCGTCGCAAGTGAGCGGGCTTCGTAAATGGCAGCAGGAGGCCCTCGACAAATACCTGGCGACTAACCCCAAGGACTTCCTTGCAGTGGCGACACCGGGCGCGGGTAAGACGACCTTCGCTCTGCGTATCGCCAGTGAGTTGCTGTCGCGGCGGATTGTCGAGCGCATTATCGTCGTAGTGCCTACTGAGCACCTGAAGGTACAGTGGGCTGCCTCTGCTGCTCGTTCGGGGATTGCGTTGGATCCCAAGTTCTCCAACGCCAAGGGTGTGGTAAACCCTTCCTACCAGGGAATTGTTGTGACCTACGCCCAAGTCGCAGTGCATCCGTTCAAGCACCATGCGGTAGCTACCGCTCGTCCGACATTGGTGATTCTGGACGAGGTGCACCACGGCGGTGATGCCAAGAGTTGGGGCGACGGCATTTCTGAGGCCTACGGCGATGTCGAACGCCGCCTGTGCCTAACCGGTACGCCGTTCCGCTCCGATGACGCGGCAATTCCGTTTGTTCGCTACTCGCCCGATGGCGATGGTTACTCGCGCTCCGTCGCTGATTACACGTACGGCTATTCCAATGCGCTTGCCGACGGCGTCGTGCGCCCAGTGGTCTTTTTGGCGTACTCCGGTGAAGCTCGCTGGCGTGATAGCGCGGGTGATGAGTTCGCTGCGCGTCTGGGTACCGTGATGAGCCCAGAGGAGACCACTCGAGCTTGGCGCACCGCGCTTGACCCAAAGGGTGAGTGGATGCCGTCGGTGCTGCGGGCAGCGCACACCCGTCTCTCGCAGATGAGGCAGCATATTCCCGATGCCGGTGGCCTGGTTATCGCCTCCGATGCGGCAACTGCCCGTGCGTACAAGCGCATTCTCGAGCAGATTGCCTCCACACCGGTGGCGTTGGTGCTTTCGGATGAGCCTGGCTCGTCGGAACGCATTAAGACCTTCTCCGAGTCCACCGACGAGTGGATGGTGGCTGTGCGAATGGTCTCCGAAGGCGTGGACGTGCCAAGGTTGGCGGTCGGCGTGTACGCGACTAGTTCCTCGACTCCGCTATTCTTCGCGCAGGCTATTGGACGATTCGTGCGAAGCCGCATGCCGGGGGAGACTGCGTCCGTCTTCTTGCCGTCGATTCCGGTGCTGCTCGACTTAGCCTCGCAGATGGAGGTGCAGCGCAACCACGTGCTCGGTAAACCGGATCGGCCTTCGGAGGGCTGGGAAGATGACTTGGTCGCCGAAGCCAACCGGCGTAAGGATGAGCCCGACGAACTACTGCCGGCCTACGAATCCATTGGCGCGGATGCTGAACTCGACTACCTGATCTACGACGGTTCCTCCTACGGCACCGCAACCGTTGCCGGTTCCGCTGAAGAAGCCGACTACCTTGGCTTGCCTGGGCTTCTCGACGCTGAGCAAATGCGACTCTTGCTGCGTCAGCGGCAGGACGAACAGCTTAAAGCCGCCAGTGCCCGAGAGAAGGAAGCCCGCGAGGAGGCGAGGGAATCGTCGTCAAGCGGAGGCGAAGGCGGCGCGATCCACCGCATTGAGGGATCGGCGTACCCGAGGCCGCAGAAGGTGGCCAGTGAGGTGTTGCCGAAGTTGCGGAAGGAACTCAATACGCTGGTGTCGATGACGGCGGCGCGAACCGGTAAGCCACATGGTCAGGTGCATAACGAGGTTCGGCGCGCCTGTGGTGGCCCGCCGACTGCGCTGTGTACAGAGGAGCAGTTGCGCGATCGCATTAGCTACCTGCGTAATTGGTAGGGTTTCAAGCGAACTGAGCAATCTATGGTGGAGAGAAGAATGTCGGCAAGCAGTGATAAGTCGAGGCCGTCGGAATTGACCGGCGGTGGTTTGTTGGCTGTACCAGGCAATGACAGTCGGACTATTGGCGTGCTGGCACTAATCTTTGGTGTCGGCGGGCTCTTGATGTCCTGGATGATCGTTGGTGGCATCCTCGGTGTCTTTGGCATTGTTCTGGGCATCATCGCGATGGCGAAGGCGTTGAGCGCGAAGAAGCGCGTGCAAGCTGCTGGGGGAGACGCGGTCATCAGCGGTTCGTTCGGATTGGGCGTTGTCGGCATTGTGACGGGCATTGCAGCCGTCGTGGTGTCGCTGATGCTGTACTGGTCGACATCAGACGCGATGTCGAAGTGCGAGAAATTCGAGCGCACCTCTGGAGAGTATGCCGAGTGCATCTCTAATCAGATGGGGACTGACCAGCCAAAGAAGCAATCGGAGTGAGTTCGGACGCGAAGTCAATGGCGGTGTTACTTTGTGCCCGGAGTTTTCGGTTCATGCCAGATGCGCAATGAGGAAATGAGCTAACCCCGTAATCCACCCCCGAAGTCCAACTGCCTGCAGTTTCGGTCGGGGGTTTCTTAGTGAAATCTCATATTGGGCCGAGTGTTGGTAATGATATTGGTGTCAGAAAGTACCCACATTTGGCATCCCCTACATGCGGTTAACGTTTGAACATGCGTGCAATACAGGATGTCTGCTGATTATTAAATAGGAGCGTGAATCGTGGCAGCGACATCTACGCGCGACAACTCCCCGGAACTGTCACCTGGCCAACAAGACCGTGGTTACCTCAGCCGGGAGCTTTTCCGTAAGCGCACCGGTCTAGGACTCGGTATCATCCTGTCCTTGCTCGTGTACTTCTTTATGCCGGCTGAGCTCGATCACAACCTGCGTGCAACCGCAGGTGTAGCAGTGCTTATGGCCGTGTGGTGGATGTCCGAGGCTATCCCGATTGCCGTTACGGCTCTGCTGCCGCTGGCGCTATTCCCGATTCTCAACCTCGCGGAGATTAAGGATTTCTCGGGCAAGTACACAGACCCGACCATCTTCCTCTTCATGGGCGGCTTCCTGTTGGCACTGGCGATGCAGCGTTGGAACCTACACAAGCGTGTCGCATTGTGGGTCCTGGTGTTCATGGGGTCGTCACCAAAGATGCTGATTCTAGGCTTCATGGTGGCTACTGGCTTCCTGTCGATGTGGGTATCCAACACGGCCACGGCCGTGATGATGCTGCCAATCGGTGTGTCCGTGCTGAGCCTGATTGTCCGAATGCTGCACGATGAGAAAGTTGCTGCAGAGGATGCGGGATCTGCGAGTGAATCGGTCGCCGAAACCCCCGGTGGAGATGCGCTGGAGGAGGCGGAGGAGTCGTCGTCAAGTTACGACCCGATGCCAAAGTCGAACTTCGGTATCGCACTGATGCTGGGTATCGCTTACGCGGCATCGATTGGTTCGTTGGGCACGATTATTGGTACTCCGCCGAACGCGATGCTGGCGGCCTACATGGCGGAGCAGGGTGTCAACATTGGGTTTGGCCAGTGGATGCTGCTGGGTGTCCCGGTGGCGGTTGTGCTCATGCTCTGTGCATGGTTCCTGCTGACAAGTGTTCTGTTTAAGCCGGAGATTGCGCATATCCCAGGCGGGCGCGAACTGATGCGTGACGAGCTCAAGCGTCTCGGCCGTATGTCGGCGGGTGAGCGTCGCGTGCTCATGGTGTTTATCGCGGCTGCGCTGGCGTGGGTCTTTGTTCCGGTGCTGCTGCCAGACACCAAGATTGCCGATGCGGTAATCGCGATGACGGTAGGTATTGCACTGTTCCTGATTCCGGGTGGCCCTGATGGCGTGAAGCTCATGCGCTGGGAAAATGCGTTGGAGCTGCCGTGGGGTGTGCTGCTGCTGTTCGGTGGTGGCCTGGCGCTGTCCTCGCAGTTCGGTGCCTCTGGGCTGTCGGACTGGATTGGTGAGCAGCTGTCTACCCTCGGCTGGATGCCCGTGGCTGCACTCGTGGTTGTCGTCGGCGCCGTTGTGCTGTTCCTGACCGAGTTCACGTCTAACACCGCGACGGCCGCGACCTTCCTGCCGCTGGTTGGTGCGATGGCAATCGGCTTGGGCCACGACCAGATGATCTTCGCTGTTCCAGTTGCACTGGCGGCTACTTCGGCGTTCATGATGCCGGTTGCAACACCGCCGAACGCCATCGCCTACGGCTCCGGCTACGTCAGCATGGACAACATGGTCAAGACCGGTGTTTGGCTGAACATCGTTGCGCTGATTGTGATTTCTGTGGCTTCGCTGACGCTGCTGCAGTGGGTATTCGGCGTCGTGTACTAGCTGGGTATGTAGTAGCCGGTATTGGATGGTGGTCCAGTTTGCTGGACCGCCAGCGGACTGCTTCGCCTAGCGTTGCTTAGATGCTCCTTCGCCCCGTTCCACCTTGGTGGTTCGGGGTTTTGCTTTTTGCTTTTGCCTCCAGCCGGCCCTACGCCGTTCAGTCCGGCAGTAGATTCGTGCACATGGCAGCTAGTCCCACAATTGACAACCGTAAATATTACAGGCTGCAAATGTGAAACTGTCGGAGTTTATGACACTTTCAGGCCATTTCTGTGGGCCGTTTTGTCATAAACGCAGTCACTAACTCGCTAGCCCAGCCCCTGAAGAAAAAATCGGGCTCAAATAAGGGGTGAAACCTTATCCAGGCCCAATTTTCTGGGCTTAGCAGTTAGCCCAATTACGACTCCAGGTTAAAGCTTTACTCCAAGTAGTCACGCAGAACCTGCGAACGCGATGGGTGACGCAGCTTGGACATCGTCTTGGACTCAATCTGACGGATGCGCTCGCGTGTCACACCGTAGACCTGGCCAATCTCGTCAAGAGTACGTGGCATGCCGTCGGTAAGGCCGAAGCGCAGACGGACGACACCGGCTTCACGTTCGGAGAGAGTCTCCAGAACGTCGCCAAGCTGATCCTGGAGGAGCGTGAAGCTCACGGCGTCCACGGCGATGACTGCCTCGGAGTCCTCAATGAAGTCACCGAGCTGGGAGTCGCCCTCGTCACCGATGGTCTGGTCTAGCGAAATGGGTTCACGAGCGTACTGCTGAATCTCGAGAACCTTTTCCTCGGTGATATCCATTTCCTTAGCGAGCTCTTCCGGAGTGGGCTCGCGGCCCAGGTCCTGGAGCAGCTCACGCTGGATACGGCCGAGCTTATTAATGACCTCGACCATGTGAACCGGAATACGAATGGTTCGAGCCTGGTCGGCCATTGCACGAGTAATGGCCTGGCGGATCCACCACGTTGCGTACGTCGAGAACTTGTAGCCCTTGGTGTAGTCGAACTTCTCGACGGCGCGAATCAGGCCGAGGTTGCCCTCCTGAATCAAGTCGAGGAAAGCCATGCCACGGCCGGTGTAGCGCTTTGCCAGGGACACCACAAGACGGAGGTTGGCCTCGAGTAGGTGATTCTTGGCGCGCTGACCGTCGCGAGAAATCTCGCGCAAATCGCGCTTCTGAGCGTAAGCGATGCGCTCGCCGGCTTCCTTGGCCTCGTCAATCTTGTACTGCGCGTACAGACCGGCCTCGATGCGCTTAGCCAGACTGACCTCTTCCTCGGCAGTCAGCAGTGCGACCTTACCAATCTGCTTGAGGTAGGCGCGGACAGAGTCCGCAGAGGCGGTGAGGGCAGCATCCTTGCGGGCCTGACGCAGACGAGCGGACTCGTCCTCGTTCCAGACCTCGTCGCCCTCGTCCTCTTCATCCTCGTCTTCGTTTTCGTCCTCGTCGTCCTCTTCTTCATCGTCGTCGAGGTCGTCTTCTTCGAGGTCGTCGTCATCCAGATCGCCGTGAAGATCATCGTCTTCGAGATCATCATCCAGATCCGGGTCGTAGTCCCGCTCCTGATCCAAGTCGTGGTCGAGTTCCTCGTCCTCGAGCTCTTCGTTCTCAGTTGCGTCGAGAGCCTGCGCGTCCTTCGCCTTCGCTGCAGCAGCCTTTGCCGCAGTGGCCTTCGCGGCCGTTGTCCGCTTAGTTGCCTTCTTGGCTGCGGCCTTACGTGTGGTCTTCTTAGCGACCGACTTCTTAGCCGCCTTCTTCACGGTCTTCTTGGCCGCTGCCTTCTTAGCGGTCGCCTTTTTCGCCGCAGTCTTGGTAGCAGCTGTCTTTTTGGCAGCCGTCTTCTTGGCAGCAGTTTTCTTCGCGGCAGTCTTCTTTGCCACGGTCTTCTTCACTGCTTTCTTGATGGCCTTCTTTACAGCCTTCTTTGCAGGAGTAGCTGAACCGGTGCCACTCCCGGTGGATTGGTCCTGAGCTTGCCCCAGTTCGTTGCCTGCCACGAACGCCCTTTCACGATGTACGTTGTGTGCGCCGCCAAAGCCGCCGCCAGCTTCTCTCGGTCAGAGAGAAGCTCAACGCGCCAGTGGTGCGCCTTTACTTCGTCTGCAGCCAGCTAGCTGAATGGGAAACATTCAGAGCTGGCCTTTTCGTGCCACGGTCATCAGTGTTGCTTTTCTGGCTCCTAGCGAAGAAGTAATCGGTGAAAATCCTCATCGAAGCAGTGCGCCGGAATTCGATTTTCCCAATCCTCCTCGAGCCTGTTGATTATTCAACCTTGCCGTGAGTCAACTTCTTATTGTAAACCAATTCTGAAAACCGCCGCCACGGGGCATGGGTTCAACGACCTGTCACGCCCGCCCCGTAGGCACCGATCCCCACCCAAGAAATGAAACTGCTTAAGGGTAAATCCCCTGTTCAGCAGCAAAGGCGGCGCCAGCGATACCCGCATTATTATCCAAACTTGCGGGGACAACTGGAGTCTTACATGTCAACCGCCGAATCCACTTTTCGTGTTCGCGACTGATTCCGCCGCCGACGATAATCCGTGACGGCCAAAATAGTGCTTCGTAGGTCTTTAGGACCTTGCTCACGCGCTCAGCCCACTCTTCGAAGCCGAGCCCCTCCACATCTTTAACTCGCGCGGACGCAAAGTGTTCGGCCTCCATGCCATCGATGACGAGGTGGCCTAACTCCGAATTGGGGTAGAGCAGTCCATCATGAATAAGTGCGGAGCCGATGCCGGTACCAAAAGTCAGTAACAACACGGCGCCAGTCTTATTGCCCGGATCGCCAAACTGGACTTCAGCAAGGCCGGCAGCGTCAGCGTCGTTAAGCACGTGCGCCTTGTTGTTGGGCAGGTACTTAGCGAAGAGCTCTTGGCAGTTCGTATTAACCCAAGAATCGTCAATATTGGCGGCCAGCAAGGCAATCTGATTCTGTACGACGGACGGAATCGTGATGCCGACATCGGAATCCCACTGCGCAATGTCCACAATTTCTGCAATGGTCTTCGCAACTGCTTCCGGAGTCGCCGGCTGTGGCGTGAAAATTTTAATGCGGTCGCCAATAAGCTGCCCAGTATCAAGGTCCACGCGGCCACCCTTGATTCCGGATCCTCCGACGTCGATGCCAAATCCAATTCGTTGTCCCATAGCTCAAATTGTACGAAACAGACACAATGGGGGCATGAGCATTAACTCGCGTGGCACCGAACAACTGGCTAGCAGGGCGGATAATAGGGGGTTTACGGCACCGAATAGCCGCGGGGCCGTGCGGCCCAGCGTCAGGGAATTGCGTGATCGCGCGGTACTTATCGCCCGCACAGCCGCAGCGCATATCGCCAGTCGTCGGGTCGAACTCGGCTCCGATGGCGTTTTAGCAAGTTCCGAAACGAAGTCCTCAGCTGTAGACCCCGTCACCGTCGTCGATCGTGAATCTGAGGAGCTCATTCGTTCGCTCATCAAGGCGTTTAGCAGCTCCGACCGCATTGTGGGCGAAGAAGGCGGGCTTGACGACGGCGCGGGCTCTCTAACGCAAACTACTGACGCGTCCGAAGCGGTGACTTGGATTGTAGACCCCATCGATGGCACAGTGAATTTCCTCTACGGACTGCCCAATTTTGCTGTGAGTATCGCCTGCGCCGTAGGCGATGAGGTAGTGGCGGGTGCAGTGGCAAATGTGTCCTCGGGAGAGGTTTACAGTGCAGCAAAGGGAGAGGGCGCTCAGGTTTCTCGGCGGGACGGCACTGTGCAGGCACTTAGTTGTTCCCCAACGGCCGAGCTGGAAAAGGCACTTGTGGCAACGGGATTCAGCTATTCCGCTAGTCTCCGGCAGGTGCAGGGCCGGATAGCGTCGCAATTGCTAGGGGAGTGTCGAGATATTAGGCGCATGGGATCGGCGGCGCTGGATTTGTGCATGGTGGCGCACGGCCGTGTTGATGCGTATTACGAACACGACATCAAGATTTGGGACTATGCAGCAGGTTCTCTGATTGCGGCTGAAGCAGGCGCAAGAATCAGGATTCCTGAATTCACTCAGTGTGCCAACGCTGCTGGACGGCCGGAGGGAGACCCCCTCGACTTCGGTGTCGGTGCGGCGAATCCTGACGTTGCCGATGCGTTCTTCGAGGCATTGGATGGTGCGACCGCGAAGGCTAGGAATTAGTTCGTCGGTCTAGGAGCAGGTGCTCGAGCCTAACGAGCTCAACCCCTCTAAGTCGGCCTGTTCGCCACGGTTCAATGCGGACATCGCTCCTTCAACCTGGCTGGCTACTTCGAGGTCCTTAAACCCCTTACCCAACGACACATCGACAGTTGCATCCGGCCGACCATCGTGGATGAGCTCAAAACAGGGGAAAAGAGCGTGAAGCGCTGCGGCGTGGCCATTGAACTCCTCGCCATAACGCAGCTGGCCAAAGCAGCTGAGATCCTGGTTTTCCACAATAGGGTCGTTACCGTAGGGAACCTGCTCATCGAGAACAAAATCGAGCTGCCGCAATTGCTCGGCGACGGTTGTGGCCTGGCCGACTTTGCCGTTGGCGTTATAAACGCGCACATGAACATCCGACGGCGGAACGATGTGTTCTCCGATTAGCGTGGTGGAGGAAACCGGGGTGCCAGCCGCGGGGAGGGAACAGGACACAGGATAACTTGCCGGTTGGCTGCGGAATGCCAATATCCACAACGTAGCCGCAATCACTACAGCAACTACGGAAACCACCACGTAGGGAACAATTTTTCGTCGATGTGATGCGCTCGAAGTGCTCGCGGGGCCTGAACTCATAGCCATCATGTTATCGTCTCCTCGGCTAATGGGCATAGAAACCTGTTTTGGCCTGCAGAGATGACAGAATGCGTGAATTGCCTTAATATCCGCTGAGAAAGGCACTGGAGAGTACAGGGTGTCAATCGTCTCAGCGCGTTGTATTCTCCGAGAAAAAGTCAGTTCACAATGTCTAGCAAAGGTCCGGAAAGAAGGTTTGGGACATGGCTGTAAACTACGATGCCCCGCGTACTCGTGAAACCGAAGAGCTGGAGACCGATTCCCTCGAGGGCCTTCAGGCTGCATCTGCTGAGAAGGAAATCGACGACACTGACGACGGCGAAATTGTCGAGCCGTTCGAGTTGCCGGTCGCCGACATCGCGGGTGAAGAATTCGATATGGATGTTGCCCCGAAGGGGGAGGATGAATTCACCTGTGGCTCCTGCTTCATGGTGATGCACCGCTCGATGATTGCAATTGATAACGGCGATGGTTTCCCCATCTGCCAGGACTGTGCTTAGTCCTCACACAACCGGGATAACTTCCTAGGAAAAGGAAAACCGCCACTGCCACGGCTATGGCGGCGCGGGGCCGTCGGAAAGCGTGTAGCGGCGGTGAGAGATTGTGACCTAGCGGTCGAAGAGACTGTCGAGTAGTGCCTCGGGGCGGCGGGTGGACACCAGCCAATAGGGGGTAGGGTCGTCCGGATCGTCGAGGACTAGCAGCACCATCGTGGGAATCCACGTGTGCGTAACCAGGAATGCTGCCGGATCGAGCTGACGGCCCAACGCATTGCGCTGCGCGGACTTCGGGACCACTAGGGATTTTGCAACAACCGATGCTGGCAGAACTGCCGTGCCAGCGTGAAGCCAGCGCTCACCAGTGCTATCCACTTCCACGGACACCGTAGTCTTCGACATAGTCAACAGCACCCACACGCCCACGGCCAGGCAAATAACGCCGCCGATGACAAGCCAAATCGGTGAGCGGTTAAAGCCAATCTGGGCCGTACATACAAAAACGGCGAGAGCGCCGAGTACCCAGAACCACCAAGGAACCCAGAGCTTTTCGGAATAGACAATCGATGAATCTCCGCTCGAGCTCATTGTTATTGCCGCATCTTCAGAGACGGATGCTGAGCTGTCGTCGCGACGAGGCTGCAGGTTATCTTTTCCACTCACGGTTATCCATTCTAGGGCACGGCTATGCTCGGTACTGACAAGGCCGAAGTGCGGTTCTTAACAGACGCGACAGCGAAGGATATACAAAGAGATGACTTATGCCCCGGTGCAAGTGAAAAAGCTCGCTAAAGACGCAGTGATTCCCCAGCGTGCGCATGCCGATGATGCCGGTGTGGATTTGAGCTCAGCGGAGGATGTCGTCCTAGCACCCGGGCAGCGGGCACTCGTCGGAACCGGTATTGCCATTGCCTTGCCGGCGGGCACAGTGGGATTGGTTCATCCACGCTCTGGATTGGCTTTCAAAAAGGGGCTTTCCATCGTCAACGCTCCCGGCACGATCGATGCCGGGTACCGTGGTGAGCTTAAAGTCTGCCTGATCAACTTGGACCCCACCAACGCGGTGGAGATCGCCAAGGGTGATCGAATCGCACAGTTGGTTGTGCAGAAGGTCGAGCTTAGCCCGCTGCTGGAAGTCGATGAACTCGATGAAACTGAACGCGGTGCGGGTGGCCACGGGTCAACCGGAGTGTCCACGACGCTTTAAAACGTCTCTGACAGCGCGAGAACCCCATCAAGTGTGGTTCAATGCGTGAAGAGCTCAATAAAGCGTTTACAAAGGCGTATACAAAGATTTCTTTTTAGCGAGGTGTCAATAAACCACCATGTGGCCATTTGGAAAGAAGAACCAGCCAGAAGAACCAGCTGCCGAGGCAGAGGCCGTTACCACCGAGTCTGCGACGCCAGCTTCTGAGGAAGCTGCCGCAACCCTGCATGACGACGCGTCGGAAGTCGCCGCGGAGAATGCACCAGCAAACGGCCCCTTCGATGTCAACAGCGCTAGCCCGACGCAGTTTGATTTTTCGGACTTCGCGAAGGCCAGTTTGAATCTCGGTTCGATGCTGCTGCCTATTCCTCACGTTGGTGATATTCAGGTGGAGATGGGGCCGACAGGTCCAACTATGCTGCACGTCGCCACTGAGCATGGCCGTGTAACTCCTGTAGCATTCGCTGCTCCGACGTCGGGTGGCCTCTGGGAGGAGTCTGCTCAGGAAATCAAGGACGGTCTTGAGTCCGATGGCCTCGATGTCCACGTCGAACAGGGGCCGTGGGGTTCTGAGGTCGTTGGCCGCACCTCCGATATGGAAATGCGAATCATCGGCGCCGACGGCCCGCGTTGGATGCTTCGCATGACGGCCTCCGGACCGGCTGATCGGGCGGAGAAACTTGCGGATCTCGCCCGCGGTCTCCTTGCCCGTAGCTTCGTCTCTCGCGGTGAGAACCCGATGCCGGCAGGTCAGCCGCTTCCGGTTACGCTGCCGTCCCAGATGGCCGAGCAGATTCGTCAGGCATACCAGCAGCAGGCCCAGGCTGCTCAAGCTGAAGGTGAACCTGGGCAGGTGCCGGGCGCTACTGGTATCAACCCGGATGGCTCCACTAATTAGTTTGGTCAACTCGCCAGCAGAGAGAATCTAGCTGCTTGACCAGTTAGAAGAGGATTTGCTAGTGCTACTGTGCACTGCCCGCCGCCGTCACCCGACGGCGGCTTTTCTCTTGTCAGCGGGTAGTATCACACTGCGTGAACATCGAAGTGACTATTGACCGTCCCGCTGCCGGCGGAGAATTCATTGCCAGCTATGACGGACGTATCGGTTTCGTCACCGGCGGCATCCCCGGCGAACGCGTTGTTGTCGAGATTGCCAAACCTGATGCCAAGCTGTGGCGCGGCAATGTCGTTGAGGTTCTGGATGCCTCAGAACATCGAGTTTCGCAGCGTTGCCAAGCAGCTCAGCAGGGCGCGGGTTGTTGCGACTGGGGTTTTATTGATCCTGAGCACGCGGCGCGTCTCAAGGCTGATGTCTTGACTGATTGTCTCCGCCGTCTGGGACGTTTCACCGCCGACGAGCTGCCAGCTATCGATGTCGTTCCACTTGCGCCCACTTCCCACTGGCGAACGCGCGTGCGGCTAGGTGTGGATTCCCAGGGGCGAGCGGGGCTGCGGCGTTCTCGTTCCCACGATCTTGTCATCGGCTCCGAGTGCGTCCAAACAGTTCCCAATCTCATCGCTGGCTTTTCGACGGCCGGAACCATCCCTGTTGCTAAGCCTGCTCGCGGTCGAGGGAGCAAGAAGCCGAAGCCAGGAGAACTCCATGTGGCCATGGACACGGAGGGTAACCGAAGTGCTGTGTACGTTTCCGGCAGCGGCAGGAACCGCAAGCAAACGTTGATTGAAGGCGAGCCAACTACACAGCACACCGTTCACGGAATTACTTTCGATGTGCCGACGACCGGTTTTTGGCAAGCCCATTGCCATGCCCCTGAGTTCTATGGATCGCGCATCATCGACCTGTTGGTTGGTCAGTCTTTCTCCTGCGGTTGGGATCTTTACGGTGGCGCAGGCGTTCTGTCGGCGGCACTGCGCAAGCTAGTTGACGCAGAGGGTTCAATTCTCTCTGTCGAGGGTTTTGCCGCGGCCGCGACGGCGGGGCGCAAGGCTTTCACTGCAGCTGACCACAGTGGAAATGCGTCGCCTGCGGCACCAGTCCGGTACGTAACCGGGGATGTCACCAAGGTAGTGCGCCGCGAAGTTGCTAATGCGGAAACACCAAACCCGGATATCGTCGTTCTCGACCCTCCGCGCTCCGGTGCTGGTAAGGATGCCATTGCCGCTATTGCAGAAGCCAAGCCACGCACGGTCGTACATTTCGGTTGCGATCCGGCGACTTTTGCCCGCGATGCCCGGTACTGGGCTGACTACGGCTACGCGTTCAAACACCTCGAGGTCGTGGACGCATTTGGTCTAACGCATCACTTTGAAACCATCGCGGTGCTGGAGCAGCTGTAGCTAGAGTGGCTGCCGCATGGGCGCAAGAACGTTGGCGCCGATCACGTCGGCAAGCAAATGTGCCTGCCATGGGCGGAAACCCTGTTCGCTGAGGTGAGCGGAGATTTCGGTAACGGCTGGCAGGCCGCCAGCGTAGTTGTCGTGGTGGCGGAAAACGAATGAGCCGACTGCGCGGCTGTGAATCCACCACACCAGTTCACGTGTCTGCGCGGAAGTGATGAGTGTATCTTTGCGCAGATGTATTTGGGCACAGACGTTGTCGATGCAGTCTCGCGTGGTTTCGAAAATCTCGGCGGCTTGTGGGGCATGTTCAGCCCAACGCCGAAAGTGGGGCATCTGGTTGGGAGCCTGCTTCTGGGGCTTCGGCCATGACGACCTGGGTTCCTGACGGGCTTCATTAACGACCTTCAACCAAGCGTCCGCAGCACCGCGACGGCGACGTGGAAATCCACGGATTGCAGTCAGTTCACGCTGCGTACCGGGGAGTTGTTCTGCGATTGTACGTAGAACGCTGTGACCCATGACGTGTGTTGGGGAGACATCACGGCGCTGCGCGATTTCGTCACGCTCAGTCCACAGTGCACGGGCGACGTGAAGTTGTTCGGGAGTGCGCAGCTTCCCAATCCCTTTGAGCCCCTGCCACGAGTGTCCGACGTGCAGACCATCGAGGTATTTACGGTTTAGAGCGAGTTCGCGTTCGCATTCCTGTTCCAGCCATTCCAAACGGTCGAGCTCAGTCAGCGCCTGACAAAGAACCTCGGCGAGTTCGATGAGCAGCTCGACATCCAAGGCTGCGTAGTCCAGCCAATCTGCTGGCAGTGGACGAGTAGACCAATCCTCTCGACCGTGCCCCTTGGCAAGTCCAACTCCGAGGAGTCGCTCTGTCAGAGCTGCTAAGTTGACTCGCTCCAGGCCGAGAAGGCGGCCGGCCAGCTCAGTGTCAATGACTTTGGTGGGGTAGAGACCCAGAGCTGCGAGGCAGGGAAGGTCAGAATGAGCGGCGTGAATAATCCAGGTCAGGTCGTTGACTGAGGAACCGAAAACGGCCATCGCCTTGCGACCATCTTCGGGATCGATGAGAAAGGTGCCCGCTCCACGGCGGCGAAATTGAAGCAAGAAGGCGCGGTCGTCGTAGCGATATGCCGAAGCTCGTTCAGTATCGACTGCGAGCCAACCGTGTCCTTTGGCCAGCTGCTCACCGGCGTCAATAATGTCGTCGATGGCAGAAAGCACGCGTGGAGTTCCCTCGGCTGGGGCAAGTCTTACTTCTACGTCGGGACTAGTTTCCACGTCGGAGCTCATCGCACGCCTCTTCGGTCGTCGGTATCAGCAGTCGCCGGTATCAGCCCAGCAGGGAAACGCCGACGGGTGGCAGACCAGCGACGTTCGCTAGTACCTGAGCGAAGGATTCAACGTGGGTGCGCAGGTCGGTGCCACGAGCAGTCCACGATGCGCGCATTTCTAATTGAAAGGCCTGTGGCTTGCCGCCGATCTCGCCATAGCGGACAGAGTTCGTAGTAGTCACCGTGCCACCCAAGTTCGACAGTTCGGCGTTGTTCTCAGCCAGAGCCTCGGTGAGCCATTGCCAGGCAACCTGGGGAAGCAGCGGATCTTCCGCGAGGGAGGCGTCCATATCCGCCTGGATGTATGCAACCAAGCGCATGTCACCGTCCCAGGTTTCCTCACTGCGGGGGTCATGGAGCAAAATTAAACGACCAAAGGCATCGTCGTCCGAGGACTCGGGGACGATATCAGCTTCGGGCTGCGTGACCTCAAGCGAGACAGCGTGGCTAAACGGTGCCAGCTTCTGCGGTGGCCGAACGGTGCCCAGAGCAATCTCAGGTCGCAGTTCAGCAGAGTGCATTGACTGGACCGCGGCGCGGAAGTTCTGTGGCATTGAATCGGTTCCATTCACGCGCCTGAACTTAGCCATATGACGCTTGCGTTAGTGGGAGGCGCGCCGAAAAGAGAGGGAAGCGACCAAGCGGTTCGTTGAAAACGCACCGTAGGGCGAGCGATTTCCCTGTTTTTAGTACCCCACACATCAATTTCTAAGGTAAGTGGGGCATGATTGTCCGTATGAACAATCGTCGCACTTTGACTGATGCCCCGATTCTTGATGCAGCTTACGGTCGAACTCCGTCGCGCCGCCCGGTGTGGTTTATGCGGCAAGCTGGTCGTTCACTGCCTGAGTACCGTGAGGTGCGCAAGGACATCGGTATGTTGGACTCTTGCTTCCGCCCGGAACTGCTCGCTGAGATTACTATGCAGCCGGTACGTAGGCACGACGTTGATGCTGCGATTCTTTTTTCCGATATCGTCGTGCCGCTGAAGGCTGCGGGTGTCAACCTGGATATTGTTCCTGGCCGCGGTCCAGTAATGGATACTCCGGTGCGCTCGGAAGCAGACATCAAGGCTCTACCGGAAGTCACGGAAGAGCAACTCGCTCCGGTGGCCGAGGGTATCGGCCTCATTCTGCAAGAGCTGAATGATACCCAGGCACTCATTGGTTTCGCCGGTGCACCGTTCACCTTGGCGTCGTACCTGATTGAAGGCGGTCCATCCCGCAATCACGAGCGCACTAAGGCGCTGATGCACTCGGACCCTGAATTGTGGGATCACCTGATGCAGAAAATCACTCCGATGGTGATTGCTTTCCTGCGCGCGCAGATTGGCGCTGGTGTGGACGCTATTCAGCTCTTCGACTCCTGGGCTGGCTATCTCACCGAGCGTGATTACCGCCGCTTTGTGTTGCCGTACTCGAAGGAAATCTTCCAGGCTGTCGCCGACGCCGGCATTCCGCGCATCCACTTCGGTGTGGGCACCGGCGAGCTTCTCGGTGCGATGGCTGAAGCCGGCCCAGAAGTCATGGGCGTCGACTGGCGCGTGCCACTGGACGTTGCTGCCAACCGCATTCGTGCCACGCTTTCCGACGTTCACCGAGGCGCAGACCCGGCGGAAAACAGCCTTGCATTGCAGGGCAACCTTGACCCGGCGATTCTCTTTGCCGGTGAAGATGCAATGACCCAAGAGATTCAGCGCATCTGCTCTGAGGCGGACCGTGCAATTAAGCGTGGTGACGCCCGTGGACATATCTTCAACTTGGGTCACGGGGTGCTACCGAATACCGATGCCGACGCGATTACGCGCGCCGTTGAGATCATTCACGCAACGTAAAAGCCGACGCAACAGGCGTGTAAAACACGCACTAGCTAATTTCCTACAAGTCTTATCGACCGTGCCCGCTCGAGGCGCGGGCATAGAGAAAGCGTACGAAATACCGTGGTTGCACAACCTTCTACCATTGCCGTCATAGGTGGCGGTATCTCCGGCCTGAGCGCAGCGTATGAGTTGCGTAAAAAGCTCGGACCCGCCGCAAGAATTATTGTCATCGAGTCCAGTGCACAGGTCGGCGGCAAGCTGAAGACTCGACCAGGAGCTAACGGCCCTCTTGAGGCGGGCGCTGAGGCGTACCTGGCGTTCCGTCACGATGCCACCGATTTTTTCAAGGAACTCGGGTTGGCAGATCAGCTAGTCGCCCCTTCGGGGCTGCCTTCCAAGCTCTACATTGGCGGTGAACTCAAGGACCTTCCGCGTAACACGGTCACCGGTATTCCAGGAAGTTCAGAAGGGTTGGGCTACCTCCTCAGCGAGGCCACCCTCGCCAAGATTGATGCCGAGTCGAACCCCGAGCTCACTCCAGCCTTGCACTGGGTACTGGGTGACGACATGAATGTCGGCCAGCTGGTCGCGGCGCGGCTCGGTGAGGAAGTCGTTGACCGCATCGTCTCCCCGCTGCTCGGGGGCGTCTACTCAACCACCGCATACGATCTGGGTCTGCGTGCGACCATCCCACAGCTGGCGGCAGCGCTTGATGAAATGGCTAGTGTCGGTGACCATGTCAGCCTCACCGGCGCTGTCCAGCGCGTTCTGGAAGCACGTAAGGAGGCGCAGCAGGCGCGTCTGAGTAGTGAGGCTGCGACAGATTCGACGAAGACGAAGCGACCGGTGGTCTTCCAAACGTTCCGCGATGGCTTCGAGGTTCTCTACAACACGCTTGTCGACGAATCGGGAGCCGAACTCCTCTTGTCGACGAAGGCTACTGGTCTGCGCCAGCATGACAACGGCTTTGAGGTGACAGTGGAACTGCCGTCGGAAAGCGGCACGAGCATTAGCACTATCGACGTCGACGGTGTTGTCGTGGCGGCACCTTCTGCAACCACATCGGAGCTGTTGAGCAATCTTGCGCCAGAGGCGGCCGAGCTCATTGGTGGGGTAGACACGTCGAACTCGGCGGTGGTCGGTATGTGTTTCGACTCGTCGGAAGGACTGCCGGAGATCAACGGCGTGTTGTGCGAGATTGGTGCTGACCTGTCCGCGAAAGCTTTTACAGTGTCGTCCCGGAAGTGGCCACATATTGGTGAGCGCTACGGTGCCGTTGTGAGGGCAAGCTTCGGCCGTTTTGATGATGACTCGCACGTGCATCGTAGCGACGAGGACCTCATCGCCAGGGCAAAAGCAGATTTGGCTAAGGCGACTGGCTTTGATGCCGAACCGACAGCGGTTTTCGTCCAGCGTTGGTGGGCGGGGATTCCACGCTTCGATATGGGGCATGGAGGCCTGATGGATTTTGCTCGCCAGGATTTGGCCGAGGTGCCTAAGCTTGCAGCAACAGGGGCGTGGCTCAGTGGCCCGGGCATTCCGGAATGTATCTCCAACGCCAAGGCTGCGGCCAGCAAGATTGCTGCGGAGCTGGCATAAAGCTGCGAGATTGGTGCTGAGTACGAAACTGGCGCTGACCCATCGTTTTTAAACAAACCTTTCAACCGAACTAGGAGACAACTAATGACCAAGCTCGATTTCAAGAAGCTCAACGACACCATCCGCTACACCATGTGGTCTGCCTTCAAGGTGACCCCAGGTGCACTCGGTGATAACCGCGAAGAGGCAGTGGCTAAGACCAAGGAATTCCTGGCTCGTTACGAAGACACTGATCTGATCATCCGTGGTTTCTACGATGTTTCGGCCATGCGTGCTGAAGCCGACTTCATGTTCTGGATCCACGCAGAGAAGCTGGAAGACCTGCAGGCGTTCTACAACGCCTTCCTGCGCGAGACTCCGCTGGGCAAGGCATCCACTCCGCACTGGTCGAACGCTGCGCTGCACCGTCCAGCTGAGTTCAACAAGTCGCACCTGCCGTCGTTCATCATGGGTGAAGAGCCGGGACGATGGATTGCGGTTTACCCCTTCGTTCGTTCCTACGACTGGTACCTGCTGGAGCCGACCGAGCGACGCCGCATCCTTGCTGAACACGGTATGGCCGGTCGTGACTACCCGGATGTGCGCGCCAATACTGTCCCGGCGTTCGCACTCGGTGACTACGAGTGGATCCTTGCATTCGAGGGGCCGGAGCTCGACCGCATTGTGGACTTGATGTGGAAGATGCGTTACACCGAGGCTCGTCTGCACGTCCGCGAAGAGATTCCGTTCCACACGGGACGTCGCGTCGATGACATCGCAGAGATCATCAACGTTCTGCCGTAGCTCACGCAATCAACGAGAGAATCAGCAGCGCCGCTGGTCAAGCCCCGTTAACTGACGGGATTTTGACCAGCGGCGCTGCTTCTCTATCTAGTTATTCAGCCGTCTTGTCCGGTTCGAGCGTGAGTGAAATTGAATTGATGCAATAACGCAGGTCGGTCGGAGTATTGTATCCCTCACCCTCAAAGACGTGGCCGAGGTGAGACTTGCAACGACTGCACAGCACTTCGGTACGGACCATACCGAGGCTGGTGTCTCGGCGCTCAATAATCCGGTCTCCAGCTAGTGGAGAGAAGAAGGATGGCCAACCGCAGTGAGAGTCGAACTTCTCGTTCGACCGAAACAGCTCGTAACCACAGGCCCGGCAGCGGTAGACACCTTGAGTCTTGGTATCGGTGTACTCACCGGTGAAGGCGCGTTCAGTACCTGCCTGACGCAAAACCTGGTACTCCGCGGCACTGAGGCGTTCGCGCCATTCTTCTTCGCTCAGATTCCAGTCTTCGCTATGCGAATCAACCATTCTGAATAGCCTCCTCAGACTTGAGATCAGATTCCTGATTAGACTTCCTGCCTGCTATCTTCCAGTCGCTCAGCCAGCTGAAGCCGGATGCAAAGCTACGCCCATTGACGGCATCCACAATCGTCATTCGAATGAGTGCTGCCGTGATGGAGAGAATAAGAACGGCCCATCCAATACCGCCGATTGCAACCGTGAACCACGGGAAAAAGAGGTCATCTTCATCAATCCACCAATTGGCGTAGAAGAAACAGAGTACGACTCCGAGTCCTGCGCCCCAATTCAACATGACTGTCGAACCAATATTTCCTTCATTGTCGCGAGCCAAAACCAATGGGCGAAGCACGGTGAGAACCATTGGCAAGAGCGTCATCGAGTAGTACTGCTGGCCCAGGCTGGAAAGGAAGAACGCGCCGGTGAAGAGAACTCCGGAAGTCGTAGCAATCCAGAATTTCTCATCCCTTTCGAGCCAGCGAAGAAGGAGCACGACGGATACCAAGACGAAAATGCCGAAAAAGATCTGCCACAGCAAAATCAGGGTCGGATGGGCACCTAGCCAAACAAGCTGTCCAGTCAGTGAAGCATTTGCAAAGTCACGGACAACTCCCAGGTAGGGGACGGTGATATCTAGGTAGTCACGTGGTTGGACCATGAGCGGCCACGCAATGACATTGGCTGCAATTACCACTCCGATACTGGTCAGTACCGTAGAGAACTGCCTGCGCATGAACGGTAGGAACAGCATTGGCAAGAAAACAGGTTTAATGGTGATTGCGATACCGATGATCAGGCCGGCCAGGATATTGCGCCGCTCGGTCAGAGCAATAAAAAACAGCACTAATGCAAGGAAGAGTGAACCGTTGACGTTCGTAAAATCAAGGGTGTTGGTAACGGGTTCCGTGAGGTAGAGCAGTGCTATCGACGCTGGAATGATGGGGCCAGAGCGCGCAATACCAAGCCACCTCAGCAGCAATACAATTGCCGCAATGATTGCAGCTGACTGAAACACCGCAAACCAGATTCGGCCCGATTCAAGCGAGCCGAACAAATCAATCGGGGCTAAAAGTAGGGTAGCGCCTGGGGAATACAGATAGTGCGGATCGGCTGTTACGTAGTCTTCCGAATAAACGGGTACCTGCGATACGAATCGATTAATTGCCGACCAGACGGTCGTAAAGTCATCTGTGCCAGAAACGTCTTTCGGCAAAACCCAGGTGCGGTGAAAAATCACCACAGCTGCGATAGGCCACAAGAAAGCGCTGAGTCCTCGCGACACGTGCCGAGACAGAGGGCGTGGAGCCACCGAATTTGTCTCTGGCGTGTCCTTGGACGTTTGCGTTAATGCCGTTGCGCTTGCGCTCACGTCGATTTTTGGTTTACTCACAATACTCCACCCTACTGGGTGAAGCTGCGGGAATAGCGTAGGAAGATGTGTGAGTCGGAACGTAGGATATCCCGCACTTCAAAAGCCTGCGGGTTCGTCGAGTTCGAGTCCTCATCAGGGTCGTTCTCGCCGAAAGTCAGGGGGCCGTTACCCACCCACATCGGCGACAATGTCAGGAACAGTTCGTCGACGCACCCCTTTTTGAATGCTTCTCGATACATCGTCGATCCACCCTCTACGACAATGTCCCGATACCCATGTTCAGCCAGCCACGTTAACGCCGCTTTTACCGAGGGGTTAGGGAACTTAACGACGCGAGCCCCGGCCGACTCCATCTTTTTAGCTTTGTTCTTGTGAGCGGCTCTTGCCTCTTCATCATTAAAAGCATCTTTAGTCGGGGTGAAGATTATCGGAGGATTGACTTCTGCATTCGCGAAAAAGTCAGATTTTATATCTAAATCCAACGAGCGCGAAAGTGTGGACATCGCCACGTGCTCGGAGCGACCTAGCTTCTGTCGAACGGCCTCTAGGTACTCCGGTATCTCAACTGGCCCGTACCCCTCGGACGCAATGGTGCCTGTACCAACGAAAACGACGTCGGCAAGCGCGCGAAGCGTGTTGAAAACCGTGGCATCGGTGTCGTTGCCAAGCTGGCCAGAGGTGCCTTCGACGGCGCCGCGTCCGTCCAAGCTGGTGACGGCGATGGCCGTGACGGTGGAGGTGTTGTGAGACACCGCCGCTGTATCATGTGTCGTTTGCGCAGGTCGAGAAAGAAACTGCAGAATTTCGTCGGTCGATGGGCTTACGGAGGTGAGTGTAGCCATACCGCCGAGGTTAAGCCGACGATTGCAGAATAGGCAAGGCCTGGCTTATAAGGGAAGTATTATAATCGTTGTCATTTATAAGGATTGGACTTATAGTAGGGGCATGCGACTAACAGATACTCTTGAGAAGGCATTCAACGACCAGATCACTATGGAGCTCACCGCTTCCCACGTCTACCGCCAGCTGGCAATCGAACTGGACCTGCTGGATTTCTCCGGCATGGCAGAGTGGATGCGTGCACAGGCGGATGAGGAAGTTGATCACGCGAACCAGTTCATCGCACACCTCGATGCTCGCGACAACCACCCGCAGATTGGTGCTGTCGACGCACCGGAGGTGAAGGTCACTTCCGCAATCGATGCATTCCGCATTGCTCTCGAGCATGAAGAGAAGGTTTCGGCATCTATCCGTAACCTCCGCAAGCTTGCTGATAGCGAGGGTGATCTCGACTCCCGCCCGCTGCTGGACAGCTTCGTGGTTGAGCAGATTGAGGAAGAGGACACCGTGCGTGGCATCATCGGTCGCCTGGAGATTGTTGGCGACAACGGTGCTGGCCTGCTGCGTATCGACCGGGAGCTTGGCGCTCGCGACGCAGCTTAACCTCGAGTTCAGTTCACAAATTTGATAGAAAAGACCGCTCCAGGGCTAAGTTCCTGGGGCGGTCATTTCTATTCGGCTGGAGTCTCAATCGATGGGCTCGGCGTCCAGTCAAACCTAAATTCGTGGAGCTGCCATGTGCTGATCATTCATAGTCCCAAGCGAGTGAGCTGCTCAGCAAAGCCCGCCGAATTGGAAAACTTGGCAGCCGAGACGCCCGGTGAAAGACATGTCTTGCTACTTAACACGGGGGAGCGGTACGGCTCAATGAAATTGGTTGCTTGACTGGGGTTAAACGAAAACTCCCTCCCGGATGCCCGGGAGGGAGTTAGTCTGAGCGGATGACGGGACTCGAACCCGCGACCCTAACCTTGGCAAGGTTATGCGCTACCAGCTGCGCTACATCCGCAAATACGTTCGCCCATAAGGGCTTACGTGGTGCGCGATACTAGGATTGAACTAGTGACCTCTTCCGTGTCAGGGAAGCGCTCTCCCACTGAGCTAATCGCGCTGGTGTAAAGCTATATAGAAGCTTTCAAGCGCAACCCCCTTCTGAGAGAAGGGGGCTTTGCACTGAGCGGATGACGGGACTCGAACCCGCGACCCT